>DASRCB010000019.1:0-36013 GCA_035653295.1 Bryobacteraceae bacterium
GCTCTTCTCCGACGACGGCCGGCGTGAAGGCGAAGTGGAGGTGCAGAAGATCGTCAAGCCGGACGCCGAGTGGAAGAAGCAGCTTCTTCCGGAAGAATACGCGGTGACACGCAAAGCCGGGACGGAGCGAGCCTTCACCGGCCGCTACTGGGACAACCACGAAAAGGGTCTGTACCGCTGCGTGTGCTGCGGCAATGCGCTCTTCAGCTCGACGACCAAGTTCGAGTCCGGCACGGGCTGGCCCAGCTTCTGGCAGCCCATTGCGCGGGAGAACGTCCACGAGAAGAGCGATTTCACGCTCGGCATGGCCCGCACCGAGGTCCTTTGCGCCAAGTGCGACGGACACCTCGGGCATGTCTTTAACGACGGACCCCAGCCGACCGGCCTGCGCTACTGCATGAACTCGGTCTCGCTGATCTTCATCAAGGCGTAGCCATCACCTCTGCGCCACCGCAATCGTTATATTGCGGTACTTCATCCCGCCGGTGTGATCGCCCTGAATGTAAAGTGGTCCGGGCTCGGCTTCGTTGCTGTCGATCGCCCCGCCCGTGATTCCCGGTATCTCCTTGTTGTCGATCGTGGTCACGCCATCACGCACCACCGTTACGTGGCGTCCGACCAGGGTAATGTCATAGCTCTCCCACTGGCCGGGTTTCTTCGGAAGAACCGGCGACGGCGCAAGGAATCCGTAGATCGAGCCCATCGAGTGATACCGGTCGTTCTGGCCCGCTTTTTCGTACTCCACCTGCACCTCGTAGCGGCCACGAAGGTACACGCCGCCGTTGCCGTCCTCGGGGCAGTTATATTCGATGTGCAGCTTGAAATCCTGGAATTTGCGCGTCGTCCGGTTGTTTGCTCCCGCGCTCTCGTTCACGAGTTCGCCGTGTTCCGCTTTCCAGTGGTTCTCTGCCGCGTTGTCCGGCTCCCAGCCATTCAGGTCTTTGCCGTCAAACAACGGCTCCGGGTTCGACCATGCGGCGGGCGGTTTACGGTCCAGCGCGGGCGCGGGCCTGCCTTCAATTGTGCCCTGAACCCCGTCGGATCGCTTCTGAGTGCCGGTGATGCGGCCACTCGCCACAGTCATCTCCCATGAAACTGGAATCGGCTTGCCGAACCACTCTGAGGTGGTGAAGGACAGGCGCGATCCGTCCACTTTCACATCGGCGGCGTTGTGCACACTGGCTACGCGTCCTACCACGCGCACTTCGGGCGCCCCCTCCTTATCAGTAAACTCGAGCCACGACGGATACTTGTCCTGCGGAGTCGTGATGGTCAGGTCCCAGCGGCCGCTGAAAGGACTTCGACCACGGCTTCGCAACAGTGGGGCGGCGGCGCAGATCAGCATCGCCAGAATGAGGCAGAGTCGTTTCATTTCCGCCCCAGTGTAGCAGCAGCGTTACGTCTGGCCACGGGCGAACGGTGTTTTCCCGCGATTGAACATTGTCCGGGAAAGATAAGCCTGCAAACGACGCATCCACCGCCTGTCAGGTTGGAATACAGAATGCCCGTGCGCGAGGCGGGGACAGGAGGTCTGCCATGGCCAGAATCCAGCGGATGTATGAACCCGTGCTTGGGCCGCCCGATGCGCGCGAGGTCGAACGCCGCCGCGCCGAGGGCTGGAGCGTTGTGGGCGTGACCTGGGAGAGGCGTACCGAGGGACCGGCCTGGCGTGAGGAACTAGCCTTGTCCGGTGAAATCCCGTTCGGCCTGACCGTCGCCGCCGATTGCAGCGGCCTTGCCGAAGAGGCCAGCGAAAAAGCCGCCCTCCTGCTCATGCTCAGCCTCATCGTGCAGGAGGCCAAGCTGGACCGCATCGCCATCGAACTCAATCGCCGCGGCCACCGCACGCGCGCCGGCGCTCCGTGGAACGCCGCGTCCGTGTTCGATATGCTGCCGCGGCTGATCGAAGTCGGCGCCCAGGTCTTCCCCACCGAGGAATGGCAGGTGCACAAGCGCCAGTTATTGAGCACCACTTAGTCCACTAACTCACGTCATTTCCCGAGGCCCGAACCGACGCGCATAAGGGAGGTGACATCATCGGTCCGGGCCGGCCTCGTGGTTGCCTTAATTTACTCCAGCATTTTTATATCTGGAATAGCGCGAAAGTACTGCAGCGCATTTCGTAATAGAAGTACTTAGTACCGGTTTTTCGATAGTTCTGGACCAGGCAGCGTGTCCGGGCTCATCCTGCTGAATGAAACTTCTAGTTTCATAGAACAGAAAGGAGAGCCTTTTGAAAAAAGCTCTGGTTTTCGCCTCGATTATTACTGGCCTGGTGGTCGCAGGTCAGATTATCCATTCCAGCAACCCCGTGCCTCCCAAACCGGTGATGCAGCAGGCGCCGGTTCCACTCTGCCCCCCAACATGCGACCCCAGGAGCAAGGGCTAGCTGGTTGACTCCGCTGACTAACATGTAATAGGCTCAGTGTCGCGGGCCCTCCACGGCCCGCGACATGACCTTACTCACCGGCATCCTGCGTCTGTGCTGGACACTGAGTTGTGGTGCGGCGGCTTTTGCTCTCTTTCGTTCGTTTCAGCTGCGCCTCCATCGCGCTTATCCAGCGTTCACGACGTTTCTCATCGTGATTGTCGCTCAGTATCTTGCACTCGTCTGGCTCAAAGTGACCAGTGATACATACCGGATCGTGTGGATGTATTGCGAACCAGTCATCGGCCTGGGTCTTGCCGCCATGGCGGTCGAAGCGTGGGTTCGCCTGACCGGCACTCTTCCCGTCGATCGCCACCTGTGGGCGATGATTGGCAGCGGATTGATGGCCCTCGGAGTCATCGTATCGCTGCTGTCGTCCGAGCTGGACAACGCATGGTGGGACGGCGCTCTCCAGTTCGCGATCTGGAGCCGGCGTTATCTTGCCTCCACTTTTGCCGTTGGTCTTGCCGCGGCGGCGATCATCGCACGCACCCTCGGAGCCCGATTCGGAAATGCAGCAGCGCGGAACGTCAGGCTGCACGTGATCCTGCTGATCATTTACCTCTTTGTAACGTCCTCCGGATTCATCGTTATCAACGCGCGATCGGGCCAAAGCTCCGGCATCATCGATATCGCCATGAGCCTGCTGTTCGGCGCCGTCTTCGCTTTTTGGGGCGTGGGTATGAAGTCCGAAGCAGATCCCCCGGAGGAGACTGTCCCGAATCCCGCGGCCGCTGCCATTTAGCGGCGTCTCACCGGACGATGATAGGATACAGGGCGCCATGCTGCCTGACTACATCGCCAAAACGACGCCCAATCCACGTTCGAACCGCGCGCCGTGGTATGTCAACACCGCCCCGACATACGCCGGCATTTTTCTTTGGGTCGCGTTTTACCAATCCCTGGCGGCCGGCGCCATCGATCGCGCCAGTCTCGGCCTCTGCATCCTGGCCCTGGCCGTCGCCGGCCTCCTGAGCTACGCCCTTTATTACTACGCGCCCGCGATGCTGGGCATGCAGACCGGTCTGCCGCTCTACGTGGTCGGCAGTTCGACCTTCGGTACAGCGGGCGGGTACATCATGCCCGGATTGCTCATGGGCCTGCTGCAGATCGGCTGGTTCGCCGTGGCCACCTTCTTCGCCACGAAGTTTCTAATGGCGGGGCTGGGCATGAGCGGCGAGCCGCGCACCCTCGCCTTCAGCATCGTAGCCATCGTGTGGGGCTATGTCATGGCGTGGGTTGGCGCCAAAGGGATTCAGTACGTCGCCCGAGTCGCGCTGTATCTGAACGGCATCGCGTTCCTGATGGTCCTTATCGTATTTCTGCGCACTATGGGTGGACTCGGCAGTTATCACATCGATCCCGCCAAAGCCGCGCCGCTCGCTGCGTTTGCCCTGCTGCTCCAGGCAGTGATCGGCTTCTTCGCCACCGCGGGCGCGGCCGGCGCCGACTTCGGTATGAACAGCCGCAATGCAACCGACGTTCGTGTCGGCGGGTTCGTGGGTATCACCCTCGCAATCATTTACGCCGGTGGACTGCCCATTCTGTCCGTAGCTGGCGCTCAGGCGCTGCACCCCGGCCTGACGGCCTTCACCTACGATGCCGCCATTGGCTCGCTGGGAGGCACGCTGGCGACGGCCATGTTCTTCCTGTTCGCGATTACCTCCATCCCCTCATCGTGCTTCTGCGCATTTATCGCCGGCAACAGCTTCTCCACCATGCTTCCCGGCGTGAAGCGCATTTCTTCCATGATGGTTGGCTGCACCGTCGGCATCGCGCTGGCCGTGACCGGCGTCGCGCAGAACCTGATCGGATTCTTTACCATCATCGGCGCCTCCTTCGGCCCAATTTGCGGGGCCATGCTCGCCGATTACCTGCTCTCCGGCCGCAAGTGGGCCGGTCCGCGGCAGGGCGTCAGCGTTCCCGGCTACGCCGCCTGGGCGCTGGGTTTTATCGTCGGCATTCTGCCGTTCCTGCCCGTTTCACAGGAAGTCAGGAACGCCGCCCAGCCGGCCGTCCTCTACAGCTTCATAACCGGCTTCGTCGTTTACGCCGTTCTGGCGAAAATGGGACTGGAGCCCGCGCCGGCATCCGATGCGGGCCTGCGGACCGCCAAAGCCTGAAATGTTCGAAAGCGTCCTCTGCCAGTTGCCGCCCTGGGATCCCGCGATTCTGGAATCCCTCATCGAACTGGCCCTGGAAATCGCCCGCGAGGGCAGGGAAGGGCGGCGCATAGGCACCATATTCACCATCGGTGACGAAGCCGCCGTGCTGGCCCGCTCGCGGCCGTTAATCCTGGATCCCCTGGCCTGCCATCCCCGTTCCGCGCGCTGTCTCAAAGATGCCAACCTCAGGGGAACCATCAAGGAGCTGGCGCAACTCGATGGCGCGTTCGTCGTCGCGGCGGACGGCTTCGTCGAGGCCGCCTGCCGTTACCTCGATGCCTCCGCCGGCTCCGTGCCGGTCCGCCTCGGGCTGGGCAGCCGCCACGTTGCCGCCGCGAGCATCACATTATCCACCGGAGCCGCCGCCGTGGTCGTCTCTGAGGCCGCCGTCGTACGCGTATTCTGCCATGGAGACATCGTCGCCGAGATCCTGCCCGAATTGTGGCTCCTCAGCCGCCAATCCCTGCAGGTCGGCGGTCAGATGAAACAGGAACGTGTTGGCGATATGGCCGTCTTTACGCCGCGAACACCCCCGCGAAGCAGCGGTTGACGTGCCCCCGGCCCTCATTTTCGATCTCGACGGAGTCGTAATCGACTCCATGCCCATGCACACCGACGCATGGCGCATCTATTTGAAACGGCTTAACAAACCGATAGAAAATTTGGAGGTCCGGATGCACGGACGGAGAAACGACGAGATCGTCGTCGAGTTCATCGGCCGTGAGCTGAGTCCCGGCGAGATCTTCGATCACGGCGCCGCCAAAGAGCGGCTCTTCCGGGAAATGATCGGGCCTCGGCTGGAAGAACATATAGTGCCCGGAATCAAGGATTTCCTGCGAAAACACCAGGGTGCTGCCATGGCCGTCGCCTCGAACGCCGAGCCCGCCAATATCGATTTCGTCCTCGACGCCGCCGGACTGCGGGGCTGCTTTCGGGCCATAGTCGACGGCCATCAGGTGGCCCGTCCCAAGCCGTGGCCTGACATCTATCTGCGGGCCGCGCAATTGCTCGAAATGCCCCCCGAATCCTGCATCGTGTTCGAGGACTCCCCCGCCGGAGTCGCTGCCGCGCGCGCAGCGGGTATGCGCGTCGTCGGCGTCGGCACCCACACCATGGATCTGGACCGAGTGGACCTGATCGTCCGGGACTTTCTCGATCCGGGGCTGGAGAAATGGCTTCAGGCCACATCCTGCTGAACGCCGCCGGTCCGCCCTGCTTCGTCGCGCTGCATTCCGGCGCGCGAACCCTGCAACCGGTGCAGGTTCTTGCGGCGCTGCTCGCCATCGCCAGTGCTGTAGGCATGTGGTGGCTGCGCGAGCGCCGCATCAAGACACAAAACGACATCACCCGCGCTCTGAACAAGCTCGCCGAGGGTATCCTCGAGGCGGCGTCGCCGGCGGAAATCGTGCGTCTGCTGAACGCCGTTCTGCCTTCGATTCGGGGCATTACTACCGCGCGTCTGTTCATTCACGATCCCGCCGCATCGGCGCTTCGGCCGGTTTCGCCACCGGGTCCATCCGGGCCCGTTCCGCCGTCCTCGGTCTCCACCGAGGGCGCCGCCCTTTGTTTCCGGAATCGCACCCTCATTGCAATCTCCGACACCCGCCGCAGCTCCTTTCTGCGCGCCGAGCTGTCGGACGACAGCCCGCGTTCGGTCATGTTCACGCCCATGTTCGCGCGCGGCGAACCCGCGGGTGTTCTGGTTCTGGAGGATGCCCGCGGGGCTCGCGATTTCAGCGCCACCGACCAGGCGTCGGCGCAGCACCTGGCGAATCAAATCGCCGCCGCCATCCGGCTTCAGGACCAACAGGCGGTGCGCGAACGCCTGTTTCGGAGCGAAAAGCAGGCCGCTGCCGGGCAGTTGATGGCCGGTATTGCGGACGAGCTGCGAACCCCGCTCGAGACAGTTCGCCAGATTGCTGAGGGCATGCGCCGCCGCCGCGCTTTTGATGCCGATGATGTCGACGAGCTCATTCTGGAGTCGCACCGCGCCTGCGACATCGTCCGCCGTCTGGTAGCGCTCACCGACAACGACATGGCCGAACCGCAGCCGGTCGACCTCAGCGCCGTGGTATCCGGCATTCTGGCCTACCGCACTGCGGACTGCCGTGCCCGTGGAGTGGAACTGCGGTATCAGCTCTCCTCTCGTCCACTCACGGTTTCCGGCTCACGTGGACATCTCGAGCAGGCCATTGTCAGTTTGCTCGCATATGCCGAGCGGTGCGTGATTGAAGCCAGAACGCGAGCGGTGATGGTAAGCACCTCCCTGCTTGCGTCTCGCGTACTGGTCGAGATTGCGTGGCAGTGTAAGCCGGAGATGGCGGCCGGAGACCCCTTTCAGCCTGATCGCGACAACCGCGGGTCGCTCAGCCTGTCCGTCTGCCGTGGAATCATTCAGAATCATGGCGGGGATGTCCGCCTGATGCGCGCCTCAGCGTCTCAGGCCCGGTTCGATATCGAACTGCCCGCCCTCGAGGCGGCGCCCGTCCAGGTTCCTGGTGTTCTGCCGCAGCCGTCGCGCGGCCGGCAACTCACCGCCCTGGTGGTTGGGCCGGAGGCGCCAGAATACCGCGAGCTCATCCGCATGCTCAGCGAACTCGGCGACCGCGCCGTCCCCATTAACAGCGCCGAAGAGGCGATCGACCTGGCGCAACGCATGCGCTTCGACGTGGTCATCACTGCGATGCGACTCCCCGGCCTCGGGTGGACGGAGCTGTATGACCGCGTTCATGCCCATGTCGGCGAGTTCATCCTGGTCACCAACGGCCGCAAGCCTGACATCGCCCGCGCTCTGCGCGGCGCCGTGCAGGTCCTGGCCGGCCCGGTTCAGAAGCCGGAACTGGAAAGGTTACTTGCCGCCATCGAGCAGCGCGCTTCATCGGACATCCGCGCGCAGGCGTGAAATCCCGCTACAATGCGAGCTATGCTGCGCAGCTTGCTGTTCTGCTCGGTTGCCCTGTGCGTGTGTGCCGCCGCGGCTGACAAGTACGCTGGCCCGAAACCCGAGAAAGCAGATGTCCCTTACCTCATTCAGGCCGGCAATCTGATCCAAACCGAGGTCGCTGAGGCGACCGAGTCGCACCAGAAGAAGAATACGATCTACACGGTGCCGGGCGCTTCGTCGCCCGCGAAAACGCCTTTAGCGGAGCCCAGCTTCATTCTGCTGTCGAAGACGGTATCGCCCGAGACGCTTCAGCTTTTTCAGTTCCAGGTAGTGAATGGCGCCCGCCAGGTGGTCATCGGCAAACATCAGGCGGAGCCGTTCCATTTATCCGTACGCAATCTCGGCCAAGGACTGTATCAGATCGACGTCGCCGATACGCTCGAAAACGGTGAGTACGCCCTCTCGCCAACCGGGTCCAATACCTCCTTCTGCTTCGCCGTGGTGCCATAGGGCATGGAGACCGCGTTTCTGTTCGATCTCGACGGCACCCTGGTGGACAGTGTCTACCAGCACGTGCTCGCCTGGCGTGAAGCGCTCGAGCAGGCGGGCATGTCTCTCGCGGTGTGGCGCATTCACCGCCGCATCGGCATGAGCGGCGGCCTGCTCACCCAGGCTCTGGGCCGCGAAACCGGGCGGCGCATCGGCCCTGAGGAGGCCGAGGAAATCCAGAACAATCACGCCCGTGCTTATGAGCGCTACGCCGGGCAGGTCCGCCCGCTTCCCGGCGCCTGCGAGCTGCTGTCCGCGCTTACCGCGCAGTCGGTGCCCTGGGCCATCGCCACCAGCGGGCGCCCGGAGAGCGCGCAGCTTACGTTGAAAATGCTTGGCGTGCCCAGCAACGTGCCGGTGGTCACGCGCGGTGAGGTCACTCACGCCAAGCCCGACCCGGATCTGTTCATCGCCGCCGCGCGTAAGCTGGGCGTCCCCATCGAGCATTCCGTCGTCGTCGGCGACAGCGTGTGGGATCTGCTGGCCGCCCGCCGCGCCCGCGCGCTCGGCGTGGGGCTGCTGTCGGGCGGTTACGGCTCCGAAGAACTGGAACGCGCCGGGGCGTACCGCGTGTATCTCGATCCCGCGGACCTGCTCGCTCATCTCGATGAGGTCGGCGTTCGCGCTCCGTAAAGAGAGCGCAGGAAATCCCGCGCGACTTCCGCGGCCCGGCGGTGTTGACCGTCAACCTGGTAGTTCATCCGCCGCATCTGTTCCGTCGAAATGCTGCCGGACAGTTCCGCGAGCGCGGTGCGCAGGCCCGGGTTTCGCGCCAGCGTGTCGCCGCGCACCACCAGCGCCGCCTCGTAGGGCGGAAAATAATGGCGGTCGTCCTCCAGCACCTTCAAATGCATGGCGTGAATCAGACCATCGGTAGCGCTGCCGGCCGCCATGTCCACCGCGCCCCGCTCGAGCGCCTGATACAGCAGACCGAGATCCATGTCGCGCGGTCCCCCATCCAGCCGCAGGCCGTAAGTTGCCAGTAGTCCTTTCAGCCCATCCGGCCGCTTGACGAACTCGTAGCCGACCGCCAGCCGCCACGCCTGCGGCCGGCGCGCCGCTTCGCTCAGGGTTCGCTCCTGCGCATCTCCGCGCACGACCATCGCGAAGGAGTTGTTGAACCCGAGCGGCGGCATCCAGTCGGCCCCGAATCTGCGTTTGTATTCTGAGGCCAGGATCCGGAGCGCTTTTCCCGCGTCCCGTTCGGGAGGCAGCTTCAGCACTGCTGTGATCGCCGTCCCCGTGTACTCCGGATAGAGGTCGATCGATCCGGCCACCAACGCCTGCTGCGCCACGAACGTCCCGCCCAGACCGAGGCTCCGCTCCACTCGCGCGTGCAGCCGGTTCTCGAGATGCTGCGCGACGACCTCGCCCAGCACGATCTGCTCGGTGAAGTTTTTCGAGCCGACAACGATCGGTCTCGGCCCACACCCGGCCAGCAGGAGGATCGCGGCAGCGGTGATCGTCGCCCCGCAACTGTGGAGCGGGCCTTTAGCGTGCTCAACGCTGGCCGCGAGGCCAGCCCGGTTTAGGCCGCCAGCCTTCGTTCGATCCAGCCCAGTCCTCCGTCGGCAGCCAGCGCGAGAACTGCGGACGGAATCGCGCCAGCCAGTATTTCCTGCGGATCCACCATTTCGATCCCTCGTAGCACGAGCACGCCAAGCCCGCCCGCCCCGATCAGCGCGCCAATAGTGGCGGTGCCCACGGTGGTCACCGTGGCGATGCGGATGCCGCCCAGAATGGTTCGCGCTGCAAGCGGCAGTTCCACCATCGTCAGCAGCTGAAATTCCGTAAGCCCCATGGCCACCGCCGATTCGCGAACCGCCGGGTCAACGCCGACAATCCCCGTGACGGTGTTGCGCAGAATGGGCAGCAACGCATAAAGAACCAGGGCGATGATCGCGGTGTGCTTCCCGATGCCGCCGATGAATGGAATCGGCAGCAAAAATCCGAACAGCGCCAGGCTGGGCACTGTTTGCATTACCGACGCGAACCCCAGCGCGACGGTGCGCCACCGTTCGCGCCGGGTGACAAGGACCCCAACCGGCAGCGCAATCGCGACCGCAACCCCCACCGAAATCGCCACGATCACGATGTGCTCCAGGCTGAATCGAAGGATGTCGTCCCACATCGTTCAATCCAGGCTCCCCAGAAACGCCCGCGCTTCCTCCGTCTGCGCGGCCCGGAAGTCCTGTGGCGTCGCGACCAGCTCCAGCATTCCCCCGCGCAGCAATGCAATACGATCGCCCAGCGCCAGCGCCTCTCGGACATCATGCGTAACGAATACGGCGGTTTTACGCACCTGCCGGCTGAGCCGCTGGAACAGGCGCTGCGCCTCCGCTCGTGTTACCGGATCGAGCGCGCCAAAGGGCTCGTCGAACAGCAGCAGGCGTGGATCGGCGGCCAGAGCCCGCGCAATGCCCACGCGCTGCCGCTGCCCTCCCGACAATTCGCGTGGGAACCGGGCCCGGAAATGTTCCGCCGGAAGTTCCAGTAAATCGAGCAACTCGGTCACGCGCGCGTCAATGCGCTCAGCCGGCCAGCCCTCGAGATTCGGAACCAGCCCCACATTGCGCTGCACCGTGAAATGTGGGAACAGACCCGTTTCCTGGATCACGTAACCAATCCGTCGCCGCAGCCGAATCGGATCCTGCTTGTTGGTCGGCGCCCCATCTACCAGCACCGCGCCGGAGGTCGGATACAGCAGCCCGTTAATAAGCTTCAGAATTGTCGTCTTCCCCGACCCGCTGCGCCCCAGCAGCACCATGGTCTCGCCTTCGGCAATGCTGAGGTTGAAACCGCGGAGCACGTCTTGTCCGCCGATACGGCAGGTCACGTCGCGAAACTCGATCAGTGGCGCCGGTATTTCGCCATTGTAGCCGTCTCCCGCTACATCTCACGTACTGACGGTATGAGCGGCTCCGGGCGATCGGCGCGAAACTCGATCAGCGGTTTCGGCATCTGCATATCGATGGCCCCGCGTCGCTGCGCGGAACCGTATCGGTTACGGGTCCGGCTCGTTTTCGCCCTGCTCGTCTTAGCGGCAGGCTCGCAGCTTATCGCTCAGGGTCCCACGCGCGACCTGCACGGCGTGGTCCACGAGCAAACCGGCGAGCCGCTGCGCGGCGCCATCGTCGAAATTAAAGATATCAATACCCTCGCGATTCGCTCATTTATCACCCAAAGAGACGGCCAATATCATTTCTCGGCATTAAACCCCGACGCTTATTATGAAGTCCGGGCGCAGTATCGCGGCCAGTGGAGCTCCACCCACACCCTGAGCCGCTTTAACGAGAAGCGGCACCCGGTCATCGACATCACCATCCATCTGAAATAATGCGCTCGCGCCGGCGGCGCTGATAGACTCGGATCTTAAGGGGCATCGCCATAGTCAGAGTCTGCGTCCTTGCCACCAGCAGTTCCGGGAACGCCACCTTCCTCGCCACCGACAGCACGCGCATCCTCGTTGACGCCGGCCTGAGCCGCCGCGAGGTCATGGCGCGCCTGGCGGCCATAGGCGAAGACGGAGAAAAGCTCGACGCCATCCTCATCACCCACGAGCACAGCGATCACGTCTGCGGGCTCGTGTCCATGGCCAAAGCGCCGAAGGACGGCCGCCGCATTCCCGTCTATATGACCCGGCTCACCGCGCCGGCCATCCCCTGGGGCGATTACGAACCACAGCTGGAGTGCTTTCAGGCCGGTACATCCTTCCAGGTTGGCGATATCGACGTGGACAGCTTCACCATTCCCCACGACGCCTGCGATCCGGTCGGCTTCGTCTTTGGCGCGCACGGCATCCGCATCGGCCTGGCCACCGATCTCGGATATCTGCCCGCGTCCATCAAGGTGCACCTGCGCGGCTCCGACATGCTCATCATGGAGGCCAACCACGATCTCGAGATGCTGCGCGTCGGCCCCTATCCATGGCCGGTGAAGCAGCGCGTCATGGGACGGCGCGGGCATTTATCGAACGACATGGTTTGCGATTTCATCCGCAACGACCTCGACCTCAGCACCAGCACCGTGCTGCTCGGCCATCTGAGCGAGAACAACAATCACCCCGAGATCGTCCGCGACAGCGCGATGAAGGCTCTGCGCGGCCGGACTCTGTTCACGCGTCTTGTGGTTGCCGAGCCGCGGCAGCAGACCGAAGTGTTCCAGTACTGAGGCGCAGGCATGATCGCACGCTACACGCGCCCCGAGATGGGTCGTATCTGGGGCGAAGAGAATCGCTTCCGCCAGTGGCTCGAGGTCGAGCTGGCCGCCGCGGAAGCGCTCGCCGAAACGGGAGAAGTGCCCCCCGAGGCCGCCGCCGCGCTGCGCCGCCACGCGTCCTTCACCGTGGATCGCATCAACGAGATTGAACGCGAAGTTCGGCACGATGTCATCGCGTTTACAACGGCCGTGGCGGAGAGCATGAAAGCGGCCGGCCACGCCGAGGCATCGCGCTGGCTGCATTACGGCCTCACCTCGAACGACGTGGTGGATACCGCCCAGGCGCTGCTGCTGAAACAGGCATCCGGTCTGATTCGCGCCGATATCCAGGAACTTCTCGCCGTTCTGAAGACCCGCGCCTTCGAATTCAAAGAAACCGTGCAGATCGGCCGCACCCACGGCATTCAGGCCGAGCCGATTACCTTCGGCCTGAAGCTCGCGCTTTGGTATGACGAGCTAAGGCGCAACCTCGCGCGCTTCGACGCCGCGGCCGAAAACATCCGGGTCGGCAAGATCTCCGGCGCGGTAGGCACGTTCGGACACATCGGCCCGGATGCGGAGGAGCGTATCTGCGCCCGCCTGGACCTGCGGCCGGCCCCAATCGCCTCTCAGGTGATCTCGCGCGATCGCCACGCCGCTTACGTGTCCGCCCTGGCGCTGGTCACCGCCACCTGCGAGAAAATCGCGCTCGAGGTCCGCCACCTCCAGCGCACCGAGGTTCGTGAAGCCGAGGAGCCCTTCGCCGCGGGCCAGAAGGGCTCCTCCGCCATGCCCCACAAACGGAATCCCGTCACCTGCGAGCAGATCTGTGGTCTCGCGCGCGTGGTGCGAGCCAATGTCCAGGCCGCATTCGAGGACATCGCGCTGTGGCACGAGCGGGACATCTCGCATTCCTCCGTGGAGCGTGTCATCCTGCCTGACTCGACCATCCTCGCCGACTACATCCTCTCCCGCACAACCTGGCTCGCCTCAGGCATGCGTGTCTCGCCGGAGCGTATGCGCCGCAACCTGGAACTGACCCGCGGCCTCATCTTCTCCGGCCAGCTGCTGCTAGACCTCGCCGCGGCCGGGATGCTCCGCGAGCAGGCCTATCGCCTGGTGCAGGGCTACGCCATGCGCGCCTGGGAAGAGGATGGCGACTTTCGCGCCATGATCGAGGCCGACCCGGAAATCGCCGCGCTGCTGACCAGGCAACAAATCGACCACGCCTTTTCTGTCGACCGGCAGCTTGCCCACGTGGGTCGAATTTTCGAACGGGTATTCGAGAACACTCAGGGCTAAGATGTCCGCCTGTGACTCAGGCGAGGTGTTCCTCTCAGATGTGGCACAGGCGACCGCTTTATACTTCTCCCCCTTCGATGCGCCGATAGACAACATGTGAGCGCCAGCATAGCGTTCGTCAGCATCTCGGTTGTCCTGTTCGCATACTGGTTCCGGTATACGTGTCTGCTGATCCTGAGCGCCCGGCCCACAAATGATTTCGCCGCGCGTGTCGCTGCAACCTCGCTCGGTCTGAGATTTCTTCACGTCCAGGCGAGTCTGAGCGAGCAGGGCGCCAGCCTCGATTTGCTTCAGACCGGACTCGATAACGATTACGTCACCCTGATGCGCTTCATGCGCGAATCCAAAGTACGCGCCGACCTCGTCGAAGCGACGATGCTGAAGGTGCACTATGCAGCGATGCGCACCTTTTGTCGTGTAACCCGCAGGATGGCTCCTGGGTCCGCACGCGTGGCGCTGCGCCACATGGCGGATACCATCAACTACTTCGCCGGCATTACGGGCCAGTGCGCGACCCGCGCCTGAGAGCACGAAACACGGCAGATTGCATCGCGTCGCCCGGTGTGTGTTAGTGTAATCGCCGGAGAGCTTATGCCGTGCCGCCAATTCGTCCTGCCGTTCCTTCTCATCGCGGGAGCCGCTATGCCCGCCTTTAGCGCTGACTCGGTGGAGAACACCGCCGCCGGCGGCCTGCTGATTGTAGCCAATAAAGGCGAACACACCATGGGCGTGATCGACCCCGCCTCCGCCCGCCAGATCGCCACCGTGCCGGAGGGCGGGATCACCGGACATGAAGTCATCGCCTCGCCCGATGGCCGGACTGCGTACGTGCCCATCTACGGCAATTCCGGCGTGGGGAAGCCCGGCACCGATGGCCGGAATATGGTGGTCATCGACATCGCGTCACGCAAGGTGACCGGCAACGTCGATTTCGGCCATGGCGTGCGGCCGCATTGTCCGCTTTTTGGCCCAAAAGACGGCCTGCTGTACGTCACCACCGAACTGGACAAGACCGTCACCGTCATCGATCCGAAGAGCCTTAAAATCGTCGGCACGGTTCCGACCGGCCAGCCGGAGTCGCACATGCTGGTCATTTCGCACGACGGCCGCCGCGGCTACACCGCCAACGTCGGTCCGGGAACCGTCTCGGTGCTCGATCTGCACGGTCGGAAAACCATCGCCGTCATTCCAATATCCGGCCAGACGCAGCGCATCTCCATCTCCAACGACGACAGTATGGTCTTCACCTCCGATCAGACCAGCCCGCGTCTGGCGGTGATCGACACGGCGACTGACAAGGTACGCACGTGGGTCCCGCTGCCGGGCGAAGGCTACGGCACTGCGCCGACGCATGACGGGCGCTCGCTGGTGGTCTGCATCCCCGGAAAAAATCAAGTCGCCGTGGTCGACCTCGGCTCCATGAAGGTGACCCACACCATCGACGTCCCCGCCGCGCCTCAGGAGGTGCTGGTGAGCCCCGATGGCGCCACCGCGTATGTGTCCTGCGATTCGAGCCACAAAGTCGCGGCCATCAACACGAACGACTGGACAGTGAAGAAGTTGATCGACGCCGGTAAAGGCGTGGACGGTCTCGCCTGGGCCGCCGCCCAGTAACCTGGTGGTGGGGTACAGGCCCGCTCGACGGCCGTACTGCGTTTGCACTATTGCAACGCCCGGACATGTCCGGTAATCTCACAAAAATGTCCATAAGATTCGTTCTGCTTGTGCTCGGGTTCGCAGTTGCCGCTGGCGCCGCAGGCACGGAAGCCACGGTTCACGGATGGGTTCTCGATTCCGCCTGCGCATACACCAAGGGTCTTTCAAAGCCAATCAGCCCCGAGTGCGCCGTCGCGTGCGCGAAAAAGGGCTCTCCACTCGTCATTCTGGCTGACGACGGGTCAATCTACCTGCCCATCGCCGACCAGATGCCCGCCGTCGGGCAGAACGACCGTCTGATGCCCTATGCTGGCAAGCGGGTGAGCGCCACGGGCAAGACCTACGAGCGCTCCGGCGGCCGCGCCATCGTTCTGGAGAAGATCGAAGCAGCCAGATAATACCTGGGGTATTGTAGGGATAAGGGGCATTCGTGATGAATCACATCCGCCCGCCACTCATGTAATGTGAAGGCGTCCATCGCCAACTCGATTCAGCGCGCTGTCGATTACCTGGAACTCGGCCAGCTTGACTATGCCCTGGCGTCACTCGACGGCCTGGCGGAGCACGTCGAGAGCATTTCCCTTCGCGGCGAGTCGGCCGAGGGCGCCGAGGAGTTTACGCCGGAGCAACTGGCCAGCATCGAGAGATTCCTGCGCGACGCTTCGCTCGATATTCTCCTGCACACCCCCGAACACGCGCGCGGCCGATTGTCGACCGCGTTGTCATTGCTGTCCTCACCGCCGCCGCTCACATCGAATGCTCGGACTGAAAGCGGTCCGCATGCTGCTCGATGATCTTCACGGCATCCTTCGGACCGCGCCGCGCCAGCACTCGAAACTCCCGTCCACGGGTCTTGTTGTAGAACACGAAAAACTGCTCGATCTGCTTTAGCAGCTCTTCGCCGAGATCGTCGAGTGTGCGCACGTCCGCGTGCTGTTTGGAGACCGTGGCGACGGCCAGCAGCCGATCGTTGCGATTCTCCTTTCCGTCTTCTTCCGACTGCATAGCTTCCAGCACGCCGATGAGCCGGACATCGACCACGCAGCCGGGAAACGCGGGCGCATCCATCAGCAGCATGACATCGGTCGGATCTCCGTCATCGGCCAGGGTGGAGGGGATAAAGCCAAAGTCGAAGGGAAAGGAGAAGCCTTCGGACAGGACAGTGGCGATGGTAAACGCGCCGTAGTCGGGGTCGAAGTCGAACTTGTTCCGGCCGCCCTTCGGGGTCTCGATGATCGCTTTGCACTCGTGTTTATCGCGATCCAGCTGATGCGGGCGGTCGAGGAGGTTCATGAGGCGATTCTAGCTGAGTGGCTGCGGCGAGGAACTGCCGTGCAACCCGCGGCGCGTCGTACTGCAGCACGAGGTCCTTGCCCTTGTGCGCGATTTCGGCGGCGAGCACCGGCTGTGTGCAGATGCGATGAATGCCCTCCGCCAGCGCATCGGCGTCATCGGGTTCCACTAGGACCCCGTGTGGCGCCACCTCGGGCGCGGCCGCGGCGCGCGCGGCCACGATCGGCTTCCCCGCCGCCATCGCTTCGAGGAGCACAATCCCGAATCCCTCCTGCACGCTCGGCAGGCAGAAGACATCACAGTTCCGGTATTCTTCCGCCAGTTGCTGTTGCGGCAGCGTGCCGAGCCAGACCACGGCCGGCGGCGACATGGCCCTCAGGCGCGCCGCTTCGGGGCCGTCCCCCACGATCCGAACCTCCAGGCCCGGCGCCTCCCTGGCCAGCGCCGCCGCCGCGCGGAGCAGCACGTCGATGCGCTTCCGCCGGTAAAGCCTCGCCACGGCCAGAACCGTAAACCGGTTCTCCGATGCTGGCCATTCCGGGGCGGTGTTGAACAGCTCGCGCCAGGCGCGGAGGTCGATGAGTTCCGGAACCACCCGCGGCGCGCGCGGTGGCGCATAGAGTTCCGCTATGCGATCCGCGGAATGCCTGCTGGTGGCGATGATCGCGCGGGCCCTCCGGACATTCAGCCGCTCGTAGTGGGCCTGCAGCAGCATCAGGCGGCGCGTGACACCGCGCTCGAATGCCGCTTCATCGGCGATTACGCCCTTGATGGCGGCCACGTGCGGCACATCGACGCAGTAGCCATCCATGTCGAATCCCACAACCAGGTCGAAGCCGCGCAGGTTCCGCCACCGCAGCCATTCGTTGTACCAGACACGCTGCAGCGTGTAGACCGGCGCGGGCAGCGCGGGCGCAAAAATCTCCACCGCGTGTCCCTGATTCCGGAGCTCGCGAGCCAGTGTCGAAATGCCCACGTACGTGCCGCTGCCGCGGTCCACGTTCAGTGGCGTGGAGGTCAGGAACGCGATGCGCAAATGCCAATGTTAGCCTGAAGGTCGACAATGGCGCGCGCGGTTTGCCTGCTCAGCGGAGGGCTGGATTCGGCGGTGACCCTGGCCTTCGCACGCCGCGAGGGGTATGAGTGCTATGCGCTCTCTTTTGACTATGGCCAGCGCCATCGCAGCGAGCTCGAGGCCGCCCACCGCGTTGCCGCACAACTCGCTGCGGCGCAACACGTCGTTGTCCCCTTCGATCTGCGCGTGTTTGGCGGATCGGCGCTGACGGCCGACATCCCCGTTCCGAAGTCGCGTTCCGGCGACGATATAGCCGAGGGCGTTCCCATTACCTACGTTCCGGCCCGCAACACAATTTTCCTGTCCTTCGCGCTGGCATGGGCGGAGGTTCTGGGAGCGGCCGATATTTTTATCGGAGTGAATGCCATCGACTATTCTGGTTACCCGGATTGCCGGCCGGAGTTCATCGAGGCCTTCGAGCGCATGGCCGGTCTGGCGACCAAGGCCGGCGTGGAGGGCGCCACGCTTCTGCGGATCCAGACGCCGCTTATCCACATGAGCAAGGCGGAAATCGTGCGCCTCGGGCGCGAGCTGGGGGTCGACTTCTCGCTGACGCGCAGTTGCTACGATCCCGATCCCGAAGGGCGCGCCTGCGGCGCATGCGATTCCTGCCAGTTGCGGCTGAAAGGCTTCACCGAAGCCGGCCTCCGCGACCCCATCGAACACCGCTCGTGAAAATCGCAGAGATCTTCTACTCCATTCAGGGCGAGGGAATCCTGGCCGGGGCCCCCAGCGTGTTTGTGCGAACCTCCGGCTGCAATCTTCGCTGCACATGGTGCGACACGCCATACACCTCGTGGGCGCCGGAAGGAACTCAGATGGACGTTGCCGATATCGTGCGCGCGGCCGCTGCGTTTCCAGCGACGCATGTGGTGGTCACCGGGGGGGAGCCGATGATCGCGCCCGAAATTGTGGAATTGTGCGCTGCGCTGGGCGAAGGGGGCAGCCACATCACCATTGAAACGGCGGGTACCGTCTTCGCGCCCGTTCGCTGCGATCTCATGAGCATCAGTCCGAAGCTGGCCAATTCCGTGCCGCACGAACGTGATGGCGGGCGCTGGGCCGCTCAGCACGACCGGCTGCGCTATCGTCCCGATGTGCTGCGGCTGCTCATGTCCGAATACGAGTACCAGTTGAAGTTCGTGATAGCCGCGCCCGCGGATATGGAAGAGGTCGACACCATGGTGGAGGAGTTCGGAGCGGCCCGCGATCGCATCGTGCTGATGCCCGAGGGCGTCGATGCGGAAACACTCGCGGATCGCGGCCGCTGGCTCGTCGAAATCTGCAAACAGCGTGGGTACCGCTTCAGCCCCCGGCTGCACGTCGTATTGTGGGGCAATCGCCGCGGTGTTTGAGCCCGGCGCTGCCCGTCTCAGTGGCGGATGTGATCGTAGATGAAGCCGCCCGCGCCGCCCGCCAGTGCGCCGATCCCCGCCCCCTTGCCGCCGCCGGCGATTGCGCCGATCGCAGCTCCGACACCCGCGCCGCCGGCCGTATATTCGAGCGCGCGCTTCACGCCGTGATGGCGATGGTGGTGGTGATGATCGTAGTCGCCGTCCACGTAACGGTCGGCCGAGCCCTCATGGACATAGCGCGGAGCCGGAACGGGTTGCGCATAGGCCGGAGGAGCGGGCTCGCCGTAAGCGGGCGGCGCGCCCTGTTCGTACTGGTACGCCTCGCTCGGTTCCTGCGCGCGAACCACGCGGATGGGGTTACGCGTGTACAGCAGATACCGGTCGTTGTCCTGAGGCGTGTAAGTAGCCGGCTGCGCGGCGTTGTAAGTTCCGGCGTACGTGGTCGTATCGCCGTTGCCTGCGTACTGGGGCGGTGCGCTCGCTGATTGCTGCGGCTGCCCATACTGATCAAGACCTGTGTTGTTGGCGGGCGTCGTCTGCGTCGCGACCGCGGGCGCCGTCGTCGTCGATGCCGCAGGATGCCGCAGCCATCCCGCCGCGGCTACCGCGACCAGCGCGATGATAATTCCGACCATCAGTACCATGCGACCATTGCGTAACATTGCATGCTCCTCCCGGGCAGGCCTCGATGGCCGCGCCTCCACACTCCGGACGACTCGCAATTCCTGTTCCGTTGCGCCTGCCCGGTGGCCCGTCGATTGCACCTCGGTAATAACGCATGGACTACGCGGATCGCTTTGAGGAACATTCGACCTGGCCTCAGCCGGAGAATGATGTAAGAGTTACACGTCGGTTTGACCCCAGGCAGGCAGCCCTGGTTATCGCACTGGTACTCCTGGTCGCCGTCGTTGCCATCGCCATCGCCAAATCGGCAACCAGGTCCGCCATCTACCCGGTCGAGGTCAACGGACGCTACGGCTTCATTAACAAGTCGGGCCGCCTCGTTGTGCAGCCCCAGTTCGACAAAGCGGCCATGTTCTCCGAAGGACGCGCTCCCGTGCGCAGCAACGGCAAATGGGGCTACATTGATCACTCGGGAAAAATGGTCATTCCAGCTCAGTTCGATGTGGCGGATCCGTTTAACGATGGCCGAGCCGTAGCGGGCATCGGACCGCGTCTCGGGTTCATCAACAAACAGGGTAAGTTCGTGATCAACCCGCAGTACGCGGGGGCCGGAAACTTCGGAGACGGGCTCGCCCCGGTGCTGGTTGGCAACCAGTGGGGCTTCATCAATACCGACGGCAAACTGGTCATCAACCCCCAGTTTCAGGAAGTCGGGACTTTTTCCGATGGCCTCGCACTGGTCAAGACGAACGGACTGTATGGGTATATCGACAAGTCCGGAAAGTTAGTCATCAACCCTCAGTACAACTCGGCGGGTGATTTCAACGATCACCTTGCCGTCGTGCAGATGGGCAATCGCTGGGGTTACATCGACCGCAACGGAAAGCTGGCCATCAATCCGCAGTTCGAAGCCGCGTCCGATTTCTCGGACGGCCTCGCGCGCGTCGAGATGGGGAACAGGTGGGGCTACATCGACCATAACGGCAAGTTCGTAATCAACCCCCAGTTCGACGACGCGGGCAACTTCTCCGCCGGCCTGGCGCCGGTATGGATGGGTAATCGCGGCGGCTATATCAACCGCGACGGCAAGTTCGTCTGGAACCCGACCGCATAAAACGAGAGCGCGTTGTCGCCCTGCCGGAGGACGCGCGTGCGGCGCAGGTTACCATAATCCGCGAGTAACTCCATCCGCTTCGGGTGCTGCACCATTACGAGCGGAACTGTCATGGTCCCAAGCACGGACAGCGCCTGCTCGAATTCCCGCTCGAGCGCGTATGGCGGATCCAGAAAGACGATATCGGCTTCGAGTCGCGGGAGCTCAGTGGCCGCTTTGCCGACGATGACCTCCGCACGGTCCTCGATCCCCAGGGAAGCCAGGTTCCCGCGAATGATCGCCGCCGCGACCCTGCTCCGCTCGATGAACAAGGCTCGGCGCGCGCCTCGGCTCAGCGCCTCGATGCCTACGGCGCCCGTTCCAGCATAGGCATCCACGAAAACCCTATCTGCGATGCTCGGCGCGAGCACATTAAACAGCGCCTCCCTCAGCCGGTCCGGTGTGGGTCGAACGTCCGAGCCGTGCGGTGTCTTCAGCCGCCGGCTCCGGAACTCGCCGGCGATCACCCGGAGCTCCGGCATCAGCCCACCTGCACCAGCGCATAGCGCCGCTGCCAGTGCCCGCGAATCCACTCCACTGCGCTGCGCAGTTCCTCCTGCGAAGGAGGCGACTTCACGAACGCCTCGGCCTCGCGCCGGGCCATCTCCAGCACTTCCTGATCGCGCAGGATATTCGCGATCCGCAGCGCCGGCAGGCCCGATTGTTTCGTCCCGAAGAATTCGCCAGGGCCCCGCAGCCGCAAATCCATCTCCGCGATGCGAAAGCCGTCGTTGGAATCGACCAGCGTTCGGATCCGCTCCCGCCCGGCGTCGTTCAGCTTGCCCGTAACCAGCACGCAGTAGCTCTGCTCGGCCCCGCGGCCCACGCGCCCGCGCAGCTGATGAAGCTGCGCCAGTCCGAACCGCTCCGCCTGCTCCACCACCATCACCGTGGCGTTCGGCACATCCACCCCGACTTCGATTACCGTCGTCGCGACCAGGATTTTCAACGCCCCGGACTTGAAGCGAGCCATCACCGCCTCGCGCTCGTTTGCAGGCAGCTTCCCGTGCAGCAGGCCCACCTCGATGTCCGGAAACACGACCTGCGACAAATGTTCGTACATCTTCTGCGCCGCCTTCATCGCCTGTGTTTCCGATTCCTCGATCACCGGGTAAACGACATACGCCTGCCGCCCTTCACGGACCTGCTTGCCAATGAAACTGTACACCTGCTCGACACGGTCCTCGCCGACATGTTTCGTCTGGATCGGCCGCCGTCCGGGCGGCAGCTCGTCGATGACGGACACATCCAGGTCGCCGTACAGCGTCAGCGCCAGCGTCCGCGGGATGGGTGTCGCGGTCATCACCAGCACGTCCGGCGTTTCCCCCTTGCGCATCAGCCCCAGCCGCTGCATCACGCCGAAGCGGTGCTGCTCGTCCACTATCGCCAGGCCGAGTCGTTTGAACTCGACATCCTCCTCCAGCAATGCGTGCGTGCCCACCGCCACCTGGACCAGCCCTTCGGCCAGCAGCTTGCGAAGCTGCGATTTCTCGCGCGGAGTCGCCGAGCCGGTCAGGAGCAGGACGGTATACCCGAGCTTCTGGAACAGGTTCCGGAAATAAACGAAGTGCTGCGATGCCAGGATCTCGGTCGGCGCCAGAACCGCCACCTGATACCCGTTCTCGATGGCAATGATGGCCGCCTCGGCGGCTACCAGCGTCTTCCCGCTGCCCACGTCACCCTGCAGCAGGCGATGCATGGGATGCGGCTCGGCCATGTCGTGCGCGATTTCGGCCAGCACGCGCTTCTGCGCGCCGGTAGGCTTGAACGGCAGCATCTGGCGAATGCGCGCGCGCACCAGATCGTTCAGCTCGAACGCGATGCCCGGCTCGCCCCGCTGTTTGGCGCGCTTCAGCTCCAGGCCGCACTCGAGCCAGAAGAATTCCTCGAAAATCATCCGCAATTGCGCCGGCGATCGGAATCCGTTCAGCAGCCGCAAATCGGCGCCCGGCGCGGGGAAGTGCAGGTCGCGAATCGCCGGCCAGCGCTCCGGGAAACGCAGCACGCCGCGGAGATGCGCCGGGAGCCGGTCCTCCACCGGCTCGATGCTTTCGAGAATGCGCGCGATCGTGGTGCGGATGATCCGCGTAGACACCTTGCCGGCTGCCTCATAGATGGGAACAATACGCCCGGTGTGCAGCCCCGCTTCGCCGTCTGCTTCCTCGTCGCTGAGGAGCTCGAACTCGGGATGCATCATGAGCAGGTCGCCGGTGTAGTTGTCCAGCTCGATTTTCCCGTACAGGGCTGCGCGCACGCCACCCACGAACTTATCCGCCAGATACTGCCCGTGAAACCATTTCGCAAGCAGGCGCCCGCCCGAACCGTCGACAAAGGTCGCCTCGAAGAGGCCCAGATTGCGGCGCCGGAACGCTGTTACTTTCGAGGATCTGACTTCCGCCAGCACGGTGGCCATCTCGCCGGGCGCCAGCTCGCGAATGCGCCGCACGTTGCTGCGGTCTTCATAGCGGAATGGCGCGTAAAGGAGCAGGTCCTCCACCGTGGACAGCCCCTTTGCTTCCAGCATCTCGCCCCGCGCCGGACCCACGCCCTTGACGTACTTCAGCGGGGTCTGCAGGTCTAAACGCAAATCTCAGTGTACAAACGGGCGCCATGAGGGCCGGATAGAGTAGAAGTTCATGCCGCCGCATCCGCTTGCCAGCCTCGCCGCCGCGCGCGCCAATGACGCGCCGCGTGGCATCACTTCCGTCTGCTCTGCCCATCCATTCGTCATCGAAGCCGCGCTGCTCCAGGCCCAGGCTGACGGCGACACTGCGCTGATTGAAGCCACCTGCAATCAGGTAAACCAGGAAGGCGGTTACACCGGCATGACACCGGCCGCCTTCCGCGACTACGTGCACGCCATCGCCGATCGGCTCGGCTTTCCCCGCGACCGCATCATACTCGGGGGCGATCACCTTGGACCGAATCCCTGGAAGCGTCTCCCCGCCGAGGAGGCTCTCCAGCGCGCCGAAACAATGGTGGCCGCTTATGTCAGCGCCGGCTATGAAAAGATCCATCTCGACTGCAGCATGGGCTGCGCCGGCGAGCCGCCCTGTCTGCCCGATGAGGTCACCGCGGCGCGTGCCGCGCGCCTCGCCGCCGTTGCAGAGGCCGCTGCCAGCCCGTTCTATGTCATCGGCACCGAAGTGCCTGTCCCCGGCGGCGCGCTGGAGGTGATCGAGCATCTCGAGGTTACCGATCCGGCCGCCGCCGCGCGGACCATCGCCGTCCATCGAAGCGCGTTCGCCGATGCCGGACTTGCGGCTGCGTTCGACCGTGTCATTGCGCTCGTGGTACAACCGGGCGTCGAGTTCGGCCATGAAAACGTCGTCATCTATGAGCCGGAGCGCGCCGGCGATCTGAGCGCGTTTCTCAATGGCCACCCTCTCGTCTTCGAAGCCCACTCCACCGACTACCAGCCCCCGGAAAGCCTCGCGCGCCTCGTGCAGGACGGGTTCGCGATTCTCAAGGTCGGCCCCGGCCTCACCTTCACCATGCGCGAGGCCCTGTATGGACTCGATCGCATCGCCGCCGAAATCGACCCATCGTGGTCCCAACATTCCCTCTCCGCCCGCATGGAGCAGGTGATGCTTGCGGACCCGCGCCACTGGAATTCGTATTACCCGGGCGCGCCCGACCAGCAGCGCCTGCTCCGCCATTACAGCTACAGCGACCGCATTCGTTACTACTGGCCGGATCCCAAAGCGCAGGCCGCGGTGGATTCGCTTCTGTCGCGGTTGGAGTCTGCCGCCATCCCCGAAACGCTGCTCAGCCAGTACCTGCCGCGCCTCTACCCGCGCGTGCTTCGGGGGGAACTCGACCCCGCGCCACGCAGCCTGGTCATCGAAGCGATTCGCGACGTTCTCCGCGTGTACGCCGCCGCATGCCGCCCGCAGGAGCACTGAATTTCCTGTGTGGGGCAGGCCTTCTGCCCAGGTCATCTGCTGGATCAGGTTGTCCGGAGTGTAGGTGACACCGCTCACGAGCGCGGGGGCGGGCTGAATGCCCGCCGCACGTTTTTTCACGAACGAAGCTGGCGATGTTGTTGAAAGGACGTGGCCCGTGGCCCGTGGCCCGTGGTCCGTAGTCGGGGTGCGCGCGTGGGTTGGGGAGTCCGGCGTCGGGGGCGCCACACGGGCTGAAGGCCTGCCCTGCGTTTTTGCACGAACAGAGCTGGCGATGTTGTTGATTCCTCGCAGCCGAAGAGCGGGGGGAGGGACGCGACTTCGAGGCGGTGCGTGACGAGGTGCTGCGTTAACTGCTCGACGATGCGGGCGCGGGCCACGGCGAGCTTCAGGGCGTTGCGGCGGCTTTCGGCGATTTGGGCTGCGGTGCGCATGGATTCGTGTGAGGACAGATTTCCCCTTCCCTGGCCCCACAGTAGCGTGCGAGCTGGCGGTTATACGCGGGATCGGGGTTAAGTGCATGAAAACAGGAGGAAGATAAAGTGAATTTCGTTGTCACTGGTAACGTGGCATCCATCCCGTTAACCGGATCATTGAGTACGTACGCAACCGCAGCTTCCGCAGGCGGGCACGGGCTCGCAGGGGTGGAATCGGGGCATGGGCATTGGGGCGTCCCCTGGTCTGAACGAACGATAGGAGACGGCTGGGCTAAGGACAACCGTCATTCATGGTGGATCTTGCGAGGTACGATCCTGAAGTAGCTCACGTGCCGTATCGCGCACCGTGACGTCGTCGGCGGAGGCGAGCCGCTTCAGCAGAGAATTGGTGTATTCTTTTGAGACCAGGGAGTCGCTGACGAATGCGCCATCGTTCAATTCGTGAGCAAAGTCGCGGCGACTGCCGCCTGACCCTGGCGTCAGGAGCACAGTAGCGACCTTGCGCCCAAATGAAAGGTCCTTCAGCGTGGCATCGTCGTGAAATCCTCCGAGGACCCGTAGCGTATAATCACGAACGTCTCCGACAGACCGGAGAGCCTTCTGATCATAAGTTAGGAAGAACATTCTTCGGGTGCCTGGAACGGGAATGTACTTCGGAGGTCCGAGGTCCCGTGAGTTGTATTTCGAGAACATGTAGTAGTAAAACGACAGGTCACGACCGAGGTTCGGCGGTCCCTTCAGAACATTCTCCACGCTCACGGTCACGCTCACACACTCCAGCAGGAGCTCGGGGAGTGCATGAGCAGGCACCGGTGACCCAATGTCCTGAACTCCGCTGATCACGCCGACAACGACAAGCGGCGCCTCGCTGATACTCGCGATAATGACCGGTCGGTCCAGTGCTGTCGGATCAAACAGCTCACGTGGGCAATGCTCGTCTGGAGGACGAGCTGCCACAGTCGAGCAGAGAATGAGGGCGATCGTGGCCCCTCGTATCATTGTCACCGGCATAGCTCGCTGGTTACGAAGCCATCACGCTGCGGCAGAGCATAATCGCTGCCGTCCCAAACAGCAGGCGCGGGGCACCCGGGAACAGAGCCACCGAATAGATCACAGCCGAAGGGTGGTGGAGGTGTCAGCCGGCGGCGGAAAATCATCTAATCCCGCCGGGTCATTCGCATTGACGGGTCGTTCCCCACGTACGCGTACTGATTGAAACTCTGTGGCCTGCTGGGGGTCATACTCGCGCCAGGGATCCGGACTGAGGAACCTCCCCATGCACGCCGAGTAATACCTGTTCATGGCGTAATCCAGACCGCTCTCGAATTGGGTTGCGGCGTTCTGTCATCCCCTGTCGACGCGGCGGTCACTTCACCGAAGAATACCTACGCACCAAAGACGCAAGATGTGCGTCTCCCCCCTGCCGAATTTCGCGACCATTTGGATCGAGTAGAAAAAAAGGGTACCACGGATACTCGAGACCGTCTTTTGCGGTCTTGTACGCGCGCTTGCTCGCTATGATGTCTCCCTTCAAAGCCCCATCCAGGATCACACCGAACTCGATGACGTTTGGTTTGATCAACTCAGCCTCTGTGCTCGACAGATTCACGCGCCAGAGCGCTCCTGCCGTTGCTGAATACTCCGTTACAAAATACACGGCACGATTATCCGGAGAAAACCGGGGTTCCGAGAACATATAATATCGCTTCTCACCCTTCGTGATCGGCGAGTCCAACAGGAGAGAGGGCCTGGAGGCCTTCGAAGTACTGCTGATCCACAACTGGCTCTTGAATTCCGGTCGGTATGGGCTCGTTGCAGCGTCGGGAGCAGGTCCGGCTTTACGGCCAAACACAACAAGCGTTTTATCTCCGGACAGGTTTGGAGAATAGTCGAGTCCGGTCGTGGTCAGGTCTGGGAGGGCGCCATTTTTCGCCCGCAGTGTGATACGGCCATTCTTATCGAGAACAGACTGCCTGAGAGCCCTGTCCCTTGTATCACGACAAGACCGATACACAGTTCAACAACTGCGGTGTTCATGGAAGATACCCGTAATGCTTCATACAGCCAGGCAACGATGAGATTCGCCCGTGTGTTCCCTGAATCGCTCAACTGTATTTACTGTTCCCTGGCCCCAGGAGGAAGTCGAGGTCTGCGCGTTCGGTAGCCGTTTGAGGCTGTCGTACGTATAGTTCACCTGCTCGCCGGAGATGACCGCCGAGGTCACGTGTCCATTATCCTGCCCGGCGGTAGTTGTACTGGAAGGTGGTGGATCCGATGATCAGGCTGGTGAACTGGCTGAGTGTGTTGCATCCGCGGCTCTTGGTCGTGCCGCTTCGATAAAACGGATGCCGCGGGCTCTCAGCCCGCCTGGCCCGGTTGCAACAATGGCTGCGTTCCACACCCACCTCCGGACACGAGCCCTGCAAAATTATGCACGTTTTCCATGCCCGCCGCGTCTCAGCTATCATTAATTCCAGTTCGCGGCATCGTCCATGCGAGCACTGCTGCTGATTTTTTCCCTTGCGGGCGCCGCAACTGCCCAGAAATCCGTTGCGCCTCAGACCCAGGACGCGGCGCAGCCGGACCTGAAGCCCGAAGACAAATGCGTCATCGAGGGCAACGTCTATAATTCGCTGACCGGCGAGCCGCTGAAAAAGGCGGAGATCGTCCTTTCCCTGCAGGATCGCGCCATGCAGCCTTTGACCGCCGCGATCACCGATGCCGCCGGCCACTATTCCATCGACGACGTCGCGCCCGGCAGATACCATGTCATGGCTCGGCGCAATGGATTCGTGGATACGCGCCGGTCCATGAGCGCGGCCGCCGGCAGTCTGCTCACCCTCGGCAAAGGCCAGCATGTCACCGACGTCAACTTCCGACTGATTCCCCAGGGGGTAGTCACAGGCCGCGTCCTGGATGAGGACGACGAGCCGATGGGCAACGTCAACGTGAGCCTTCTCCGCCGGACATATCAGAACGGGGCCAAAACCCTTCAGGCAGTCGACAGCAGCGCCAGCGACGATCGTGGCGAATACCGCATCCACGGCATTTCCCCGGGCCGCTATTACGTGCTCGCCGTCTACAACCCCATGCGCTTTCAGCAGGAGCCCGTAATTATGAAGGAGGATAAAGGCGGCTATGTGCCCGTTTATTATCCAAATTCTCCTGGAAAGTTCGCCGGTGCATCCGAAATCACCGTTGCGGCTGGCGCGGAAACGAACGGGGTCGATTTCCGCCTTACCCGCGTCCACACGGTCCGCGTCGAGGGGAAAGTCACCAACCTGCCCGCCAGCGGCCGCTCCGTGGTCACGCTCGGACCCCTGGACGGCTCGGAAGGGCTCGGCTGGACTGTCCGCCGGCGGCAGTTCGCCGATACGCGCGGCCACTTCGCCTTCACGGATATTATGCCCGGAGCGTATTTGTTGATGGCCCAGGCCGGCTCGCAGGAGTCTTATCTGGCTGCGGTTTCCGGCATCGATGTTGGCCAGACCAATGCCACTGGCATCGTTCTCGCGCTCGGAACTCTCCCCGGCATCACCGGAACCGTGAGCACGGAGGGGCTGGATACGAGCCATTTCGGCCTTCGTGTGGCCCTGCGTCCTCTCGTGCCACAGCCGGGCATGTTCTTCGGCGGTCCCGCCGAGGTTCAGCAGGATGGCGCCTTTCGGATCGACTCCGTACAGCCGGGGCGTTATCGCCTGACCATGCCCGGCCTGCCTGCAGACTGGTACGTCAAATCGGTTCGTCTCGGGCAGAGTGAGGTCGCCGATGGAATCGTTGACTTCAGCCGCGGCGCCGCCGGCGAACTGAATATTGTCATCTCCGGGAGGGCGGGTGAGATCGACGGCCAGGTGCTGAAAAAGGAGGCGGCGGCGCCGGGCGCCACCGTGGTTCTGGTCCCCGACCAGCGCGATACCTACAATCTCTTCCAAAGCACCGTCGCCGATATGAACGGGAGTTTCACCATCAAAGGCATCGCCCCCGGTAACTACAAGCTGTTCGCGTGGGACCAGGTGGAGTACAACGCCTGGACCGATCCCGAATTCCTCCAGCCGTTCGAGGACGCAGGCCAGGCGGTCGTGGTCCGCGAAAGCGACAAGCTGACGAAGAACCCGCAACTGATCGTGACCGCGGACAAGCGATAACCGAATGCCGCGGATTCCAAAGCTCGCTTTTTTGCTCCTGCCTGCGCTGTATGCCCAGGCGCCTCCCACGGCCACCATAGAAGGGCGCGTGTACAACGCGCAAACCGGCGATCCGGTGCGCAAAGCCCGGATCCTCGTACGGCGCTGGAACGGCCGCCGCGCTGAGGGCGCATACGGCGCCACGACCGACGCGGCGGGCCGGTACGTTATCGACGGCATCGAGCCTGGCGTGTACGGCGTCCGGGCAACCCGTAACGGATTCACAGCCGGCAGCTATGGACAGAGAAAGGCGACGGGCCGAGGCATGCCGCTGACGCTCGCAAAGGGACAGCACGTCCGCAATATTGACCTCCGCCTTCTTCCTCAGGCCGTGGTTTCCGGGAGCGTGCTCGACGACGACAATGAAGGCATTCCCGGCGTGGAGGTCGTGCTGGTTTCCCAGAGATACGACGAGGGCCGGCGCGTGTTGTCCGCCACGGACAGCGCCGAGACCGACGACCGCGGGACGTATCGCATTTTCGGCGTCGCTCCGGGCCGCTATTACCTGGCAGCGATTTATCACGGCGAACTTCACGATCAGCAGGCCGAGACACTCAGCGAGAAGCTGGGCAGCTATGCGCCCGTATATTATCCCGACTCCCTCGGGAGCCCGGCCGCCGCATCGCAGTTGACCGCCACGCCGGGCGCTGAAATCGCCGGCATGGATTTTCACCTGCGCCGTGTCCATCTGGCGCGCGTCAGCGGCCGCATCGCGAATGCGCCAAGCGCTGCGTCGCGGCAGGTAAACGTCATGCTCATGTCCCTGGATGGCGCCGAGCTGAGCTGGGGCGTCAACAAGCAGCAGGTGGTCGACCATACGGGCCGCTTCGCCTTTCATGATTGCCCGCCAGGAGAATATACCCTGGTCGCACAGTTCTTCGCCGGAAAGCAGCGTCTCTCGGCGATGATGCCGCTGACAGTTAGCAATTCCGATATCGACGGGCTGACCCTGAATCTGCTCCATTATCCCGATGTGGCAGGACAGGTCCGCCTCGAAGGGATCGATGCGAAGATGCTGCCCGGCCTTGGCATTTATCTCTCGCCGATGATCCAGCAGGAAGGCGTGCCGGGCGCCCAGGCGGAGGTTGCCGCCGACGGAGCGTTTAAATTGTCGGCCGTGGCGCCGAATCGCTATCGCCTTATGGCGTTGAGGATGCCGGACGAGGCGTACCTGAAGGCCGTGCGCGCCGGAGGCATTGAGTCGCCCGACGGCATCGTCGATTTCCGAAAGGGCGCGCCCGCTGATCTGACGGTCGTTGTGTCCGGCCGCGGTGCGCAGCTCAGTGGCAAGGTCCGCAACGGCGCAACCGTCCTGCTGGCCCCCGACCGCCGCGACCGCTACGACCTCTACAAATCCGACGTCGCCGACCAAACCGGCGCTTTCACCATCAAAGGCATCGCGCCGGGCCCCTACAAGCTGTTCGCCTTCGATCAGCTGGATACGGGCGCATGGGAAGACCCCGACTTCCTCACGCCCTGGGAAAAATACGCCCAGCCAATCGAAATCCACGAAGGCGACCGTCTTACGAAAGACCTCGACGTCATCGCCACCCCGCCTGGAACGTAGACCGGTTCAGGGCTCTACGATGTTGTTCCGCACGGCGTAGCGCACCAGCTCGCTGATGGAGTGCAGGTCCAGCTTGTTCATGATGTTGGTGCGGTGGGTTTCGGCGGTCTTCACGCTGATGTTCAGCGCGGTGGCTACTTCCTTATTGCTCTTGCCTTCCGCCAGCAGCTGCACAATTTCGCGCTCCCGCGCCGTGAGCCGGCCGCGCGCCGGCTGTGGCTGAACCGGCCGCTCCGGGCCGTGCAGATACGCCTGAAGCAGAATATCCGAAATCCTGGAGGAGAAAAAAGTGCGGTGCTGCGATAATGCGTCCACCGCGTTTACCAGATCCCGGGCCGCGTCGCTCTTCAGGACATACCCGCGCGCCCCGGCATCGAGCACATCCCGCACCATCTGCTCGCTTTCGTGCATGGTCAGGATGAGCACCTGCGTTTGCGGGCTCTCGCGGACGATGTGCCGGGTGGCCTCCAGCCCGTTCAGCTCCGGCATCCCGATATCCAGAACGGCCACGTTCGGGCTCAGTTCCCTGATCTTCTCCACCGCCTCCCGGCCCGTGGACGCCTCGGCGATAACCTGCCACTCCGGCCGCGCTTCGAGCAGCGAACGCAGGCCCTTGCGCATGATCTCGTGGTCGTCAGCGATGATGATTCGGACTTGCGCCAATCACACCTCTCATCGCTAACAATATCCTTTTCAGAGATTTGGAGCAAGTCCGCCACGCCGCCGCGCGTACTGGCGCTCGGCAAAACGGCCGGTACTCGTGATACGGACCATTCCTTAGGACCCCTTACGGGTCAGCTACTTTACAAATACACGATCTCCAGAATTTGGAATCGTCCTTTGATTCCTTAAAGTTGAAGGCGTAGGGATGCAAACGGCAAGCACACACACGGAAGCCGCCGCCACTAAACAGTACGGTGAGCTGGTCGAAAAGATAAAGAGGAAAAATCCGGCCGCGCTCGAAGAGCTGTATGGCATGGTCAAGAACTTCACGTACTTCCTCATGCGCCAGCTCGGAGCCGAAGATCTGCAGGACAACCTGCACGACATGTATATCACCGTGGCGCAGGCCATAACCGCCGGCAAGCTGCGGGATCCGGAGCGGTTGACCGCCTTCCTCACCACGGTCGCCCGTTTCTACACCTATACCCAGATCGAGCGCCGCGTACACAACCGCACCCGGCTCACCGGGCTGGATACGATCGATGTTCCCGATCAGACGAACCTCGAGTACCGGGCCTACGACAAGCAGAAGATGACGCTGGTGCGCGAGATCCTCAATGAGATGCCGCGCCTCGATCGGGAGATCCTGCGCCGCTTCTACTTTGAGGACCAGAGCAAGGAACAGATCTGCGAGGAGATGCAGCTGACCCCCACGCAGTTCCGCAACATCAAGTCCCAGGCGAAGCTCGCATTGACCGAACTGGGCCTGCGGCGCCTCAAAGGACGCCGCAATCGCCGTCCTCTCCGCGAGCGCTGGGCTCCCGCGATGGCCACCTTCAGCGCCGAAGCCGCATAAGGCTGTTGTCCTCTATTCATCCGTAACGCACCCAACGCTGGCGCTCTTCACCAGTCGAATGTACTTGGCGAGCGTGCCTCTTTCCGCCTTGTACGGGGGCATGCGCCAGTCCTTCCGACGCCTGGCCATCTCATCGTCCGTGACATCCACGTCGATGCGATTGGCTTCGGCGTCGATGGTGATGCGATCGCCGGCCTGGACCAGCGCGATCGGGCCCCCTTCCTGAGCTTCCGGCGTGACGTGCCCCACGATGAAGCCGTGCGACCCGCCGGAGAACCGGCCGTCGGTCATCAGCGCAACGTCCTTGCCCAGGCCGGCCCCCATAATCGCTGATGTTGGGGTGAGCATCTCCGGCATGCCCGGGCCGCCCTTCGGACCTTCATAGCGGATCACGATCACATCACCCTTGGTGATTTCACCGCGCTCGAGGCCGTGCAGCATGTCCTCTTCGGAATCGTAGACCCGAGCCGGACCGGAAAAGCGCAGCCCCTCCTTGCCGGTGATCTTCGCCACCGCGCCGTCCGGGGCGAGATTCCCCCGCAGGATTCGTATGTGGCCGGTCGGCTTGATCGGATTCGCGATCGAATGAACGATCTGTTGCCCGTGCGCCAGTGGCGGCACGTTCGCGACGTTTTCGCGGATGGTCTTGCCGGTGACGGTCATGCAATCGCCGTTCAGCAAGCCCTCTTCGAGCAGCATGCGCATCGCCGCCGGCACGCCGCCCACGGCGTGCAGGTCCTCCATCACATACTTGCCGCTGGGCTTGAAATCCGCCAGCAGAGGCACGCGATCGCTCACCTTCTGGAAATCGTCGAGATCGAGCGCCACACCCGTCGCCCGCGCCATGGCGATCAGGTGTAGCACTGCGTTCGTGGATCCGCCAAGCACCGTCACTACTACCATCGCGTTCTCGAAGGCCGCGCGGGTCATGATGTCGCGCGGCTTTAGGTCCAGCTCCAGCAGCCGGCGCACCGCGCCGCCCGCGGCAATGCACTCGGCGCGCTTTCCGGGATCTTCCGCGGGCGTCGAGGAACTGTAGGGCAGCGACATCCCCAACGCTTCGATCGCCGAGGCCATGGTGTTGGCCGTGTACATGCCGCCGCAGGCGCCCGCGCCCGGGCACGCGTGGCGCACAATCGCCTGCCGCTGCGGATCACTGATATTGCCGGTCAGAAACTCGCCGTAGCTCTGGAAGGCCGACACAATGTCCAGCTTCTGGTGGTCCCAGGAGCCGGCCCGAATCGTGCCGCCGTAGATCATCAGCGAGGGCCGGTTCAGTCGCGCCATGGCTATGACGCACCCCGGCATGTTCTTGTCGCACCCTGGAATCGAAATGTTGGCGTCATACCACTGCGCGGACATGAGCGTCTCGATGGAATCGGCGATCAGATCGCGCGACTGCAGTGAGAAGCTCATTCCGTCGGTGCCCATCGAGATCCCGTCGCTGACGCCGATGGTATTGAAGCGCATGCCCACCATGCCCGCGGCCCTCACCCCTTCGCGGGCCGCTTCGGCGAGCGAGAGCAGGTGCATGTTGCAGGGATTGCCTTCGAACCATACACTCGCAATTCCAACCTGCGGCTTGCCCATGTCCTCGGCGGTCATACCGGTGGCGTACAGCATGGCCTGGGAGGCGCCCTGCGAGGGCGGTTCGGTGATGCGCGAACTGTAGCGATTCAGCTTCGACATAGTTTGTAGGTGTCTTCTTTAGAATCGCAAACACGGGCCAGCCGGTCGTGTTCCTGTTCGCCAGGAATCCGTCAATCGCGGCTGTCAACGGGAACACTGAAGAGAAACGTCGACCCAACACCGGGTGCGGATTCAACCCACATCCGCCCTCCATGCGCCTCGGCGATGCGCTTACACAAGGCAAGTCCGATCCCGGCGCCTTCGTATTGGTCGGAGCCATGCAGCCGCCGAAAAACGTCAAAGATCCGTTCCCTGTATCGCATGTCAATGCCGATGCCGTTGTCTGCGAATGAGAAGATCCACTCTCCCGCACTCTGACGAGCGGCGACATGGATTTCCGGCCTGCGTTTGCCTCGGTACTTGACCGCATTGCCGATGAGATTCTGAAAAAGCAGGACCAGCCGTTCCTGATCGGCTCGAACCGTCGGCAGGCGTTCGGCGCTTACGACGGCCCCACTGTTGTAAATTTCGGTTCTCAGCGCTTCCAGCGCAAGATTGAACACGACGTTGCAATCGACCAGGGCCTGCGGCTTGACGGCGTGCGTTACCCGTGCGTATTTCAGCAGCGCTTCGATCATTCGCTGCATCCGCTCGGTGTTCTCCACGACGAAGCGCATCCACTCCTGCGACTCTCCATCCAGGTCTCCGACCTTCCGTGAGAGGAGCTTCACGAAGGCCGCGATATTTCGCAGCGGAGCTTTCAGATCATGGGACACTGCATACGCGAATCGTTCGAGTTCTTGATTCGAGCGAGCCAGAGCCGTTTCGAGGTGCTTGCGATCTGTAACATCGGTCGTGATCCCAACCACCTGGCACGCTCTTCCGGAGGCATCGGTAATCACCTGCCCACGACGCTCGAGCCAATGGACGCCATCTTTGAGCACCGCGCGGAAATCGGTGACGAACTCCGACGCGTTTGCAATCGCGTCCTCCAGATTTCGCCTGATGTATTCCCGATCATCAGGATGGATCAGAGAATAAAAGAGCTCTACCGTGGGACGAACCGATGGCTCGAGCTGAACGAGCTGGAAGTACTCTTTCGTCCAGATCAGTTCATTGGTCTCCAGATTCCACTCCCACGCGCCCGACTTTGCTGTCAGGTGGGCGAGTCTGACGATGCGTCCGATACGTTCGAGTTCGGCGTTCGCTGTTCTGAGCGCTTCCTCCGCTTTCTTCTGTTCGGTGATGTCGTGTACGGTGATGACAACGTGCGTAATTGCGCCCTGTTCGTCTCGGACGGGGGCGGAACCGTGTTCGCGCGTGGACCATTGTTCTGTTCCTTTCCTGCGAACCATGAGTTCAACGTTGCGGACCACCTCGCCCTGAAGAGATCTGGCCAGCGGCCACTGCGCGGGACAGATTTCACGCCCGTCCGCAAACCGAATCTCAAACACTTCTGAAAGTTCCGCCAGGGTTTTCGGAAAGTCCTGCTCGTCAGCAAAGCCGTACAATGCAACTGCGGCGGGATTCACTCGCACAATGTTGCCCATTGTGTCGAGCATGATTACCGCATCGACCATGCTGCGGAAGACCGTCTCCAGCATAGGAACGTCCGGTCACGTCACACCGGTCCTCTGTCCGCTCTGCATGCGATATGCCAGCGTGTCCGCGCTGCACTCGGCTCGGACTACCCTGATCAGATGTGCCGTATGGTGTTGATGAGCGGACAATAAGGCCGCACCGTGACTCTGCCGCAAACTTCGGGCGAATGGCAGCGACCGCGGCCGTGGGATGACGGGATTGACCCGCTCCGAAGCATTTGGGTAATCGTTACCACGACCAGCGGTCAGCCGCGATCCACGCAGGCCGGCTTCAGGAAATGGAGCGGGAGACGGGAATCGAACCCGCAACCAACAGCTTGGAAGGCTGTGACTCTACCATTGAGTTACTCCCGCTGATCATTAACCAACCGCTTACATTGTAACGGAGCCGTACGCGGATGCTGACTCGCGATGCCGTCAGCGCAACGTAAGCCGGCCAGGGCCTAACGGTGCGGCTCTGGCGCCGCCGCGGCCAGCCTTCGGTTCTTCA
>DASRCB010000020.1:0-14505 GCA_035653295.1 Bryobacteraceae bacterium
CGCCCCCGTACCGTTCGTCGATAGCTCCGCTGCAACACGGTCCAGATCGGCAACCCACGCCGGCGAATGAGTTGCGAGAGCGTACCTTCTCTCGGCGGCGATTGCCTCCCGCAGCCGATTCTGCATCCAGTAAACGCCCGCCAAAAGGCTGTCGGGCTCGGAAGCTCCCGGTGCAATGGAGGACAGAGTCTGGATCTCCGCCTGAGCACGCTCGTACTCGTGCATGGCCGTGAGAATCATGACTCGCGCAAAACAGACCGGGAACGAAAAGGGATCCACCTGGCGGGCCCGCCCGTTCGCCGCCAGGGCCTCGTTCAACTGGCCGAAGCCCAGCAACTGGAGCGCCCACCAGTGGTGGGCCATAGCGTAATTCGGGTTCAGCTCAATCGCGCGCCTGAACTCCGCCTCCGCGCTGGTGAACTCGAGCCGGCAGTAATGAACGCGCCCGAGCGAGGCATGCGCCTCGGCGAGATCCGGATCCAGGGCAACCGCTCGCCGCGCATACTGCTCCGCGAGCGCGTAATCTTTCTTCGTTGTCACGCTGCGCCAGCCGGTCACATAACAGTCGCTGAGACCCGACCAGGCAAGCGCGTACCGTGGATCGGCCCGAACTGCCTCTTCGAAGTGCCCCGTGGCGGCGGCAATCGACTCATTGATCCGCTGGTCGAGTAAGTAACGGCCCCGCACACAGGCTTCGTACGCCGTGCGGTTCGAGGTCGAGGTATGCGCCAGACGCATCTGCTCCGCTAAACTGAGGCGGCCGCTCACTTCGTGCGCAATGGTTACGGCTATTTGCTTCTCCAGCATAAGAGAATCCCGGGCTTCGCGATCGTAGGAGGCGGCCCACAGGTGCCGATCGGCGCGGGCGTCAAGCAGCTGCGCTGTTACCAGCAGGCGTGAACCGGAGCGCCGAATCGCGCCCTCCAGAGCCGCGTCGATGCCAAGCTCCCGTGCGATTTCCGGAAGCGCCTTGCGGTTTCGGGAAAACTGTATGACCGAGGTCCGGGAAATGACCCGCAACCCGGCGATCTCTCCAAGATCCGTGATGAGCGCGTCGGACAGGCCGGCCGCGACATAATCCTGGCCTGAGTCGCCGGAAAGATTTTCGAACGGCAGGACAGCAATGGACTCGATCTTCAGCGGCGCGGCGAAAGTCTGCCGCAGCCGCACCGTACTTATTGCCGCGGCGACTACGATGGCCGCCAGCCCTGTGGCCAATATCCATCTCCATCGCCGATGGTGGGCCGGCTCACTCGAGGCGCTCTGTGTTTCGCTCAGAACGGGGGCGATGAAGCGGTAACCGCGGCGCGGCAGCGTTTCGATATACCGCGGGTTCTCCCGGTTGTCGCCGAGCGCCTCCCGAACCTTGTTGACGGCGAAATTCAGCCCGTGCTCGAAATCCACATATGTGTCGCGTCCCCAGATCTGGTCGCGGATTTCGTCGCGCGTGACCAGTTCGCCGGAGCGGCTGGCAAGCAATACCAGAAGACGGAAAGGCTGTGGGGAAAGATGCAGGAGGACACCGCTCCTGCGCAGTTCACCGCTCTGGACGTTCATTTCGAACGCGCCAAAACGTAATCTCCCCGGTGGTGGAGATCGCTGCGGCATAACGCACCACGTCCTGGCAGCTTCGCCTGAATTATATACCGATCGAACGGCGTCCGGGCCAGGAAACAAAGCCATTTTCTGCTGAACAACATAGGCGCTAATCTCACACTTATCGAAAACTCATCTCGAGTGAATTGAATCGCTTGCGGATACCAGCGATTGTGACCCTGACATACGCACAGCATGTTTGTTCAGGAGATGTCATGAACATCACGAAATTTGTGCTGGCGGGCATCCTGCTCGCTGGAATTTCACCGCTGGCGATGGCCGCGGACCCTGCCGCCAACGGGCAGGTAGTCCTCACTTTCGCCGGTGGTTCAGTCTGGACCAGCAACAGCGGCGGCACGTGTCTCTGGTATTTCCCGACCCTCGGAAATCTGGACATCACGGCGCTCTTTCAGGACGGCAAGACCGACGTCCAACATGCGTATCTGCTCTGGGTATCCGACTGGAGCATCAAAGCTCTGGTCACACAGGGACAGCTACCCCCACACAGCCAGCCAAACCCTTCTTTCGGGTGGTCTCTGGCGGTGATTCCGCAGGGCGACGCGACGGTCTACTTCAGCAACAACCCAACAGGCCGAAATCTGACCCAGGTGACCGACCGCAGGACCTGGGGCGTCCCCATCGCGAAATTCGTCCGAGGAGGGGGCCTGTTTCAGAGTCCGGACGGCTTCATGTCCGACAAGTTCTTCTTTTCCGCATTTCTGCAGTGGAGCACGCCGTTCGGCGACACCAACAGACGCCCCTTTAGCCTCGGCGACTTGATCCCTTACGGCATGACGTGTTTCGAGTTTGGGCTCAATTCCAGCACCATGGAGACCGGAACCTGCGTGGCCATGGGCGCGGCCAGGTAAAAAACGGCAAACAACGCGTGCGGCGCTCAGGGCCGCACAAGAGCGAGCAATGATGCGATCGAAAGGAGGTCGCTCTATGATGATTCGGGCCATCCGCAATTGGCTGGTTCCCGCAATGGCTTTCGGGGTTCTGGCGCCGGTAAACGTTCCACGCGCGCAGGACATGAATCCGCAAAAGCTCGGCGCCGTATGGACGCAGTGGGCGTATTCAATTCCGACGTCGGTGAATCCGATGGTGGATCCCACCGGCGCCAACTGCATGGTCGGGCAGCATGGTTCCCTGTGGTTCCTGGCCGGTGTATACGGAGGCGGGGCCGCGATCCGGCAGTGCTCGATCCCGGAGAACACGTCGCTCTTCTTTCCGGTGATCAACGGAGTGCAGTTCAACACCCCGAATGTATGTGGGCAGGGACCCCTGAATCTTTCGGTGCAGGACATGCGCGCCTGGGCAGCGGCAGGCATCGATGCGGCTACGAACGTATTTGTCACGCTCGATGGCAAGCCCCTCCACAATATCCTGCGGCTCCAGTCAGACGAATTCGCGCTGACCATCCCGGACGACAACTTCTGGGTAAAACCATGTAAGCACTATGGCGGATCCCCTGGCGGGGTGTATTCTCCCGCCGTTGACGACGGACTGTACATGATGCTGGGTCCGCTCCCAGTCGGACGTCACACGCTGCACATGCATGCGGAAAGCGGCGCCTTCGTTCAGGACGTGACTTACAACCTGAACGTCGTGGCCTTCATACGCGAGCACTGAGCGAAGACTGGCATGAATGACGGCCGGGGCAGCAGGCCTGAACTCGGCCCTTACTCACAACAATGCGTTGGCGGAAAGATGTGGCGGAAAGATGTCATATCTGAACGCGCCATTCGCGATTCACAAGGCAATCTGAATAACCACCACGGAGGATCCGATGGAAACAAGAGTACCTTGGCTCAGAATACCCGCGATCGTTGTCGTGCTCGGATTCGGGGCCCTCAACAACGGCTTCGGCCAGATATCCACGACTATGCATACAGGCCCGCAGGGGGAGCCCACTTGGGAGCCCAGGGACGTTCACATGTTCTCGGTTGCCATGGGAACCAAGAAGCAAATTGTGCCGAATCTCCAGGCGATCCTTGAATCCGTCTTTGGCAAGCCGAAGCATGTCTTTCTCGATAGGGGGTGGATATACCCGGGTGTGCGCCACCTGGAAGGATATCCAACGGAGATCACGTCGGGCCTGGCGGCGGCGGGCTACCCGGATCATCCACCTGCATGGACGTTCACTGCACAGGACTGTAAATACCCGCAGGGTGGCGTCCTTTTTCTTTTCGTAACCATGCCCCGAACGGTCGCTCCGTCCGGGACCTCGCCGGATTCCGATGTTTATGGCCCCATTATCCCGAGGGCCATTAAGCTAACTGGCCAAAACACGCTGTACCAAAATGGAGTGCAGATACTCCAGTACCCCTGGACACCGTTCCCTTCATTAGACGACGATCCCAGTTACGCTAAGTTCGACGGGTCCAGCCACATTCCGTGGACAAGCGGACTGTGGGGGCTCGGCCCGGGCTCGTATGAGCTGCATCATGTCTTGAGAGAGGACCCCGACAACGGCAAGGGTTGGGAAATTGTATATAGATTCAAGGTTGTCGTTCCTGCGCAGGGTCAATAGGATTATCGTGCCTGGACTAAATTCCAGGCCGATGGACCCCGAGCTGCGTAGCCATGGGCGCCGAACCGTAAATGCAAGGCGAAAGCCGTATACGCCAGAGCGGCGCCCGGCCCGCAGGTTACGAGCGCCGCTTCAATACGTGCATTCGCAAACCGACTGGAGCTTCCTGCTCCGCATACGTCGCCCGCGCTGAACCGGAGGAAGGCAACGCGCCCCGATGCATCCCGTTGCCTACCAAAGCAGCTTCAACCCAAACTGAATCTGCCGCGACGTGGTCCGCGTGGATGTAATAACTCCCGCCGTGTGCGCCGGAATTGATACCGCCGACGTAAACACCACAGGGTTTGGCGTTCCCAGGTTCGTATGGTTCAGAATGTTGAAGAACTCGGCCCGAAACTGCAGGTGAACGCGCTCGGTTAACGTGGTCGTCTTCAGCGCCGAGAGATCAAGTGACTTGATGCCCGGCCCGATCAGCGTGTTTCTGCCAACATTCCCGTATGTGCCGGACGCGGGCACGACAAACGCGTTCGGATCGAAGTAACGATTGGGACCGCCCAGGATAACGGGACCTGTGAAGTTCGGATTCCACGACGGTCGGACCGGGTTCCGCGTGTCGCCATTGTTCGAAGGATTGAATCCGAGTTGCGGGGTGAACGGGAAGCCCGATTGGATCGTTTCAATCCCGCTGATCGACCAGCCTTCCACTGCTTTCCGCCGCCAGCCTTCAGCATTCTGTGCAAACCGCCGGCCCGGACCGAACGGCAGCTCGTAGGTTCCATTGATGACCGCGACATGCCGAACGTCTGAATTGGAGAGTCCCCAGTCGAGCCGGGGATTCAGCGGAAACATTACAAATCCCGGAGCATTGGTCCCCACGCTCGTGTTCTGCGCCGTGCCGTCGTCCAGGCTTTTCGAGTAGGTATACACGCCGCGGACCTGGAAGCTGCGGGTCAGCCGGCGGTTCACGTCCACCTCCAGCGCATTGTATGAGCTGACGCCTTCGGTAAACCAGCTCGTCGTATTGGCGACCTTCGGGTTCGCCAGCACAGCATTCTTCGGATAATAGATTGTTCCCGCGGCCAGGCTCGCCGGGCACGGCGAATCGGGACAGATGGTGGGGAATGGCTCATTGGCGTCTACCGACAGCAGCTCATGATAGCCGCGCGATCCGGCATATCCGACCGCGATCTCGGTGCTGGGCGTCAGCTCCTGCTCCACCTTGAAGGTGTATGAAATCACCGTGGGCGTGTAGGCATCCGGCTGAATTCCGCTCGGCGAAACCTTACTTCCGCTGGGAAGCGTGCTGCCCGGCACAACATCGATCGTCGAAAGCCGGACGTTCTTCAGGGTTGCCGTGGTGTTGAACGGCGCGGTCTGAGTCGTTCGATAATCGATGTCGTCCAGAAGCGCTCGATAAATGCCGAACCCGGCGTGAACCACCGTCTTCCCCTTCCCGAACGGGTCCCACGCGATGCCGGCTCGCGGCTCCGGCAGGAATTTGGCGCGGTTCACGGTGAAAACCGAATCGCTAATCCGTGGATTGGTCTGGATCACGCCATTGTTGAACAGATAGTTGGCCGCTCGACCGTGCGACTCGTTCCAGCCGTCGGTCGATTCGAAACGGAAGCCCACCCGCAGCTCGAGATTGCGCGTGAGCCGGATCGCGTCCTGCACGAACCCGGCTGCAATCAGCGACCGGAACCCGAGCGGCGTTGGCGACGGGACCACGCTGAACGTGGAAACGTTGCCGGCCAGCAGGGCCGCCAGACTTCCAAACGTCGCCTGCCCGTACTGGAACTGGGCCATGCTGTCATTCGCCTGGATGCGTTGGAACCAGGCGCCGGCCTCGATCTGATGAATCCCGTGATTGATGGCCACGTGATCGTCATAGGTGAAGAGGTTTCGAACCGCGCTCAAATTGCTGCCGGCGTTCGACCCCGCGGGGCTCAGCTGCGATGCGCCGTTCGATGCCGTGCTGCCGCCGACCACAACAGCGCCGATTGGCCGCCCCTGTACCCACCCGCTCACATCGACCGGAACGTTACCCGTAAAGAAGTACGCGCCTCGCGAATAACCGATTCGTGCCGTGTTCAGGAAAGTGGGGGAGAAGACGTGCTGCTCCTGAATACTGGCCACCTGTTCCCGGAGCGTCTCAACCACGCGGCTGAGCGGGTTCGTCGTCGGCGTGTTGTCCGCGCTGTCGTCGATCGTGTACACGCCGAAGAGAGCGTCTTTGTCTGAAAACGTGTGATCCACGCGTATGGTGCCGAAGTCTTCACGAATCGTCTGCAGCGGATGGCTGTAAGCGAGCGCAATGCCGCCGCCCAGCTCCGGCCCGTTCTGCACCGGCCAAAGCGCCATCAGCGGCGCCGCACTGGGCGATGCGGCCGCGCGCGAGGCATTGTCCGGGACGAAGGTAACATCGCTGAGTCCCAGGTGCTGCCGGAACCCTTCGTAGTTGCCGAAGATAAACGTTTTGTCCTTCCGAACCGGGCCGCCCAGCGCCGCCCCAAACACGTTGCGCTGGAACTGCGGAATATCTCCCTGATCGAAGAAATTGCGGGCGTCGAGAGCACTGTTCCTCAGAAACTCATAAACGGATCCGTGAAGGTCGTTCGTTCCCGATGCCGTGACGATACTGACCTGCGCGCCCGGCCGTTTGCCGTATTCGACGCCATACGTATCCGTCACGACGTTGAACTCCCGCACCGCTTCCACACCGAGCAGCTGCCCGCTGGCTCCCCCCGGCGTCAGGTTCGTCAGCGAAGCGCTCGTATACTCGATCCCGTTAAGCAGGAACAGGTTCTCCTGCGGACGGCGCCCCGATGCCGAAAACATGCTGCCTACTGATGCGTTGTTCGTGCCTACGCCTCCGGATCGCTCCGATGTGTAGTTGACAACCGCTGGGTTGAGCGTCAGCAACTGATCGTAGCTGCGCCCGTTCAGCGGCAGATCTTTCACCTGCCGTTCGTTGACTACGCCCGCCGTCGACTGCGTCGAAAGGCTCACCGGCGTCGCCGCCTCCTCCACGGTGACCACCTCATGCACCTCGCCGAGGGCCAGTGTGAGATCTACGGTCGTGCTCTGGCCGACCACGAGGTTGATCCCGGTCTTTACCTGCGATTTGAAACCAGCCTTTTCCGCTGTAACGCGGTATGGCCCTACCGCGATCGATGGCGCCGAATAACGTCCCGAGTCGTCCGTGGTGAGATTGCGCTCGGCCCCGGTCTCAAGATTCTTCAAAGTAACGGAGGTCTGCGGCAAGCCAGCCCCGGTCTCATCGTGTACTGTTCCTGAAATAGAAGCGCCGACCACTTGTCCCCGAACCAGCGTTGCGCCGCCGAGGATAAGAATCGACATGATCCCCGTCATTGTCCTCATTGTCTATAGACTATATGGAGATTCGTCCCGGGTGTCAATCCGAAAATCCTCGTCCTGAAATGAAACGGCGCAAGTACAGTTTGTTCAATGGCTTGCGAGCAGCTTCTTCGGGCGCCCGATTGCACAGTTCACGTACGGGAGCCCACATTGTTCAACTCTGGAACGCATCCGCGCATCGACGTTTCTTTCCTGGCGGGCGTTGCGATCGCGGTCGGAGCGATCACCCTTGGTGTCTTCGCCACAGGGGTCAGCCCGCGGTATTTCCTCCAGCCGGTCGGCGCAGTCATCGTCCTGGGCGGTACTGCGGGGGTGATCCTTCTATCCACTCCGCGAGGGGCGCTGCTGAGTTCGGCGCGGCGGGCAGCGGAACTCTTCGTCACAGCTCCCGCCAACCGCGAGCCGCTGCTCGAGGAGATGGTCCAGTATGCACGCATCGCCCGCCGCGAAAGTGCCCAGGTTCTCGAGTCGAAATTGGGCGCGATCGGCAACTCCTTTCTTCGGCAGGGGCTGGAGATGGCCATTGACATCAACAGCAAGGATGAACTCCGGGCTCTGCTCGAGACCGAACTGCGCGTCCGCGAGCGGCAGGGCGAGTCGGACGCCAAAGCGCTCGAGGTTGCCGGCGGCTTTGCTCCGACCATCGGCATCATCGGAACCGTGGTCGGACTAATTCAGGTGATGCGCCAGTTCTCCGATCTCGCGTCAGTCGCTTCCGGGATCGGCATGGCCTTCGTATCCACCATCTACGGTCTGGCGCTCGCGAACCTGCTGCTGCTGCCCGCGGCTAACCGCATCCGCGCCCGCGTGGCGGAGAAGTTCGAAACCGACGAGATGGTCCTCGAAGGCGTACTCTGCATCGCGGAGCGCCTGCATCCGACATTGATGCGCATGCGGCTGCAGTCCTTCCTCCGGACCGGGCATCGCCCGCGGCCCGACGCGGTGGCCGACGTCCTCGCCCTCAAAGCCAAAGCGGGCCACTGACATGACCAGACGCACACCAAGGTATTTCCAACCTCAGGAACACAACGCCGGGTCGCGATGGATGATCAGCTACACGGACGTGATGACCATTCTGCTCATACTGTTTGTGGCCATCGCGGCGCGCGGCGTGCCCCGCAACCAGGCTCCCCCGGTGAAGCCCGCCCCTGTTCGCGCCGCGGCTCCCAATCCACTGGAGCACGCCCGCTCCATTCTGGAACGTGAGGGCCTGCAGGCGCGGCTGGATGCGCGTGGGCTGGTCATCAGTCTGCCGCAGGCGGTGCTGTTCGCCTCCGGCGACGACGCGGTGGCGCCGTCGGCCATGCCCACCATCAGTCAGATCGCCGATGTGCTGGCGGGCACGTCGAATCACATCGTACTCGCCGGGTACGCCGACGCCACCCCTGTTCATAATCAACGGTTCCACAGTAACTGGGAGTTATCGGCAGCGCGCGCGACCTCGCTGCTGCGGCTGTTGAACACCGAGTATGGTGTGGACGAGTCGCGCATGTCAGTCGCCAGCTACGGAACCTATGACCCGCGGCAATCGAACAACACCGCGGCCGGCCGCGCCGAAAACCGCAGGGTGGAGATCGTCATACAGGGTAGCTAAGCTGTAAGGATGCAGCCTGCCATCGAGCACGTCAGCGACACCGCGCTTTTGGTTGCCGCCTGCCGGGCTCGCGAAACGGAGCGGTCCGACGGCTTCGTCCGCGATCCGTTCGCCGAGCGCCTCGCCGGTGAGCGGGGCATGGCGATCGCGAAGAGCTTCCCCAGTATCGCGTGGATGGAGTTCGGCATCGGCATTCGCTGCGTCTTCATGGACGAGCTGCTGCGCCTGGCGCTGGCGGACGGAGTGGATACGGTTCTCAATCTGGGCGCCGGCCTCGATTCGCGTCCATGGCGCATGGATCTGCCGCGGGATCTGCGCTGGATCGAAGTCGATTTCCCGGACATGCTGCGCTATAAGGCCGCTGCGCTTGGCGATGCCGAGCCGCGCTGCCGGCTGGAGCGGATCAGCGCGGACCTGAACAACGCCTCCGAGCGCGCCCACATCCTGCAACAGGCAAGCGGCGGGAAGGCGCTGCTCATCACCGAAGGTCTGCTCATGTATCTGCCCGGCGCGACCGTTGAGTCTCTGGCCGACGAGGCGCGCTCGCATGGGTTTGCACACTGGCTGCTTGACATCAGCTCGCCGGCGCTGATGCGCCAGGCTCATGGCCAGCTGCTCGACAGCATCAACAGCGTTCGGAACGAGGGCCACTTGGAAGGCGAGCAGGTGGCGGCGGCCATCGAGAAACACGGCTGGACCGAAGCCCAGCGCCGCACCTATATCACCGACGGCACGCGCCTCGCGGAGGCGCGCATCGCCAGGGCGAGGGCCTCCGGAGAAATCAAACTCAATCCCAATGCGCCGCCGCCGGTAGACGATGGCAGCGGGATCCGCCTGTATCGGGCGTGAAGCCGCTGGACGCGGGCACGGCAGGCCGGTTTGCGCGACGGGCGCTGGACTGCATTCATCGCGAGTACCCCAACAAGATTGCCCATGTCCTCACCTCCGATGCCGACGCTCGCCCGCCGCGCCGGCTCACGCCCGCTTTCTATGGCTGCTACGACTGGCATTCCGCGGTGCACGCGCACTGGACCCTGGCGCGCCTGGCCAACCGCTTCCCTGATGCTCCGTTCACGCCGGCGGCGCGCGCCGCCCTGGCTCACAGCCTCACGCCGGAGAATCTGCGGGCCGAAGCGGAGTACGTCGGCGCGCCGGAACGGATCGCATTCGAGCGGCCGTACGGGCTTGCGTGGCTGCTCCAGCTCGCCGCTGAAACCGGCGGCCTGGACCCACTGGAAGATGTCGTCGTGCGTCGTGTCTCGCAATGGCTGCCGAAGCTCTCGCATCCGGTGCGATCGGGCGAACACAGCAACACCGCCTTCGCGCTCGGCCTGATGCTCGACTACGCGCGCGTTGCAGGGCGGCCCGATTTCGTGTCTCTGCTCACCGCACGGGCGCGCACCTTCTATCTGAGTGACCGCAATTGCCCCATCTCCTGGGAGCCCTCCGGCGAGGATTTCCTGTCGCCATGTCTCGCTGAAGCAGACCTCATGCGCAGAGTGCTGCCTTCGGATGAATTCGCAGCCTGGCTCCGCGCGTTTCTGCCCGATGTGTCCACGGTCGAGCCGCTCAGCACCGCCGATCCGAACGACGGCAAGCTGGCGCACCTCGCCGGCCTGAACCTGAGCCGCGCCTGGATGCTCCGCGCCATCGGCTATGAAGAACTGGCGGAGCCCCACGCCGAGGCTGGCCTGCGGTATGTCACCTCAGATCAATACGAGATCGCCCACTGGCTCGGTACCTTCGCCGTTTATCTTCTCTGCCCTTGATGACCGACAGGAGTTGTCGGAGTCTCCTGCGCCCAAAATACTCTGCACTGTGGGCTGCGAATGATCGTTTCGCTTACCAGCCCAGCTGGTTCATGCGCGTCTCGATAATTCCCGCGTAGCTGGCCATGCGCGCGGGGCGGCGGCGCAGCGGCGCGGGGATAATGGCTGCCAGGCGCGCCGCCTGATCGCGGCTCAGGCGCGCGGCGGGAGTCTTGTAATAGAACTGAGACGCCGCTTCGGCGCCGTAGACGCCCGGCCCCCACTCGATCACGTTCAGGTACAGCTCCAGCGTGCGCTGCTTACCCAGCACGCGGTCGGCAACCGGCGCGAGGCTGAACTCCAGCGCTTTGCGCAGCGGATTGCGCCACGTAGTGGCGAACAGATTCTTCACCAGCTGCTGCGTGATCGTCGACGCGCCGCGGGTGACTTCGCCCTCGTCGATGCTCTCCTGCACCACGGTATCCACCGCCTTCCAGTCGATCCCGTGATGCTGGTAAAAGCGGCCGTCCTCGGCGGCGATGACGGCATGCTGGAGATTCGGCGAGATACGGCTCAGGGGCATGAACAGAGCGCGCTTATGATATGGCCGATGTGACGCCAGCGCTTCGACCCGGCGCTGGATCTGCACCGTGGTGGTGACCGGATTGATCCACTTCAGCAGCACGAGACCCGCGCAGCAGAGCAACCAGTAACCCGCAAACAGAACAAGCAGGAGCCCGGCCGCTCGAAGAACGAAGCGCCGAAACCCGCCTCTTCCCCGTGCCCTTCCGGGCAGAGATCTGCGTGCTCGCGCGGTCTGCGGCATGTAATTTCACGGTATCAGGACACCCGCTCTGGCAGACCGTCTTCCAAAGAAGCAGCGTTTCTGGTAGACTGTCTGCCAGAAGCAATGGCCAAACGCGAACCGTACCGCAACCGCATCGAGCTGCTCCAGGGTACCCTGGACATGCTTATCCTGCAGGCGCTGCAGTGGGGGCCGCAGCACGGCCATGGAATCGGTCAGGCTCTGCGCGCGCGATCGCAGCAGGCGCTCCAGATCGAGCACGGATCCCTCTACCCGGCGCTGCACCGCCTCGAACAGGAGGGGTGGCTGGCGTCGGAATGGAAGCAATCCGAGGCGAACCGCCGCGCCAAATACTACCGCCTGACCGCCGCCGGAAAACGGCAGCTTTCGAAAGAGCATTCGAAATGGGAAGAGGTGGTGCGGACCATCTCGCGGATCATGCGCCCCGCCGAGGAGGAATAAACCCATGTCCTGGCTGCGCCGGCGCAAATCGCGGGAAGACGATCTCGAGGACGAGATCCTGGCCCACCTCGCTATTGAAACGAAACAGCGCGTCGAGCGCGGCGAAACATCCGACGAGGCACAGTTCGGCGCGAGGCGCGGCTTCGGCAACATCGGCGTGGTGAAGGAAGTCACGCGCGCAGCGTGGCGGTGGCATTGGCTCGATTGCACGCTTCAGGACCTGCATTATGCACTGCGCGCACTTCGTAAAGCCCCCGGCTTCACAGCCGTCGCCATTCTGATCCTGGCGCTGGGCATCGGCGCGAACACGGCTATCTTCAACATCGTCGATGCGGCGCTGCTGCGGCCGCTTTCCTTCGCCGATTCCGACCGGCTGGTGCGTATCCTGTGCACGAAGAACGGGGCGCCCGTAGGTGGTCCGTCGGCGATGGATGTCCGCGACTACGCCCGCGCGGCGCACGGCTTCGAAAGCATGGTCGTGTATGACCACTGGCGCAAGAACGTCAGTGGCATTCTGGGCTCTCAGGCGCCCGAAGAGATGGTGGTCGGGCTTGTGCCCGGCGAGTATTTCAGGGTCCTGCGCATCCGCCCGATTCTCGGGCGCCTGTTCACGGACGCCGAGGCTGTTTACGGCCGGCATTACGTGGCCGCCATCAGCACCAGCTTCTGGCGCACGCGGTTCGCCGGCGCTCCGAACGTGCTGGGCCGTACCCTGCGCATCAATGACGAGACCTACACCATCGTCGCGGTCATGCCGGATGTGATCCCGCGCTGGGTGGATGAGACCAATGCGCCCGTTCAGATCTGGACGCCATTCGCCTCGCCGAATATGTGGACCGAAGCGCAGCGCGGGGCGCGGGACGATTCGACTATGGCGCGTTTAAAGCCCGGCGTCTCTTACGATGAGGCCCGGGCGGAGCTGGCCGCCATCGCGGCCCGTCTGGCGCGGGAACATCCCGTCGATCGGGGCGTCGGGGCTACCATCGAGCCGCTGGCCGATACCCGCGCGGGTCCGCTGCGACCCGTGCTTTTCATGCTCTGCGGCGCGGTTGGTATGGTGCTGCTGATTGCCTCCGCCAACCTCGCCGGGCTGCTGCTGGCGCGCAATTCGGTGCGCGCGCGGGAGATGGCCGTTCGAGTGGCTCTGGGAGCCGGCCGCTGGCGACTGCTCTCGCAGCTTTTCGTCGAGACGCTGGTGCTGACGCTCGGCGGCGCCCTCGCCGGCCTCGCATTGTCAACCATCGCCGGCCCGGCTCTCATCAGCGTCAATGCCGCCGTGAACGTGCCGTACGCCTCGAACACACTGGCGCAGTTCTGGTCGCCTGCGCCGGACAGTCGCATGCTGCTGTTTGCGCTCGGCGTCTCATTGTTTACGGCGGTCCTGTTCGGGCTCGCTCCGGCGTTTACCGCGACACGCGTGAGACTCGCCGACGGATTGCGCGAAGGAGGACGAACGGGTTCGGCGGGTGTCGCCAGACAGCGCTTTCGTCGCATGCTGGTGACTGCGGAAGTGGCGCTCTCCCTCATTCTGCTGGTGGCGGCCGCCCTTCTGACACAAACGATGATTCGCCTCCAGCGGCAGAATTTTGGATTCCCGAGCAGCGGATTACTGCTTGCGCATATCTACGTTCCACCCGCGCGTTACCCCGATCCGCCGTCGATCACCCGCTTCTGCCATCAATTCGCCGAGCGCGTACGAAGCGTTCCCGGCGTGCTCGACGCAAGCATCACCACCGGTTATCCTCCGCTGGTGCGCTGGCAACAGATGTTCACCGTACCGGGCCTCCCCACCGCGCGAACGACCGACGTTCCCACGGCGCGGTTCATTGGGGCCGATGCGCACTTCCTGCGGACTCTCGGGCTCACGGTAGTGAGCGGCCGCGACTTCGGCGAATCCGACACGCCGGCGAGCGCTCCCGTGGCGGTGGTAAACGAGGCCTTCGTTCGGCGGTATTTTCCCGGCCAGAACCCGATTGGACGGCAGATCCGCCCGGGCCCGCCGCCTGGGGTCGAACCGCCGGCCTTCGGCGACTTCGGCGCCAGCACGCAGCCGATCACCATCATCGGCGTGGTGCGCGATTTCATGAACCAGGGAATGATGCTGCCGCCCGCGCCGCAGATATTTTCGCTCTTCCGGCAGTATCCCGGACTGAATTACGGATTCAAGGACATCATCGTGCGCACGGCGGTAAATCCCGAGACCGTCATCACCGAGGTCGCGCGCCAGCTGCGCATGCTCGACCCGGAGATTCCACTCGGCGAGGTAAGGACCATGGAGGCGCACATGAGCTATCAGACCGCGGATACGCGCGCCACCACCATGCTGCTCGGGCTGTTCGCGGTGGTGGGAACAATTCTGTCGGTGATCGGGGTTTACGGCGTGATGTCA
>DASRCB010000021.1:0-41360 GCA_035653295.1 Bryobacteraceae bacterium
GCGGCGCGGACTACCGGGTCCATGGACATTTCCACTTCGTCGCCTTTGGCTACGCCGAGACCCTGGTTGAAGATTTCGGCGCGCAGGCGGCCCTGAAGCCATTCGCGCTCCTGAAGCCATTCCCCAACCGACGGATTGATATCGCGCTCGCGGGCGTAGAGCTGGAAGCGATCGAGGATTTCGGGAGTGACCTCGAAATCGTCACTGATCTTGTGAGTGCGCAGATACTCGGTCGCGAAATTGGTGATCACTCCGCTGGCGTCGAGCGCGACGCGCAGGCGTGAAGGATTCGGCGGCAGAACGATGCGGTCGGGCGTGATCCCGCCGCCGCCCACTACCGTGCGGCCGGAATCGGTTTTGTAGCTCTGGTGCTCGGCGATGTCGCCGAGCTGTCCCGTGCGCAGCGGCTTCTGGATGGAGCGGCCGCTGGGCGTGTAGTAGAAGGACGTGGTCAGCGCCAGACCCGTATTGCCGTGCAACGGGAAGACGCTTTGCACGAGGCCTTTGCCGTAGGTCGGTTCACCGAGGATAACGGCGCGATCATGATCCTGAAGGGCGCCGGAAACGATCTCAGCCGCGCTTGCGGTGCGCTCGTTTACCAATACCGCAAGCGGAAACGTATACGGCCTCGCCTCTTTCGGCACGTCGATCGCCTGGGTTTGCACATGGCGTCCACGCGCGGTGAGGATCTCCTGGCCGGGCTTCAGGAAGAGACTGGCCGCTACAAGCGCGGATTGCACCACGCCGCCCTGGTTATTCCGCAGATCGAGGACCAGGCCGTGGAGATTCGCTCCGCCGAGGCTCTCGATGGCGTGCTGCAGCTGCATCGCGGTTTTGGGGTCGAAGCTGGAGACGCGGATGTAACCGATGCCGGGCCGCAGCAAAAAGGCGCGCTCCACTGTGGGCGCGTCCATCAGCTCGGGACGAAGGGTGAACTCCAGCGGGCGTACGCTGCCCGGCCGGCGAACAATCAGATGCGCCTCCTTCTGGCGGGCTTCGGACAGAAAGGGCACAAGCTGTTCGAACTGCAGCGCGGCGAGCGGGACATTATTCACCGCGACGATCTCATCGCCGGGGGATAATCCAGCGCGCGCGGACGGCGTGCCGGGCAGGGCCTGGAGGACGATCACACGGCCGGGCAGCACCGAAACCACGCTGCCGAAGCCCTTGCTCTCGGAGTGCTCCATTTCCTGAAGCTGCTGGAATTGAGTGGGGTTGAAGAAAACGGAGTGAGGATCGAGCTCGCGGAGCATGGAGGGAATCGCGCCGTCGTAGATGGACGATTCGACGTTGATGGGATCCGCGGCGTGCGTTTGTACGACAGAGAGCACGTCGGTGAAGCGCCGCAGCGATGCCTCGACGTCGGCCTGGCTGGGTGGCTCGGCGGTGGCAAACAGAAGAAACAGAGACAGCAACATCAAACGCTACCTGGTGAAACGCAGCGATGCGCGGCGGCGGTGGCGTTCGAGGGCCAGCTCAATCAGCCGGTCCACGAGCCGCGGCATGGGCATTCCCATGTGCTCCCACATCTTCGGATACATGCTGATGGAGGTGAAGCCTGGGATCGTGTTGACCTCGTTAACGAACAATCGGTCGGCGGCCGCCTCGTAGAGGAAATCGACGCGGGCCATGCCTTCGCAGCTCAGGGCCTTATAGCTTTCGACGGCGCAGCGGCGCAATTCGTAAGTTTTCTGCTCGGCGAGCTCAGCGGGGAGCGCGGTGCGCGCCTGATCGAGCAGGTATTTGTCATCGTAATCGTAGAACTCGCGCGAGGGCAGGATCTCGCAGGGCAGCGACGCCTCGGGCTCCTCATTGCCGAGGACGGCGCATTCGAACTCACGGCCCACGATGGCGCGCTCGACGAGGATCTTGCCGTCAAACTGCGAGGCCAGCTGAATCGCTTCGCGCAGTTCGGCGGCATCGCGAGCGCGGGAAATGCCGACCGACGAGCCCAGGTTCGCAGGTTTGACAAAAACCGGCCAGCCGAGCGGGTCGACGAGTTGCTCGGCAGCGGCAGCTTCCGTTGACCGGAGCACGACGTACTCGCCCACCGGCAGCCCGTTCTGACGAAGAAGACGCTTGGTGACGTCCTTGTCCATGCTGGCCGAAGAGGCGAGAACTCCGGCGCCGACGAACGGCAGCGCGGCCAGTTCGAGCAGGCCCTGTACGGTGCCGTCCTCGCCGAAGGTGCCGTGGAGCACCGGGAAGACCACGTCGATGTCGGGATTGGCTCCGGGCTCGGGCACGATTGGCCGCGGCGACCAGCGGCCTTCTTTGGAGATGAGAATTTCGGAGACCTGATAGCGGTCGGGGTCGAGGGCCTCGAGGACGCTGCGAGCCGAGCGCAGTGAGACTTCGTGCTCACCGCTGCGGCCGCCGTAGAGCACGGCGACGCGGAGCTTCATGGGATGCGCTCCGGGGACGCCAGGGATGGCGGATCCGACGGCAGGCGAAACCGCCTGCCCCACGTTTCAGCGAACACCAGAATCAGACCAGGCGGGCTGAGAGCCCGCCGCAGGCCGGGGGCCTGCCGCCCCAGAATCCGACGCCAACAATTCTTCACAGGATTCGCTTTCCCAGGGCGGACAAAATCAGTTCGACGGCGAGAGAGGCGGTGCGGTTTACTTCATCGATGACTGGATTCACTTCAACCACTTCCAGGGAACACATTTTTCCGCAGTCGCAAAGCGTTTCCATGGCCAGATGCGCTTCGCGATAGGTGATTCCTCCCTTGACGGGAGTGCCGACGCCGGGCGCTTCCTGCGGGTCGACCGCGTCCATATCGAGCGAGAGGTGGAAGGCGTCGGCGCCGGACATGGCGATGCGCAGCGCTTCTTCCATGACGTCGCGCAGGCCGCGCTCGTCGATATCGCGCATGGTGAAGGCGCGCACGCCGGACTGGCGCACCGCTTTGCGTTCGCGCGTATCCACGGAGCGAATGCCGATGAGCGCGACGTTGCGCGGGTCGACCTTCGGCGCGTAATCGTAGATATGCGTCAACTCCGGCGGACCGTTGCCGAGACAGCAGGCCAGCGGCATGCCGTGCACATTGCCGCTGGGCGAGGTTTCCGGGGTATTCATGTCCGCGTGCGCGTCGATCCAGATCAGGCCGATGCGTTTGCCCTGATCATGGAAATGCTTCGAGGCGCCGGAGACGGTTCCGACGGCAATGGAGTGATCTCCGCCCAGCACCAGCGGCGTTTTGCCCTGCCCCATAGCGTCGCGAACGGAATCGGCGAGGTGGCGGCAGGTTTCGGCGATCTGCGGAAGATAGCGGGCCTGCTGGGGGCCTGCGGGGGTGGCCTCGGGCTGAACGACAGGGACGTTACCGAGGTCCTCGACGCCGTAGCCCATGGCCACGAGCCTGGCGTTCAACTCGGCGACGCGGACCGCGGACGGGCCCATGTCTACGCCGCGGCGACCGGCGCCGAGGTCGAGGGGAGCGCCGATGATGGCTATGGTCGGTTCGGGCATGGCTCAGGGGCGGGTGCGGTACAGCATGCGCGGGAAGGGGATGGTTTCGCGGATATGCTCAATTCCGCACATCCACGCGACCAAGCGCTCCACGCCCATGCCGAAGCCGCCGTGGGGCACGGTTCCGAATTTGCGCAGGTCGATGTACCAGTTGAAGGCCTCGCGCGGGAGGTTATGTTCTTCGAGCCGCTTCAGCAGCAGATCGAGATCGTGGATGCGCTGCCCGCCTCCGACGATTTCGCCGTATCCCTCGGGGGCGATGATATCGGCGCCGAGCACGACCTCGGGCCGCTGTGGGTCCGGCTGAAAGTAGAACGCTTTAATCTCGGTGGGATAGCGATCGACGATTACCGGCCGGTCGTAGTCCTGGGTGAGCAGCGTTTCGTCGGTGTTGCCGAAGTCTCCGCCCCACTGGATTTCGCTGCCCTTCTTTTTTAGAATGTCCACCGCTTCGTCGTAGCTGATGCGCGGGAACGGCGCTTTGATCGCCTCGAGCTTACTGAGGTCGCGGTCGAGAGCGGCAAGCTCCGGGCGGCGGTTTTCGAGCACTCGGGAGACGACGAAGACGATAAGCTCTTCGGCGACGTTCTTCACGTCTTCCAGCGTGGCCCAGGCCATTTCGGGCTCCACCATCCAGAACTCGGTGAGGTGGCGGCGCGTTTTGGATTTTTCGGCGCGGAATGTGGGACCGAAGCAGTAGACCTTGCCGAATGCCATGGCATCCGCTTCGTTATAAAGCTGGCCGGACTGCGTGAGGTAGACCTTCTCTTCATCGAAGTAGTTCACTTCGAAAAGCGTGGTGGTGCCCTCGCAGGCCGCGGGCGTAAAGATCGGAGTGTCGATCAGGACGAAGCCGTGGGAATCGAAGTAGTCGCGAATGCCTTTGATGACTTCGTGGCGGATCCGCAGGATGGCGTTTTGGCGGCGGCTGCGGATCCACAGGTGGCGATGGTCCAGCAGGAAGTCGGGGCCATGCTCTTTGGGCGTGATGGGGTAGGGATCGGATTCGGGCACGCGCTGGACAACCTGGGCGGATTCAACGTCCATCTCATAGCCGCCGGGCGCTCGCTGTTCAGCGCGAATTTTGCCGGTAATGGTGAGCGAGGATTCCTGAGTGAGGCTCTTCAGTTCATTGAAGAGCTCTTCGGGAAGGTTGCTTTTCAGGGCCACGCACTGCATGATGCCGGTGCCGTCGCGCAGCAGCGGGAAGACGATCTTGCCGGATTTGCGAAGGTTATACAGCCAGCCCTGAAGCTGAACCGTTTCGCCTTCGTGCTTTCCGGCGTCGGCGATGGTGATGTGAGGAATGTCGGACATTCAGGATGAGGAGCTTCCTCTATTGTCCAACAGGCGGGCTACGAGCCCGCCGCAGGCTGAGAGCCTGCCCCCATCGAGCGGGTAGTTTCCGGAAATCACCTTGAAATCGATGTGCAAGCCAAAGGCATGCACCACAATCGGCATTTCAGGAGAAGGTCCAAAGTTCAGAGGCGGGCTAGGAGCCCGCCGCACGGCGAGGCCCTGCCCCCCATCGAGCGGGTAGTTTCCGGAAATCACCTTCAAATCGATGTGCAAGCCAAAGGCATGCACCACAATCGGCATTTCAGGAGAATGTCCAAAGTTCAGAGGCGGGCTACGAGCCCCCCCAGGCTGAGAGCCTGCCCCACATTTCGGCTGCTCTACAGGCTTTCCAGCTTGTCGAAAATCTCCGCCACTTTGTCAAATGGGTGCGGGCCGAGCGCCGGGTCTTCCTTCAGCTCCAACAGCAGCGGATACTGATCCGGACGCGAACCGAGCAGCTCCATCGTGCGCTTCCAGTCAATGGTTCCCTTGTTCATAGTGGGGAAGAGGTGCTGGTCCTCTTTCCCGTTATTGTCGTGCAGGTGCGTGGAGCGAATGCGCTCCTGCATGATCTCGTACGAGGCGGGAATTCCCGAGTCCATATGCGCGTGCCCCACATCGAAGCAGAACCCGAGCTTCATGTGCGTGGCCCCGAGAAACGCGTTCAGGCGGTCGGCCGAGGCCAGGCGGTTGGGGATATTCTCCAGCAGCACCTCCACGCCGCGCATCCTCGCGAAGTTGCTCAACTCGTCGAGGGAATCGAAGCCGGCGTCGAGCCGCCGCTCGTCGTATTCCTGACCGCTGACGCCGAGATGCTGCACCATGTACTGGAACGGAATCGATTCAGCGATCTCCAGCGCGCGCTTGATCTCGTCCACCATGGCGATGCGCTTCGCTTTTGCCGGCTCGGTGATGTCGATGACCGCCTGCGGCCCGGAGCGGCCCCAGTACTCGTCGTTGTACATCGGCGCGTGAATGGAGTGCAGCTTCATGTCCGCATCTCGAAACCACGCGGCCAGCTCGGCGATCTGGGCGCGGTTGCGGTAATCGAGGTGCTGGCGCGCACAGAAAATTTCCACCGCGGGGATGTTGCAATCCCAGATGCGGTCCAGCCAGACCGTACTCAAACGGTGATTGACGAAGAGATGCGTTGACAGAACGTGGCGCATGCTTCAGTAACCCGCCGCCTTTCCAGAACCTCGGCCGTCGACCGCGCCTTCGAGCCAGCCGTCACGCACAGCGACAGCCTGCACCAATGCGACTGAGCCGGAGCGCTCCACATGGTAGCCCATGTGCTCCAAAGCGTGCACCGTGTCCGGCGAAACGCCGCGCTCCACGAAGAGCGTGTCCGGCTTCCACTGGTGGTGAACGCGCGGCCAGTCCACGGCATCCTGGATGTTCATACCGAAATCGGCCATGTTGACGATCACCTGTAGAACGCCGTTGATGATTCGGCCTCCGCCGGGCGCCCCGAGAACGAGGGCCAGCTGGGCATCGCGGGTAAGTATGGTGGGGGTCATGGACGACAGCGGGCGCTTGCCAGGTTGAATGGAGTTGGCCTCGCCCTGCACGAGCCCGAACATGTTGGGAGCACCCGGTTTGGCCGCAAAATCGTCCATCTCGTTATTCAGGAGGAATCCCGCGCCGGGAACGGTGATGCCGCTGCCAAAGCCGCCGTTCAGAGTATAGGTCACGGCGACGGCATTGCCCTGGGCGTCAACGACATTGAAGTGAGTGGTGTCGGAGGACTCACGTACGCCCGGCGGCGCGCCGGGTCCGATGACGTTGCTGTCGCTGGCTTGATCCGCCTGGATCGAGGCGCGGCGGGAGGCGATGTATGCGGGGTCGAGCAGCCGGACCAGCGGGTTCCTGGTGAAATCGGGGTCGCCAAGATTCGATCGATCGGCGTAGAAGCGGCGCATCACTTCGGCCAGGTAATGGTATTCCGAAGCGGACCCCGCGCCGCCGGCATCGCACTCCGTGCCTTCCAGCATGGCCAGCATCTGCAGGATCCCAACCCCGCCGGAGCTGGGCGGCGGCGACGTGATCACCTCATAGCCCTTATAGCGACCGGTCAGCGGCTGCCGTTCGACGGCGCGATAGAGCTTCAGATCTTCCAGTGTGATGGCGCCGCCATTCTGCCGCATGGTGTCCGCGAGCAGATGTGCGGTCCTGCCCTCGTAGAAATCGCCTGCGCCGCCATCGCGAATGCGCGCCAGGGTAGAGGCCAGCTCGGGCTGCACCAGTTTGTCACCGGGGCTCCTGCCCAGGAAGATACGCCTGGAATCGGGATAACGCGCCAGCAGTTTGGCGTTGTCCTCAATCTGTTTTGCGCCGTACCAGCTCAATGGGAAGCCGTCGCGGGCAAGATCGACGGCGGGCTGGACCAGATCGCGCCAGGGCATTCGGCCGAATCTGCGGTGCGCCAGCTCCAACCCTCGAACGGTACCCGGAACGCCCGAAGCACGCCAGCCGGCGACACTGTCACGCGTGGGACGGCCGTCCGAGTCGAGGTACATGTCATGCGTCGCGGCAAGCGGCGCGCGCTCACGGAAATCGATAAAACCGGCGTGGCCGTCGGCCAGGCGCACGAGCATGAATCCGCCGCCGCCCAGATTGCCGGCGAACGGATAGGTGACCGCGAGCGCGAAACCCACGGCGACGGCGGCATCGACAGCATTGCCGCCCGACTGCAGCACGCGAACGCCTGCATCGGCGGCCAGCGGCTCCTGCGCGACCACCATGGCGTGCCGCGCGTGCACCGGCTCGCGAGCCAGCGCAACCACAGCAAGCGAAAGGGCGGGCAGAATGGAAATTTTTCGTGTCAAAATCGTGTTGGATCCGGTTGCGGAATGCCGGCTGATGCGCCGGCGGGGTACAAGCGGGCGCGCGTCCGCTCCACGTCCGATTTTACTCCGATTATCCGAAACTTCAGCCGCACGCGGCGCATCAGTTCTTAGAGGTTTTCATGGCGACGGCTGCGACGCAGTTTCGCTGTCTGGAACTGATTCCGCTGCGCTGGCCTGACGGCGGCGGGGAATACTCCGAGTTCGCCGTACTGCACGAGATTGGCTCGAATACCGGGATCTTTCAGGTAGAACAGCCCGCACCCGCAGGAACGGCCGTATCCATGACTCTGCCGCACGGCGAAATATCCGGAGTCGTTCGCACCTGCACCCCCGAAGAGTCCGGATATATCCTCGACATCGGTATCGAATGCAGGCAGGACTGGCTGGATGGCCGGTATCGTCCATCCGTGCTCATCCCCCTGAGCCGGGAGCCCGGCATCGAATTACCTCTCGCCAGTTAAGGCGGGTTTTCCCCGGCGCTGCTCTATGATGAAGAGTTGAACACGCAGGCCCTGAATTCCGGCGCGACACCCGAGCGCCGCGAGGGGCAAAAAAACACCACGAGAGCCGCATTCCGCCCCACCGAACCCTCCGACCAGCCCGCGATTGCGGCATTTCTCGGGCGGGTTTTCGATTGTGACAGCACTGATCCGCTGATTCAACCGGCGAGCATGCAATGGCGGTACTGGAGTTCGCGACCGTCATGGCCCGGCTCGCGGGGATACGTGATGGAACGGGACGGCGCGATCCTGGCCCATGGCGCGGCGTGGCCGGTGCAGATTCTGACCGGCGCAGAACCTGTTTCCGCGTTCCAGCTCATCGACTGGGCGGCCGATCCGGCTTCCGCCGGGGCTGGCCTCGCCCTCGCAAGTAAGATGTTCCAGCTTGCGGATGTCGCCTATGTGCTTGGAGGCACGGCGGAAGCGCGGCGCATGCAGGCCCCGATGGGGTTTCGTCCCCGCAATCGCGTGCACCTCATGGCGCGGCCTCTGCGGCCCTTTCGCCAGATTGCCGTCGATCCGCGCTGGAACTGGAAAACTCCCGCGCGGCTGGCCAGGAATATATGGTGGAGCGCCTCGGGCGGCGGGCCCTCGGACCCGCGCTGGAGCGCTTCGCCCTGCGCGCTCGCCGATCTCATGGATAACGTGCCCGTTGTCGATGAAGAGCCCGGCGAAATGCGCTTCGGCGATTTGCGTGAACTGCTTGCGTCACTTGCGGAGTGCCCGTCTGTGCGATGCGCGTTGTATCTGGTCCGCAGGGATGGGCGGCCGCACGGGTATTTCTGCATGACGTGGGCCCCGGGACAGGCGCGGATCGTGGCCTGCTCGGTTCGCGGATCTGCGGCGGAGTGGGCGCAACTCTATCGGCTGGCGCTCGATCAGGCGCGAAGCGACCGTCGCGTGAGCGAGATTGTCACCGCGGCGGCGACCGATGCGCAACGACAGGCGCTCGAAACCTGTGGCTTCCATTCGCGATATGCGGACGAGATCGCCCTGTACGACCGCCGCGGACGTGTACCCGCGGATGCGCGGCTGCACTGGGAGATGATCCACGGCGATGCGGCGTACCTGCACAGCGGCCGCCCGCAATTCCTGACCTGATGGATTCTATCCGTCCGGACAGGCTTCGCGCACGTACTCGAGGAGCCCGCGGTAAGAAGTAAACTCCTCGAATCGCTCCATGTCGGCAACCACGCCGAACTCCTCCTGCACCAGCATCAGAAGCGTCACGCTGGCGATGGAATCCCAGGCGCCGACCGAGGCGGCGGAGGCGTCGCGGATCTGGTCGCGGCTCAGGTCAGGGAACACCTTCGAGAAGCATTCCTGAAGTCGCGTTTCGGTCCGATCCATTTCCAATCCCCCTTACGGCGTGCGGCAGCGCCGGACGCCGCTCCTCGAATATCCCTGCGGTGATGACGACGGTCGCGGCGCAGGCCGGCAGCTCGGTGAATGATCGTAGAAAATCGCTGAGCGGACCATTGCGCTCGGTTGGACAGTAGTCAAGCTCGACCCGGTCGGCGGCGAAATGGGCCAGCAGCCGGTCGAGGGTATGATGCTCGATGCGGCGCGAGAACGCGCGGCAGCTCATCACCCAATGCGACACCGCGACCGCCCCGTCGCGCGTCGTTCCTGTGACGACGGCGATCTTGCCCAGCGGTCCGAATTTGTCTTCATAAGAGACTACCGCCAGGAAACTGCCTTCGGCAGCGAGATGGATGCGCCATTCGCCTTCCGTAATCCGCCGGCCGTTCAGATTGAACTGATTGGTTTTATTGATCAGCTCGAGCGCGCGCGGGTCGGAAGCGCGTGTGGTGAAGTCGATGGTAACGGTTCCATGCAGGCCGCTCAGAAACTCGTCGGGGGCGGCCGCGCCAGACTCCTGCCGGAAGGCTTCCGCGCCCCGCAAACTCGCGGCGCGCAGGCGGTCCTCTTCCACCAGGTGCTGCCGGCCGAAGAGGTCGCGCAAGCGGCGCAGCAGCTCGGGCACTCGTCCTGGCTGGCTGCGCGGGAACGCCAGGCAAGTCATATCGGGGTGAGCGGCCTGCACCTCGGCGGCCTCCATCGGACTGTCGTCCACGAAAACCACGTCGGACGCGGCGATATTCCAGGCGCTCAGGATGCGGCTCACGGCGGCGGATTTCGCGCCCCAGCTTACCTCCACCGGAAACAATAAATGCTGCGGCGCGAGCAGATCACTGCGCCCCAGAGCCTGTGCGACCAGCGCCGGATCGTTCTTCGAGGCGACGGCGATCAGCACGCCGCGTTCAGCCAAAGCGGCCAGAAACTGCTGGTAAAGGCCGTGGTGCTGGGCATGGTTCTGCAGGTCCCAGCAGACGCCTTCCACGCCCACTTCGCCTACGATGCCGCGCCAGAAGGTATCGTCCAGATCCGTGATAAGTCCCTTCTTCGCGGGTGGCGGGAAGAGCGCCTGAATCAGGAGCTTCGCCAGGGAGTCGGTGTGCGGGACCGTGTATGGAAAGCCAGTGGCGAGGTCCATTGCGGCGTCCAGGCGTTCTCCGGCTGGCGACTCGAGGGCCAGCTGCGCCTGGCTGAGGACTCGCACGCCCTGGATATCAGCCGCCCGCGCGAGGAAGGAAGCGGCGGCGGCGCGCAACCGCAACTCGAACGCGGTCTCCTGGGAAAGGGCGGTGTGCCCGATGGGAGGCAGGGGAAGGGTCGGACCGCACAGCGCCACGGCGGATGTTTCGGCCAGGGCGGCAATGGCGCGTATCAGGCGGTCGATCTGCCTGCCGGCCTCGGATTCGATGTCCCTCGTCAGCGATGGTCCCCAGCCGCCGGCGTGCCGAAAGCCTAGCCGCGGGTCCAGGTCGGCCCACTCGACAATTACGGCACATTCGGCAGGCTTATCCGCGGTGGCGAGGGCGAGATTTCCGGGCAGATCCCCGAATACACCGGTTCGGATATCCAGCGCTTCGCGACGGCTCGTCAGGGCCCGGGCTTTGAGGTAGGTGACTAAGTGCAGCGGTGTAAAGCCGCAGGCGAGCCAAACCCGCCGCACCGTCGGATTCCCGTCATGCCGAGCCGCTGCGAGTGACAGAGCCTCCGCAAGCTTCAGATGGGCGCCGTCCGCCTGGTCCACGCGAGCCAGCATAGCATTCACGGAATTTCGCCGCCTGATCACCCTGATCCAGTACCCAGGCCCGCTACTACCTGACGGAAATAAAGGTCCTCAAACTGCGGGTCCGCCGCGATTCGGCGCAGCCGCAAACTATCGGAGACGCGGAGGTTCACTCCCCCTCCGGACAGGACTGCGCCCTCGAAGCCAGCGCGGCGCACTGTTTCGACGGCGGCGTCGCTCACGTCCACGGCGCGGCCATTTGGATAGCAAAAGCTCAGCGCCGGGCGACCCAGCTCCTGCTCGATACGCGCTTTCGAATGATTGACTTCGAAGTACATCTGCTGATTGCTGGCGATCTGGGACAGAATGGGATGCGTGACGGTGTGGGCGCCGAAATCCACGCCTTCGGCGGCCAGCCGGCGGACATCGTCCCAGCTCAGGGGCGCGTGGGCCTCAGGCGCTCGGGCTGGCGGCTTTACTTGCAAACGGCACCCCAGTTCACACATCAGGTCCGCTCTCGCGTCCGGCTCGAGGTCGGGCATGAGGTTCACCACGCGATCACAGGCCGCCTCGCGCAGCGGCTTAGTCGACAAATCGAAACGCATCTTCTCCGTTCCGATGCCGATTTCCAGATCGGTGGCCGGGGTATTGGTGAACATCCACTGCACCTGGTCGAACCAGGGCCACAGCTCGCCGTCGGTGAAGCCCGAGATCAGGTAGACGGTTGCGGTCAGTCCGTAGGACTTTAGAACGGGCCAGGCATACTCAAGAAAATCGCGATGCCCATCGTCGACCGTGATGACGGTGGCTTTCGGGGGCATTTCGCCTCCGCTTTTCAATAGCTTACAGATGCCGGGAATGTCGGCCGGGGTGTAATAGCGGCGGATATGCGCGCACTGCCGGGCGAGGGCCTCCCGGTCCCGCGCCGCGAAGCGATGATACATGAGGATGCGCAGGCCGCGCCGGTTCCAGCGCACCAAACGCAACCCGCCCAGATGATGGAATGCGGCGCGCGCCGCCCGTTTCAGCATGGTCAGTCGCCGGACGTACTTCGATGTTAGCTCAGGGGTTTCGGGGCTCTACGGGCGGGCCTGGATGCAAACAGGAACTGCGGGGTACCACGCGTACCATCCGTGATATCCTTCTGCTTCGGGATTGCAGAAACTTCGCAGGCCTTGTCCGCCGATACGAGGTCGCACTCCCAGGTTCACGGCACAACCCGGAAATCATCATGGCTTGTGTTTTCTGTGAGATAGCGCAAGGCCGCGTACCCGCGCCCGTGGTCTTCGAGGACCACGCCTCGCTGGCGTTCCTCGATCACCGCCCGCTCTTCGCCGGCCACGTGCTGCTCATTCCCAGAGATCATGTCGAAACGCTGGCCGAACTCCCGCGAACGCGGAATGGCGATTTTTTGGGAAATGTGCAGGTTCTTTGCCGGGCCCTCGAAGCGGGACTGGGCGCGGAAGGCACCTTCGTCGCGGTAAATAACCGGGTCAGCCAAAGTGTTCCCCATCTGCATGTGCATATCGTTCCACGGCATCGAGGCGACGGTCTGAAAGGCTTTTTCTGGCCTCGGCGCAAGTACGCCAATGAGCAGGAGCTAAGCGAAGTTCAGCAGAAAGTGCGCCAGGCGGCGACCCTGATCTCAGAGGAGGAGGTTAAACGAAAAACTTAGTACCGTCCAGGTTGTTTAAAACCCATTTTCTGAGCGTTACCTGAATTTGTTCCCGTACTGGTACCCGGCGGATTCCTCGCAGAACCAGTCGATTAGATGTTCATGAACGAAAGCGCCGCGACAATAAACCCCGAAACCCGAATCCCTGCCGAGCGGAAAGGACCGATCCGCATCGTCATCGCGGACGATCACCCGATTGTGCGCGACGGGCTGCGCAAGCTGCTGTCCCTGGAGGACGATTTCGAGATTGCCGGCGAGGCCAACGACGGACGGGAAGTTCTGGACCTGATCCAGGAGCAGGAGCCCGACATTCTGCTGCTCGATCTGCGCATGCCCAACCTGGATGGTCTGGCTACGCTGCAGGCCATGCAGACCACCGGCAAGCGCACCAAGACCATCATTCTCACGGCGTCGGAAGACAAGAATGAATTCGTGCAGGCGATGAAGCTCGGCTGCTCCGGAATCGTTCTGAAACAGACCGCCCCGGAACTGATCGTAAAAAGCATTCGCAAAGTGTACGCGGGCGAGATCTGGCTCGATTCGCACACCACCGCCGCGGTCATGCGGCAGTTCGCGACGGCGGCGGACGCGGCGATTAATGGCGGGAGTTCTCGGGCGCGCGAGCGGTCGCCGCTGAGCCAGCGCGAGCGCGAAATCGTGCAGCTGGTGGCGCAGGGCTACAAGAACAAGGAAATGGCGGAGAAGATGTTCATCAGCGAGCAGACGGTAAAGAACCATTTGCACAACATCTTCGACAAGCTCGGGGTATCCGATCGCCTCGAGTTGGCGCTGTACGCCATCCACAAAGGCCTGCATCTGGCCGGCGAACGCTAACAGCGGTTTTTTCGGCGGGCGTTATCCTTCAGAGCCGCTTTGCTCTGCTGAAGGCTGCGCCGCCTCCACAGGCGCTTCCTTGCGGGCGTGCTCGAACAGGAAGCTCATGGTCTTGTCATTGCGGATAGCCAACGCAAGCCGCCCGAGCGCGCCGCTGTCCTGCAGCTTTTTGCGCACGGCCGCCACGGGCTCCCGCTCCTGCCGCGCGATGCGCTGGACCTCGCGATCGACCTCGTCCTGAGTGGCGTTGATGGCCTCCCGCTGCGAGATGCGGTCCAGCAGCAGCGACGCCTTCACCTCGCGCTCGGCCTTGTCTTTGCGCGCTTCCTTCAGCTTGTCCCAGTCCAGGTTCAACTTTCGGGGATCCACTCCGGCGCCGGCGAGCTGCCGCAGCTGCTGTTCGAGATCGCTCTCGATCTGCCGGTCCACATACGCCTGCGGCGCGGCGAACTGGTACAGATCCACGAGCTTCTCCATGATCTGCTCTTTGGTCTCGTTCTGCGCGGCCTGTTCGCGCTCGCGGAAAAGCCCATTCCGCACCGCCTGCTTCAGTTCCTCGAGATTCTGGTAATCGCCCACATCCCGCGCGAACTCGTCATTGACCTCCGGCAGTTCTTTGCGCCGCAGCACCTTCAGCGCCATGTGAAAGCGCACTTTGCGGCCGGCGAGCTTGCGCTGGCCGAAATCCTCGGGATACGCGACCTCGACCTCTTTTTCGTCGCCAGGCGACATGCCGATGAGCGCTTCGTTGAACGCGGGCAGCGTCTCCGAATCGCCGACGTGAATGATCATTTCATCCTGCTTTACGGGCTCGGCGAGGCCGGACAGGCTCTGCAGGGAGACGACGGCGTAATCCCCGTCTTCCACCGGACGCGGGTCGATGTTCACGTACTCGGCGCGGCTCTCGCGTATATTCTGCAGGCGCTCCTCGACATCGGCGTCCGTCACCACCGGCTCGCGATAGGTGGCCGCGATGCCGCGATACTCGTCATTCAACTCGATCTCGGGGACAACCTCGAACTCCGCCTTGAAGCGCAGCGGCTCGCCCTGGTCGTAATGCAGGTCGGTAATGTTCGGCCGCCCGACGACGTTGAGGTGGTCCTCCTCGAAGCGCCGGGTCAAAGCCTTTGGAATGACGCTCTCCAGCACCTCCTGCCTCACCTGGCCCGCGAACCTGGTTCGAATCAGGCTCACCGGGGCTTTGCCCGGACGGAAGCCGGGCAGCCGCACCTTTTTTTGAAGATCGGAGATGACGCGCTCGGTTTCGCGGTCCACCTCCTCCACCGGGACAGTGATTTCGAGTTCGTGCTTGCAACCTTCAACGAGCATGAGTTTTACAGGGTCCGTCGCCAAATGTGGCAAGGGCCGGGATCGCCTCCCGGCCCTCTTTCAGTTTACCGGATGCGGACCGGAGATATATACGATTCGGGAGCGTCGCGAGCCGGCAACATGACGCGGATGCTATGTTTTGGCGCATGGATCCTGTGGCATAATCCCTGCATGGCCGCCGGCGCCGCTCCGGCCGAATCCCCCGAACGGTCCGTCACGGCGATGCTGGACATCGTCGAAGCCGCACTCCACGCATCGGCGGCCGAATGGCTGTTTCTTCGGGAATTGCGCGTCGGCACGGGCATGCGAAACGGCAGTCTGCAGCGGCTGGATGCCTTCGCCCTCAATGCCCTTCCCCACACCGGCATGAAGCGCGTCTGCTACGAAGTGAAAACCTCGCGCGCCGACTTCCTGTGCGAGATGCGCAATCCGCTGAAGCGCCGCATCGGGATGCGCTATTCCAACGAGTTCTATTTCGTCACGCCCGCCGGCCTGACCGAGGCGTCCGAGATCCCCGCCGAATGCGGCCTGATCGAAGCTGGGTTCGCGACTCCCGCGCAATGGCGAGAGCTTTTCCCGCGACACTCCGGCTTTTTCTCTTACGACGCTGACGCGCAGGCATATTGCATGGTCACCATACCGGCGCCCTGGCGCGAAACGCCGGGTCCCACCTGGCAGCTTGTTGCGGCGATGCTGCGCAACCAGCGTCGGGAGTTCGAAGGCCGGCCGCCGGCGCGACCGTCACAGCAGCGCTTCACCTTCGGCGCTCCTTAGTGACGTCGGCGATGATGGTCGATGTGAGAACGAAACCGGCAATCGCCTTCGCGCTGGCGCTGGCGTCCGTGTGCTGTGGCCATCTGCCATCGCGCAACGCGCGAGTGGATCCGTCACTCGGAAAATTCATCCCGCCGGATACGACCATGCTGCTCGACGCGCATCTCGATCGACTCCGCAACACCGCCGTTTATCGAAAATATGCGGACCAGCTCGCGCCGCGGCAGCAGGTGGCCGGCGTCACGCCCGACGACGTTGCCGAGGCGCTGGTGTGCTCCGACGGCAAAAACACGGAAGTCTTCACCCGTATCAGCAGATCCGACGTGGGCGCCAAACTGCGCTCCAGCGGGCGCGTTCTTACGCATTACAACGGCGCCGACATCTATGGCGATGGCAAAGAGTCGTTCGTATTACTCGAGCCGGACGTCGCCGCGGCCGGCGCTCTCTCTTCCGTGAAGTCGGTCATCGATCAATCGAAGCGCGGGGAGGGCGGTATTCCCGCCGCGCTCCAACCGGTGCTGGCGAATCTGCCGGCCCAGGACCAGATCCAGGCGGCCATGGTCGGCGGCATTCCCGGACTCGAGGGAATAACCGCGGACAACCCGAACTTCGGCAACCTGGTGCGGCTGGCGCACAGCATCGAATCGGCTTCTCTCGGCGTTCAGGCCGACAGCGATATTCGGATCCATGCACGCGCCGATTGCCATTCCGAAGAGGACGCGCGGCAGGTCCATGACGCGCTGCGCGGCTTCATCGGCCTTGCCCGTCTCACGGCTCCAGCGAATCGCCCCGAGCTGGTGAAGATCTACGACGCCATCAACGTCACGCGCGAAAAGGCGGTGGTCAATGTGACCGCGCAGTTCGCCGCGCAGGATCTGGATGCTCTTAGCGGCCTGCTGAAGAACCGCTGAGGTCTACTTCACCGCTACCGTGACGCCGGCCTGCGAAGCAACGCCGTTTACCTTAACAACGAGGGGCTGCGCGCCCGTCGGCGCATTCGACGGGACCTGGATATTGATCTGCCATAAGCCGGTGATCAACCCTGGCGAATTGCCCGCATAGGCGACGGTAGCCGGAACTCCGCCGATCGTCGCGGTAACGCCGGCCTTCATATTCGGGCCGGCGCCCGCGACCGTTCCCGCGTCGTAGCCGTAGAAAAAGCCGTCGCCGGTCCCGTAGGCGACAATCGTGCCGCCGCGCGCCGCCGCGTGTGCGGAGGTGTTCAGGCTGGCGCCCGTTTTCGGATCCCAGTTGAGAATGGACCCCGGCCCCGTTCCCGCCGAGGAAACAGTAAACAAGCCCGGCACGGTGGAGATCACCGGGATCGATACCGCTGTCGAAGCTGCGCCGTTATACGTAACCACAACGTTCGAGGCGCCGGAAAGGCCGTACGGCACGATTCCGCTTACCTGGCCGGCGAGGGTGTAGATCAGCGGCGCGGGAATGCCATCAAACAGCACCTGCGTGCCGCCCAGCGTGGTCGGCAGACGATTCTGGGAATCGAGCTGGAACAGGGCCAGGCTCGAGGGACCCAGATTGCTTCCGAACAGCGCGAAGATCTCGCCGGGCGCGACCGTCCCGGCCTGATAACTGGCCGCGTTCTTCATCCCGGCAGCGGTGAACGACGGCGCGTTCGAATTGCCCGCCGCGCTCGGCGCGATCACCAACCCACCGGAATACGCGGCGACTTCCGAGCCCCTGGTCACCACGATGGTGTCCGTCGCGCGCGTGCTGCGCGGGGCGATGTCCACCGTAACAGCGAGCGCGGGAAGCCCGTTGATGTTCACGCCGCTCGGCTTGACCGAACGAACCGTAACGCTGGGCCCGAGAATCCTCACGTCGGAGGCGGTTATGCTCCCGTCGATGCCGCTTCCCGTCAGGAGAAGCGTCAATGTTTGCCCCGCCTGCACGGTGTTGCCGGCCCCGGTCCATCCCCATACCGTTAGGTTCGCGTTACCGATGGCCACCAGCGGCAGTTCCAGGGTGGGCGCGCCGGCCACGACGGAAATCGACGCCTGGCTCACCGAGCCGGGTGATACGGTGAGTTGCGCGGGAGCGGCGTTACCGCCGTAGAACGCCATGCGGAAACTGGTGTTCACGGTCACGCCCTGCAGCGAATACAGGTTCTGCGGCAGCACCGGCCCGGTGAGCGGCTGCGCATAAACGAGATAGGTGTCCGGCGGCAGCGCGTTGAGAGTGTAACTCCCATCGGCTTTGGTCAGGGTACAGATGCTCTGCCCGGTGCTCGGGCTAACGGCGAACACCGTGGCCCCGACCACCGCCGCCGCGCCCGCCGTGACCGTGCCCTGAATGGTTCCCAGTTGGCTGGACGCCGAGGACGAGGGATAAACCCCGGAAACGAACGAGATGTCGTCAGCCGAGAGAGCGTCGGCCAGAGGTGTTTTCGGCGCGCCCACGAACGACCCGTTCGGTGGCGTGGTTTGAAACATGGTGGACGACAGCAGGCCCGAATGATCGGCTCCCAGCGCGTGTCCCATTTCGTGCGACACCACCGCCTGCAGATCGAAGGAGCCCGCGGCGTGCGTGGTGGAGAACGGCGCCGCGTGCCCATTCATGGTGATGGCTGGGTTGAGTACGATGTCCGAGTCGGTGATCACGCCGGAGGGCATGTATTCGTACATGGTCACCGCCAGCGCGTCGCCCACGATGCTCCGTGTTTCCGCGGTGTCCTCAATGGTGATCACATTCACGCCATCGCTCGGGCTGATTCCCGTCGAGCCGCTGCCCGGAGGCGCGATGTGCACCGCGGCAGTGGCGACCGCGTTCCATTCGGCCGCGGCCTGGCTTATGGCCTGCATCGGATTGCTGTCCGCGGTGATGCTCAGCGCGCCACTGCTGTTTTTGGCCCCCGCCTGCACGCTCGTGTTCACCACGAACTGGAGGTTTCCGGCATCCTGGCGGTAGAGCGGCTTCGCCGAACCGAGCGTCGTGTGCACCGCCGCCTGGGCGCTCATGCCGGCCAGGACGACGGCCAGGCTCGCAAACAGCCCGGCTCTCATTGCGTCACCTTCATCGCCGGGTGCATGGCCGCGGTGGACCGGACGCGCGCCTTGAAACTGTCGAGCGACATGCCCGAGAGATGGCGCAGATCCGTTCCGGCCGAAGTCGATCGGACGACGCCCGCGGCGCTCAGCCGCACGCGACCATCGCTGCCGATACGCGCATCGCCCTGCTCGCCGCCGGTCACGCGCAGGTAACCGTTGGGCACGTGGTGCAGAAACAGGACGACGTTCTCGCCAGGAGTCCATGCGTTCATGCCGCTGAATGCCTGCGAGACGCCATCGAGGGAGCCACCCGGTTCACTGACGACGAGGGTCTGTTCACCGCCGCGGATGGAGTCGGTGACGCGCATCTGGTAATGGGTCCAGATGTATTTGTGCTGGGCGTCCCAGGCGGGCCAGGAGTTTACCACCTGCGCCTGAGCGATGATCTCCGACCGCGAGACGAGGTCTTCGAGTGAAAAGCGCGGCACCGTGGCCGCGGCGGCGGTGAGGGCAAAAAAACCCGCGCACCGGATGAGTTTGCGGAAGAGCAGCAAGGCCATTTGAAAACGTTCGGGCGGACGCGAGAGAAGGAGGAGGAACCGCCCGTCAGCAAGAATCTCCGGTTGATATATCGTGCGAGAAAGGAGAATTCTTTCTATACCGGTTTATTCGGGAGACGCCGACGCGGGCGGGCTGGTTGCGCGCAAGCGCAATAAAATCCAGTACTTAGGAAAACCCCTTAGGCATGCCAGGGCGAAGAGCGTAACCGGCTTGAGGAGCAAATTGCCACGAGCCAGGAGCGGCGACAACCGGCAATTATCAAGTGAATTGCCTACGCCCGCGACAGTCGCGGTACTATTCGGCTCCCATCCCGTTATGAATGCTCAGACGCATCTCTTCCGGAATTATCTCGAGGTGAAGCGAAGCACTGCCGCGCGCCCGCAGTTCGAAAAGATGATGGAGTGGATGATCGCTACAATTCGCGCCGCGAGGACCGGCGTGATGCCTGAAGGAATGCCTGGCTTGGAATTCTGTCTCTCCTGACGCGAATCGGCGTTCATCGGCGGCCGTTGCTTCATCCGCGGCCACCGACAAACGCCGACCCCAAAGCGTGTGTGTGACTATGCCAGCGCGACCGTCACGGTCTTGACTTCCGTGTACTGCTGCAGCCCGTACTCGCCCAGCTCGCGACCGATGCCCGACTGCTTGAAGCCGCCGAACGGAGCCGCCGCGTCGAACACGTCGTAGCAGTTCACCCACACGGTGCCGGCGCGGACCGCTGCCGAGATCGCGTGCGCCTTGGTGACATCGCGCGTCCAGACCGCCGCCGCGAGACCATACATGGTGCGATTGGCCCTCTCCACCACGTCGTCCAGCCCGTCGAAGGGAATGATGCTCATTACCGGCCCGAAGATCTCCTCCTCGGCGATCTTCATATCGTCCTTCACGTCGGCGAAGACCGTCGGAGCGATGAAGTACCCCCTGTCGCCCACGCGATCGCCGCCGCACATCAGCTTCGCGCCCTGGCGCTTGCCGGCGTCGATATAGGACATCACCTTGTTGAACTGGTCCTGATCCACCTGCGGACCCTGCTCGGTCCTGGTGTCGAAGGGATCACCGACGGTGCGTTTCTTCGCCCGCTCCGTGCTGCGCTCCACGAACTCGTCGTAAACCCTGCGCTCCACGAACAGCCGCGAACCGGCGCAGCAGCACTGGCCCTGATTGAAGAACAGGGCGAAGTGCGATCCTTCGACGGCCTTCTCCATGTCCGCGTCGGCGAACACGATGTTCGGGCTCTTGCCGCCCAGCTCCAGGGTCACGCGCTTGAGGTTGGTCTGGGCAGCCGCTTCCATGATCAGATGTCCGACTTCCGTCGATCCGGTGAATGCCACCTTATCCACGTCCATGTGGCGCGCGATCGCCGCGCCCGCGGTCGGGCCGTAGCCCGGCAGCAGATTAACCACACCTTCGGGGAAACCCGCCTCGACGATCAGCTCGCCCACCCGCAGCGCGGTCAGCGGCGTCTGCTCGGCCGGCTTCATCACCACCGTGTTGCCGCAGGCAAGCGCCGGCGCCAGCTTCCACGCCTGCATGAGCAGCGGGAAATTCCATGGAATGATCTGCCCCACCACGCCCACCGGCTCGAGCCGCGTGTAGCAGAAGTAATTCCCGGCGATCGGAATGGTGCGGCCCTGCACCTTGTCCGCCCAGCCGGCGTAATAGCGGTAGCAGGCGATGGTGAGGGGCAGATCGGCGGCCGCGGCCACCGCGTACGGCTTGCCGTTATCCAGCGATTCGAGGCGCGCCAGCTCGTCGGCATTTTTCTCAATCAGATCGGCGAGGCGGTTTAGCAGACGACCGCGCTCCGCCGCCGCCATACGCCGCCATGGACCATGATCGAAGGCCACCCGCGCCGCCCGCACGGCGCGATTCACATCTTCGGCGTCCGCTTCCGCCACGCGACAGATCTCGTCGCCGGTGGCCGGGTTGATGGTCGGAAAAGTCTTGCCCGAAGCCGCTTCGACAAACCGGTTGTCGATCAGCAGCTTCGTGGCGGTGATCGGAACGTGGCGCTCGGTCGGGCGCACGGCGGTACTCATGAGCATCCTCCTGTGAAAGTCGATACTGGCGTCAAACAGTATAAGCCCGAGCGCCGCGCCCAAAGACCGCCACTCTTGCTTCATACAACATGAGCCTGAGCGCGAAGCGCTGCTCGCAGCAACACCTATATCAGCAGCATGCAGTCCCCGTAAGAGTAGAACCGATAGCCGGCGTCCACGGCATGCCGATATGCCTCCAGCACAAAGTCCGTGCCCGCGAATGCGCACACGAGCATCAGCAGGCTGGACTTCGGCAGATGGAAGTTGGTGAGCATCGCGCCGGTGGCAAGAAACTCGAAACCCGGGGAGATAAACAGGTCCGTCTCGCCCTGACGCCCGCGCCACGCACTCTCGACCGCGCGCACGCTGGTGGTGCCCACGCACACTCGCCTGCGCGCGGCGCGCATGCGGTCCATGTCGGTCTTCTCGATGAAAAACTGCTCGGAATGCAGGTGAATCCTTTGCAGGTCTTCCTCGTGCAGCGGCTGAAACGTGCCCAGACCCACGTGCAGAGTGACGTACGCAATGTCAGCGCCTGCCGCGCGGCAGTGTCCGAGGATCTCCGGCGTGAAGTGCAGGCCCGCGGTCGGCGCGGCTACCGATCCGCGCTCGCTCGCGAACACGGTCTGATAGCGGTCCCGGTCCTCGGGACGGTCCGCGCGGCGGATATACGGCGGCAGCGGCACGTGGCCGATCGCGTTCAGGGCATCGTAGATGTCGCCATCGTAATGAAACAGGATCGTCCGCTCGCCGAACTCGCCGCGGCCTGTGATCTCCGCCTCAAGCTGATCGGAGAACCGAATGCGCTCGCCGGTGCGCATCTTCCGCCCCGGACGCACCAGCGCCGTCCATCTCTTCGCGTCGTCGGAAGCCGGGCGCAGCAGAAAAACCTCCACGCGCCCGGAGAGGTTCTGCCATGCTTTCGGATTGTGCCTGCCGACAGGCATCGAGTGTACGCCCGTGCGATGGCCAAAGAGGCGCGACGGAAACACGCGCGAGTTGTTCAGCACCAGGCAGTCGCCGGCCTCGAGGAACTGCGGGAGCTCGCGAAAACAGCGGTCCTCCCACCGGCGCTGCGCGCGATGAAGGACCAGCATGCGGGAAGCGGCGCGGTCGGCCAGCGGCTCCTGCGCGACGGATGATTCGGGGAGCCGGTAATCGAAATCAGAGGCCTTCACCCGGCTCCTAAAATAGCAATGTGAGGATTCTGGGCATCGAGTCGTCGTGCGACGAGACCGCCGCCGCGGTGGTGGAGGATGGCCGCCGCGTGCTGTCCTCCATGGTCGCCTCGCAGCTCGATACCCATGGCAAGTACGGCGGCGTCGTTCCCGAGCTGGCCTCGCGCGAACACCTGCGGGCCATCGTACCGGTGGTGCGCAGCGCCCTGGAGCAGGCACGCGCCGACCTGCGCCACCTCGACGCTATCGCCGTCACCTATGGGCCAGGCCTCGTAGGCTCGCTGCTGGTCGGCATGACCTACGCCAAGTCTCTGTCGTTCGCAACGGGCGTGCCGCTGATCGCGGTGAACCACATCGAAGGCCACATTCATGCTGTCGTGCTGGAGGCGGGCGACGCAGTTGAGTATCCGGCGCTCGCGCTGGTGGTCAGCGGAGGCCATACGCATCTGTTCGAGGTCCGCGCAGGCTTCACCTATCGACTCCTGGGCAAGACACGCGACGATGCGGCCGGCGAAGCGTACGACAAGGTCGCCAAACTACTGGGCTACGGCTATCCCGGAGGCCCGATCATCGACAAGCTCGCCCTGCGCGGCGATGCGCAGGCCGTGCGCTTCACGCTGGCGAAAATGAAGGGCAACGCGCTCGACTTCAGCTTCAGCGGCCTGAAAACGGCCGTCCTGCGCTGGGTGGAGCAGCACGACATGGCCGGCGAGATCGCCGCTCGGCGGGCCCTCGGCAACAGCGCCGATATCGAGCAACTCCTCGCCGCAACCCCGCAGCGCACGCTCGATCTGCTCGCATCGTTCCAGAAGACCGTGATCGATGAGCTGCTGCGCCGCGCCATCGCTTCGGCGGAACAAATCGAGGCTCGCAGCCTGATCATCTCCGGTGGCGTGGCCTGCAACTCCGGGTTGCGCGAGGCAGCATTGCGCGAGCCGCTTCCGTATCCGGTCTTCTTCCCTGGTCCCGGGCTCAGCACCGACAACGCGGCTATGATCGCCGCCGCCGCGTTCCCCAAACTCCTTCGCCGGGAATTCGTCGATTTCAGCCTGCGCGCGCAGGCCGGCCTGGCGCTGGCGTAGAATCCAGAGCATGCCCGCACGCCTGCTCAGCGCGCTTGTCTTGTGCGCGTCGTCACATGCCGCGGTAACACGTGTCGAACTCGTGGATCGCACGGACCTTCTCGGCAACACGGCGTTCGGCGCCGCCGGGCCATACGAGCGCATCGTCGCTCGCGCGTACTTCGCGATAGATCCCAAGGCAGCCGCCAACGCGGGAATCGCGGACATCGGGCTCGCGCCGAGAAACGAAGACGGTCTGGTCGAGTTCTCGTCCGACATCTACGTACTCAAGCCGCGGGATCCGGCGAAGGGCAACGGCACGGCGCTGGTGGAAATCTCCAACCGCGGCGGCAAGGCGCTACTTCCAACGTTCGATTTCTCACACAGTTCGCAGGACCCGCAGACGACCGACCAGCTGGGCGACGCCTTCCTGCTCGAGCGCGGCTTCACCCTGGTATGGATCGGATGGGAGTTCGACGCGCCTCGCGAAGACGCGACTGCGATGCACTTGTTCGCGCCGATCGCGACCGATCACGGTAAGAGCATCACCGGCCTCGTCCGGTCGGAATGGACCGGCGACAAGCCGGTGAAAACGATTTCTCTGGGCGACCGCAGTCAAATTGGCTATGCGGCCGCGGACCTCAGCGAGCCCGGCGCCGAGATGTTCTTCCGCGACACCGTGGAAGGCCCCCGTACCCGTATTCCCCGCGACCAATGGCGCTTCGAAGATGCGCGCCACGTGACGCTGAGCGGGGAAGGGTTCGCGCCGGGCCGAATCTATGAGGTGATCTACACGGCGAAGGACCCCGTTGTGGTCGGCCTCGGACCCGCCGCGATTCGCGATTTCGTATCCTTCCTGAAGTTCGGCGGCCCGGAAACGCTGCTGGGCGACCAGACCCTCAACGTGCGGCGCGCCCTCGGCTTCGGCATCTCGCAGAGCGGCCGCTTTCTTCGCGAGTTCCTTTATGAGGGATTCAACGCCGACGAGCAGGGCCGGCCGGTGTTCGATGGCGTTTGGGCGCACGTCGCAGGCGCGGGCCGGGGCGCCACGTTCAACATGCGATTCGGCCAGCCCTCGCGCGATGGGCATCCCTTCCTGAACGTGCTTTATCCGGTGGACGTGCCGCCGTTCAATGACGAAGGACTCCTGGCGCAGGCGCGCGCGGCGAAGGTTGTGCCGAAGATCTTCTGGACCAACGGTTCGTACGAATACTGGGGCCGCTGCGCCTCCCTGATCCACACCACGGAAGACGGCCGCGCCGACGCGCCTCCCGCTCCGGGTACGCGCATCTACTTCATCGCCGGAACGCAGCACGGTCCCGGACATCTGCCTCCGCCGTCGCTGCCGGTGCGCAACACGCCGAATATCAATGATCAGCGATACGTGCTGCGCGCGCTGTTGGTGGACATGAACGCCTGGTTGAGCGCCGGCGCTGAACCGCCGCCCTCTCGATATCCGGCGATCGCCGGCGGCGACCTCGTAACCGCGCACGGCATGGCTCCTCGTCCCGCGTGGAAGCTCGATTTCTCCGTGGAGCCTCCAAAGATCCTCGGCTCATATCCGACGCTCGTTCCTCGCGTCGATGCCGATGGCAATGAAACCTCCGGCGTGCGTCTGCCGGCGATTCAGGTTCCGCTCGGCGCCTACACCGGCTGGAACCTGCGCGATCGATCCATCGGCGCGCCGAACCAGATGTATTCCATGGTCGGCTCTTTCATCCCGTTTTCTCGCGCCGCGATTGCCAAGCGCTATCCAGACAAGAGCATTTATTTGGACAGGATCACGCGAGCCGCCGAACAGCTGGTCTCGGAGCGCTTTCTGCTCGACGAGGATATACCCGCTGTCCGCGACCGTGCCGCGCGAACCTGGGAGTACGTCCTGAAATAGAAGGGCCGAACGGAGTCGAGGAGGATTGACCCCGTTCGGAAACGGATCAACGCCGTTTTAATGATGTGACGCGCGCAGCCGATCCATCACGTAACCGTGGTCTCAATTGCGGTATCCTCATCTTCACCGCCCGAGGAGTTGCCGTGACCGCCGCAGAGAAGAACCGGAAATGGGTTTTGTCAGACGAGGCTTTTGGTGCGCTTCTGGATGCCCTTTCGCCGGACCGCGACAGCGCCGCCGCCCGCTATGAAACGCTGCGCGCGCGCCTGATCCGCTTCTTTGGCTGGGAGCGCTGCGCGGCATCGCCGGATCTGGCCGATGAGGTCCTGAACCGCCTCGCCAGGCGTCTGCTCGAAGGCGAGCGCATCGAGGCCATCGACAAGTACGTTTACGGGATTGCCCGGCTGGTGCTGAAAGAGTCCGGCGCGCGCACGCAGCGGACCGCCGCGGCCATGACGGACTTGCGCCTGTTTGCCGAACGGCAGCCGGAGGACTCGCCGGAAATGCCATGCGTCACCGGCTGTCTGGGGCGGCTCTCCAGCGAGGAACGTGATTTCATTCTGGAGTACTACAGCGGCGACGGGCGGCAGCGCATCGAGACGCGGAAGCGGATCGCCCGACGGCTGGACCTTCCGCTGAATGCCGTCCGCAATCGCGCCCTGCGGCTGCGCGAACGCCTGGAGCGTTGCTGCCGCGACTGCCTTGGCGGCGGCCCGCTGTGATAGTTTCCCCGTTTCGCGCACTCTTGATTTGAGTGGCGCCGGACAACCCCGATGACCTTCGGCGAAGACGAACTCCTCGCGAAGTACCTGCTGCACCGCCTGGGCGAGCAGGAGCGCGACGCACTTCGCGAGCGGCTGTTCACCGAGCCGGAGTTGTTCGAGCGCCTGCGCGAGGTGGAGGCGGACCTCATCGACGCGCTGGCCCGCGGCAGCCTGAGCACACAGGATGCGGAAGCCGTTGCCGAATTCGTGCTGACCACGGGGCAGGAGGAACGGCTGGCTTTCGCGCGCGCACTGGCCCGCCAGGCCAGAACGCGGGCGGCGCGCCCGGCGCCCAGCAGCCTGCCCTTCTGGATCGCAGTGGCGGCGTGCATTGTGCTGGCAGCGGCCACCGCCCTGCTCTTCTCGGCAAACCGGCGGCTGAAGACCAACACCGCGGCGCCGCACGCATCCGGAACGGTGCTGGCGTTCGATGTTCTTCCCGTTACGCGTGGCGCCGGCGGCATTCAAAGCGTGCGCCTGAGCAGCGCGCAGCTGGTGAATTTTCGCATTTTCCCCGAGGGTTTCCCGCGCTACATCGTATCGCTGCGTAACAGCGCTGGCCCGGTTTGGTCGGCGGAAATGCCCGCGCAACGGGTACTGCAATTCGTCGTTCCGGCGGAGGTCCTCCGGCCCGGACGGTACCAGATTGCGGTCCGGGGAGAGCGTGCGGGCGCGGCGCCGGAACTGGTCGCCGACACGGACATCGACGTGACCCGCTGAAGATCACTGGCTGCTAAACTAGCGGACTAGCCTGCCGCTCGTATGGAGTTCTTCCGAGCCAGCTTTTTCGCTGTTGCAGCTCTTGCGATCTCCCCAGCCGCAGTGCGTGCGGGAACGGTTCCCGAGGCGCCGCTGCTCTCGCATGCGGGCGACAGCTTGCAGGTGCAGGTGGCTTCCGGCGAGACGCGCAGCGTCATGATCGCAGCCGATGCCGGCGAGTTCATCCGCGTGATCGCGCAAGCTGACTCGGGGCTGGCCGTAAAGACGACGCTGTTCGACGCTGCCGGAAAGGTAGTGGATGCGGCCCCAGGCCTTGGCGGGACGGGAGGGCAGGCGACAGTGGCTGCGGCCACGGAGTCCGGAGGCGAGTTCCGGCTCGACGTGCAATCGCAGATGTTCCGGCCGGAGAAGCGGACCTGCACGGTTCGCCTCGAAGTGCGCCGTCCGGCCACCGCCGAGGATCTCGCCGATGCGCGGGCGCACCGCGCTTTCGTAACAGCCGCTACCCTGCCTGGAGCCGCCAGCGCCGCGCATGATCGCGCCGTAGCGGCGGCTCTCGATGACCCGCTGCGCCTCGCGCGGCAGGCCCACGATTCGCTGCTGGAGGCGCGCGCGTTGTTCGGGAAAGGCCAGTTCCTCGCGATGGCAGGGGATTTCCGTGCTGCGCTGCCGTGGTTCGAACGGGCGGCGCCAGTCATCCGCGGCCTCAACGATCCACGCGCCGAAGCGCACCTGCTCTCTGTAATGGCCCTCGTCTATACGAACCTCGAAGAGCACGCCCGCGCGATCGAGTTGTACCGGCAGGCGCTGCCGCTGGAGAAAGCGGCGGGCCAGGAATGGGAATCGGCCCTGACGCTGAACAACCTCGCCGATTCCGAGTCGGCGCTGGGACGGGTCGACCTGGCGCTGGATTATCTGCGCGAAGAAAAGGCGCTGCGCACGGCGCTGGACGACGAGCTGGGCCTGAACCAGACACTGGTCGGCATGGCCAGCCGCTACCTGGAAATGGGGGATTCCGAGAACGCGCTGGAGGCGCTGATCGCGACACTGCCGCACTGGCCGCATCTGCACGATGCCGAGTTCGAGGCGCAGACCTGGAAGCAACTGGGCGAGACCTACACCCGCCTGGGCGAATATGCCTCCGCCGCGGCAGCGCTGGACAAGGCCGGCCGCGTGGTGAACGAACAGGAGATGCCGCGCACCGCCGGCGAGATTCTCATCGCGCGCGCTCGGCTGCAGCGCATCACCGGAAGCACGCGCGCGGCTTTGGCAACTTCGGAGGATGCGCTGCGGTTGATGCAGCGGGCCGATTACCGGCACGGGCAGGTTCTCGCGTTGCTGGAGATCAGCGATCTGCTGGAGAGCGAGAACCGGATTTCCGAGGCGCGCGAACGGCTGCGGACGGCGCTTCCAATCGCTACCGGACTCGGGCTGCTGTACGACGAGGCCTGCGTGCGCCGCGAGCTTGGAACCCTGGACGGCGCGCGAGCAGAGCTCGAGGCCGCGCTGGCGATTGATCGCGATATCGGAGACCGCTTCGGTGAAGTACTGTCGCTCACTGCGCTCGCGAAGCTGGCGCATCAGCAGGGCTCGACGCGAGATGCGATCGAGGATCTGGCCCGCGCTCGCAAGCTGGTGGAATCGGCCAGATCGAGCCTGCTGGACCCGGGGCTGCGCGCGTCCTGGCTCGCCTCGCAGCGCGATTTGTATGAGTTTTCGGCTACGCTGCTGGAACAGGAAGCGGCGCGAACGCGCTCGCGGGAATACACCATACAGGCGTTCGAGGTCAGCGAGCAGGCGCACGCGCGAGTGCTGCTGGATACGGTTGCCGATCGAGCCGATTCGCGCGGCATTGACCCAAAGCTCTGTTCTGAAGAGCGCGCCCTCGCTGCATCCATCCACGCGAAGACGCTGACGGCAACGGCTAAAGAAAAGCCGGCGCTCACGGGTCTGATGTTGCAGCACAAGGTGATTGATCTGCGGCTGCACGAGGTAGGCGGGCTTGCCGCGGTCCATGGCGCCCGAACGGTGGCTTCCCTTGCGGATCTTCGGCGGGACGCGCTCGGCCCGGACACAGCGCTGCTGGAATATCTGGTCGGAGCACAGCACAGCCATTTGTGGGTCCTGACAAGGTCGGACCTGCGCCATTACGAATTGCCGGGCGGCGAAGCGCTTTCCACCGCAGTTAGCCGCTTGTACAGTGCAGTCACGGCGCGGAACCGCGTGCACGGGGGAGACTTCGACGGCGCCGACCGGGAAGCATTCGCGGCGGCATCGGCGCTCGGCCGCATGCTGCTGCCCCCGGGCGCTCTTACTGCGAATTTCAGGACCATGGTGATTGCGCCGGATGGCCCGCTTCAGTATGTGCCCTTCAGCGCGCTGCCGATGATCAGAGGCAAAGAGGTGGTCTTGACGCCGTCGGCCAGCGTTCTGGCCGAGATTCGAAGAGCACATTCATTCCGATCGTGGGGGCGCGCTCTTGTGCTGGCGGATCCCGTGTATACGGTCGAGGATCCGCGCGTCGCGGCCGTACGCGCTCCGGCGCGGGCGGCGCCACCGACCGAGTTCGCCGTGCTCGCTCCGGTGCTGCGGTCCGCGCGAGACGCGGGCGTACACGATTTCGCGCGCCTGCCAATGTCGCGCATCGAGGCGGAGCAGATCGCGCAATTGGCGGGGCCGGCGAGCACGCGTACGCTGCTCGACTTCGACGCGTCCCTGCGCTCCTTCCGCCGGTTCGATTCGGGAAAGTACGGCATCATCCATATCGCCGCGCACACGCTGGTGGATGCGGACCGCCCGGACCTGAGCGGCGTGGTGCTGTCGCTGGTAGATCGCAGCGGACGCCCGCAGGACGGGTTTTTGCGGCTCGGCGACATCTACAATCTGCATCTGAATGCCGGGCTGGTGACGCTCAGCGCCTGCCAGAGTTCGCTGGGACGGGACGTAACCGGCGAGGGCATGCTTGGACTATCGCGCGGATTTTTGTCCGCAGGCGCGAGCCGCGTGCTGGCGACGTTGTGGAGCGTGGAAGACCGCGCCACCACGGTGTTCATGGAGCGGTTCTATCGGGCGCTGCTGGACGACCATCTCTCGGCGCCGGCTGCGCTCACGAGGGCGCAGGCTGAGATGAAGGCTGATCCGCACTGGGCCTCTCCTTATTACTGGGCGGCGTTCACGCTGAGCGGCGACTGGCAGTAAGGCGCGCCAAGGCCTGCGGACGTCGAACAGCGCACAGCCGAAGCTGACCGTTTCACCCGCGCGAAACACCCCTCCTGGTCGCCGGCGGCGAGGCACGGGCAGGCAAGACAGATTGCAGCGCACGGCGCCCACCATAGCCTGCAACCCTGCTACGCTGTACGTTCTGCCATGAGACTGCGTTTCGACTATCTCGCCCTCGTTCTGTTTGCGCTGACGCCCGCGCTGCCCGCCCAGACCTATGTGCTGAAGGCGGCGCGGCTCTTCGATGGAAAGAGCGATAAGCTTCAGCAGCCGGGCATTGTAGTCGTCTTCGGTGACAGGATTCAATCGGTCGGCGGTCAGGCCCCCGCCGACGCCACCGTGATCGACCTCGGCGACGCGACGTTGCTGCCAGGTTTCATCGACGCGCATACGCACCTTACGATGGACTTCAATCCCGACTACAACGGCGCTCGCCTGCTGGACTTGCAGCGGCCGATCTCCGAGGAGGCGATCCGATCAACGGCGAATGCTCGCGCCACGCTGATGGCCGGCTTCACCGCCGTGCGCGATGTCGGCTCGGATCACTTTCTGGATGTCGGGCTCCGCAACGCCATCAACGCCGGGATCGTGCCGGGCCCGCGGATGCTGGTGGCGGTGCACGCTCTGGGGTCGACGGGAGGCCACTGTGATGACGGCGACGGCTTCCGTTTCGGCGTACTGAACCATGAGACCGGGCCGGAGGACGGCGTCATCAACTCTCCCGAGCAGGCTCGCTACGCGGTGCGCTTCAACATCAAATACGGCGCCGACGTAATCAAGACCTGCGCCAGCGGCGGCGTGCTCTCACCGACGGACGATGTGGACGTGCCCCAGCTCAGTCAGGCAGAGCTGGACGCGCTGGTTTCGCAGGCGCACGAGTTGCGGCGGAAAACAGCGGCGCACGCGCACGGAGCGGAAGCGGCGAAGCGCGCCATTCGCGCCGGCATCGACTCCATCGAACACGGCACCTTTCTCGACGACGAAGCTTTCCGCATGATGCACGACCGCGGCACGTTCCTGGTTCCCACGCTGGCGACCCGCGAGGGGCTGGCGATGTCGAAGTTCCCGCCGGCGGTGCAGGCGAAGGCCGAACGTGCGGTGAAGCAGCAGGACGCCATGTTGCGGCGTGCGCTCGCGCTGGGGGTGAAGGTCGCGCTGGGCACCGACGCGGCAGTATATCCGCACGGGCATAACGCCCTGGAATTTGTGCTAATGGCCGCCGACGGCATGACGCCGGCGCAGTCGCTGAGGGCCGGAACAACGTCCGCAGCCGAGTTGCTCGGAATGCAGGACAAAGTCGGCGCCCTCGCGCCCGGCATGCTGGCCGATATCGTGGCCGTACCAGGCGATCCGCTGACGGATATCGCGAAGACACGCAGCGTGTTCTTCGTGATGAAGGGCGGGGAGATCGCGCGCAACGACCGGCGTTAATCAGCCCGCGCCGGCCTGCGTGGTCCACGCGGTGACACCTTCAATACCTGCCCTGCGGTATTTCGCCCTCGTTAGTCGAGCGGGCGGCGTACGATGAGACACATGTACAGTCGGCGGGCTCTCCTTGCATCCATTGCGCTCTCGCCTTTTGCGGCTCGATCGGCGACACCGTTCCCCAGCCGCCGACCTCCTCGTCAAAAACGGAAATTCACGAGCAAAGCGGTCGAAGCCAAAATTGTCGAGGTCAGCCGGTCCATTCAGGATCCGGAACTCGCGTGGCTGTTCACAAACTGCTTTCCCAACACCTTGGACACGACGGTTCGAACCAGCATCATCGATGGAAAACCGGACACGTTCGTGGTCACCGGCGACATTGACGCCATGTGGCTGCGGGATTCGTCGGCTCAGGTATGGCCTTATCTGCCGCTCGTAAAGTCTGATCCCGCGCTCAGGACGCTGATCGAGGGCGTCATCAGGCGCCAGACGCGCTCGATCCTGATCGATCCTTATGCCAATGCCTTCAACTTCGGCCCAACCGGAAGCGAGTGGGACAAGGATCTTACGGCAATGAAGCCGGAACTGCACGAGCGTAAGTGGGAGATCGACTCTCTCTGCTACCCCGTTCGTCTGGCGCACGGGTACTGGAAACAGACCGGCGATGCGTCCTGCTTCGACGCGAACTGGCGTGAGGCGGCGAAGCTCATTGTCCGCACCTTCCGCGAACAGCAGCGGCTTCACGATCGAGGACCGTACAGATTTCAACGGGTCACCGCCGTGCCGGGAGATTCACTGCCGCAGGATGGCTACGGAAATCCAACCAAACCATGCGGCCTCATTCACTCAGGTTTCCGCCCGTCTGACGACGCGTGCATCTTTCCGTTCCTGATACCATCGAACCTTTTCGCGGTCACCGCGCTCAGCCACCTCGAGGAGATCCACAGCACCGTACTCCACGACACCGCGGCCGCTCGGGAATGTGCGGGTCTCAGGGATCAGGTCCGTGAAGCGCTGCGGACGCACGCGACAGCAATCAAACCCGGTTACGGGGAGGTGTATGCGTACGAGGCGGACGGTTTTGGCAATCAGCTATTCCAGGACGACGCCAATGTTCCAAGCCTCCTCGCTCTGCCTTACCTGGGCTGCTGCCCGCTCGATGATCCGCTGTACCAACGCACGCGAAAACTGGTGTTGAGCGACAGCAATCCCTATTTCTTCCGCGGCAGGGCGGCGCAGGGGCTCGGCGGTCCGCATTCGGGGGCCAACATGATCTGGCCTCTGGGCATCATCACGCGTGGACTGACCACCCCCGATCCGCACGAGGTTGCGGACTGCCTTGCGACGTTGAAAGCCACTCATGCAGGAACCGGCTTCATGCACGAATCCTTTAACAAGGACGATGCCTCCAGGTTCACGCGGCCATGGTTTGCGTGGGCGAACACGCTCTTCGGCGAATTCATCCTCCATGTCCATGAGCGCTTTCCCGCTCTGATCTCATGACGCTCGAAGGCGGCCGCAGCCGCGGAGCAAGTGTTCACGGCCCCGTTACAGACGCATCGGATGTTGAGAAGCAAAAAGCCCACAATAACCGCAGGGAGGGAGCAGTGAATCTGAATCGACGCACTTTTCTGCACGCGGTCGGGACGGCGGGATCCGCGGCGGGTCTGGGGTCCGTTGCCGCGCAGGCAGAAATGCCCGAACACAACTGGGAGAAATACGATTTCGGCGGCGGTCCGCAGGTCCAGGACAGGTTGTATCAGGGGCCGTTTCCGCAATACTCGGCCGATGCCGTGGTTCCCGGAAGCGATGTGGTTATGGTGACCACGCCCTCCACGGACATCGTTCCTAATTACGGCATGGGCCTGGTGGTCTACATTTCGGGCGATATCGGACCGCCGCATCTGCCGGGCGAAACGCTCGAAAAATCGCTGGAAGATCTGGTCAAGATTCCGTTCACCCAGAAGATTTACCTCCGGCCCAACTGGAGAGAGGTTCAGAACAAGCCCGGCAAACTGGACTTGCCCGACTGGTGGCGCATCACCTTCGATCTGGCGAAACGCTATAACAAGCGAGTCGGGTTTCGCATCATGCTCGAAAATCCGGATTTCCCGGAACCAGGGATGCCCGAGTTCCTGATGAGCAAGGTCCCGTACGTTGCGCTGCGAGGCGAGTGGAAGGGCAACGCATCGGAAACGCGCTACCGCAAACAGCATCGCATGCCCCGCTACGATCACCCGGAGTATCAGGCTGCATTTCGGGAGCTGAATGAAATGCTGGCAGCCGAGCTGAACGGGAATCCCCAGGTCGAGTATATGGACACGATGATGTACGGTTTCTGGGGCGAGGGTCACACGTGGCCCTTCGAAGGCAATAATTTTCCGAGCAATGTGGTGGCCGAACAGACCTGGATGAAGATGCTCGAGGCCCAGCTCGGCATATGGACCAGGGTCCCTCTGGTGACGAACACGCAGCCGGATTTCAGTCACGTCGGCAACGCCGCTCTACTGGACCACACCATTCGTACGCACAACTGGATTCGAACCGATACCATCTTCATCGAAAATACGCAGATCGAAGCGCTGAGCAATCGGCCGGCCTGGACCGCCGCCGTGTGCGAAGTCGGAATGACTACCGGCGACCCGGAGCACGTGCGGCTCGACGATGGCATCACCTACAACGAGAAGATTACGTCTCATGTGCTGGATGTCGGAGCCAACTACTGGTCGGTTTGGAACTGGCATCACATCGCGGCGAAAAACATCCTGAGTTATTACGACAAGTATCCCGAGCCGATCGATTCGATTGCCCGGCGCATCGGCTATCGGGTTCGGCCCTCATTCATCTGGAGTTTCAACCGGGAGGGGACACCCGGGCTGGTTATCGGGCTGGCGAACACCGGGGTGGCAGGCGTTCCGGGCGTACTGCGGCTCACTGCATTCAGCGAGGATGGAGCGGTGAGGGTCAGCGGGTGCGTCGATCCCGGATATCCGAAACCGACGGGAATCCGCCAGGCCATGCTCATGCTGCCTCGAGGAACCGATTGGCAGGGCCTGCGTTTGAAAGCAGAGCTGGAGGTGAAGGGCGTTCGTTATCCCGTAAACTGGGCCTGCCGTCAGAAGACGAACCCGGACGGATCGCTGACCCTGACGCGCAATGTGCGCTCTTAGCTCTCTGGACGGGTGGAGAACACCGGCTTGAGCAAAGCCGTCCGTGACATGGAGTCCGCGTCCGGACCGCCTCAAGCCCTCAGATCGCATGTTGATGCAGCATTTCCAGTTCGTCGAGGGTGCGGGGCCAGTCTGCGCCGAGCAGGCGGGAGAGGCCGCGGTCGGCGAGGACGCGGCCGCCGGTCTGGCAACGAGCGCAGTAGTTCGTCTCATTGTCGGCGTAGCGGATGCGCTGCACCTTCTCGCCACAGCGTGGACAGGGCTGGCCGTAGCGGCCATGGACGGCCATACCTTCGCGGAAGGCGGTTACCTTCTCCGGGAATTTCCCGCGAGCCTCGGTACTCAGACGATCGATCCAGAGACGCAGCGTGCGGCGCGTGGCCTCGAAGAGCCGGTCCCATTCTTCTGCTTTGAGCTTCTGCGTCTGCGCGATCGGCGACAGCCGCGCGTCGTGCAGAATCTCATCGGAGTAGGCGTTTCCGATCCCGCACAGCACGCGCGGGTCGGTGAGAGCGCGCTTGAGAGTATGGTTCTCGAGGACGAGCGCGGCGCGGAAGGCGGCGGGATCGGCGCTGAATACGTCGATCCCTCCCGGATCCAATGCGCGCAGGCCTTCCTCGCCGGAAGCCACGTGCAGCGACGCACGGCGCTTCGTGCCCGCTTCGGTGAGGGTGAGCGAGCCCTGAGGAAAATCGAACGCGGCCAGGTTCTGGCGTCCCGCCAGGCGGACCTGCGGAGGACGCCAGTGAAGCCGGCCGGCGATCATCAGATGCAGGACCAGCCAGAGGTCACCCTCGAGCCCGATGGCGATGCGCTTCCCCACGTGGCTGAGCCGCTTGACGACGCGGCCGTTCGCATCAGCCACCGGTGGCTGTGTGCTGCGCAACAGGAACGGACTGGCCAGGCGCACGCGCTCGAGCGGTTGGTTCAGGATGCGCGCCTCGAGTGCGGCGACGTAGGCCAGGATATCGGGAAGCTCAGGCACTTCTTCTCAGCTTCCATGCCGCGGAGGCGCTTTGCAAGTCGATTACTTCACTGCAATGGTCGTATTTCCCACCGAGATGGATCCTCCGATACGCAACATGATCGGTGTGGCGTCTCCGGGAGCGATGTCCGCCGGCACGCGCACGTTGATCTGCATGACACCGGCGACCAGCGTCGGTGCGCCGCCGGCGTACAGGATGTCGGCCTCCTTGCCGCCGATGTACACGTCGAGGTCTTCGTCTGCTTCGAGGTCGTTCGCTTCGGAAACGATGGCGCCGTCCCAAACCGCGTTCTGGAGCGCGCCGCCACCGTTGGCGTAAACGACAATGATCCCGCCTCGCGCAGCGGGCTGGTTCGCGCCATTGACGGTATATTGCTGGGTCTGTGCGTCGTAATTGAGCACTGTCGCCTGCCCCGAACCCGTGCCATCGAGCGAAAAGATCGCCGGTCCATAGCTGGTGACCGGAATCACTACGGGATCGGACAGGATGCCGTTATTCTCCACCTGCATGATGGTGCTGGCGTGCCCGGACACGTCGAAGGGCACGACGGCATTCACCTGGGTGGCCGATGCATACGTAATCGGCGCCGGCATACCATCGAACAGCACTCGGGTAGCGCCGAGGAGCCGATCGGCCATACCCGCGGAATTGATCTGCATCGTGGCCGGGCTGGATGCTCCCAGGTTCGCTCCGAAGACCGCGATCAGAAGGCCCGGGCTGACCATGCCGCTCTCATAGCTGGCGGCATTCCTTACCCCTGAAACATCGAACTGCGGACGCGCGGTGGCGGTGGCGTGGATGGTGACGCTGGCCTGATTGGAGTCGACCAATCCATCGGAGGCGGCGAAGGTGAATGTATCCACGCCCTCGAAACCGGGATCGGCGCGAACCGTGGCCGTAGTGCCGTCAATGATTGCCGTGCCGTGCTGCGGTTGCTGGACAACGCGCATTACGACAGGCGTGCCGAGCGGGTCCGCGGCCTGTAGTCGAAGGTCTGCCGTGGAGCCCGAAACCGCATCGAGCGAGGCGCCGCTGGCTATGGGCGCCCGATTCTCGGTACCCGTTAACGAGCCGGGCGACGAATGGCATGCATAGCAGCCTACCTGGAATCCGCGGTAAAGCTGCAGCGTTCCAAAGTCGCTCTGCAGCGTCCGCGCGGTGAACGCCCGCGACAGCACCGTGCCCTTCAGATCGGCCCCGTGGCAGTTCTGACATATCTGCGTGCCGTTCTCCGCGACATCCGGATGAGCATCCACCCAGGCCTGACCGACCGGATGCATTCCGTGCGGCCCGTTCAGGCCTGCGCTCACGGACGCATGGCAGGCGGTGCACTCGCCCAGCGTGCCGGCGTACTTCTGTTTGGCGATGCTTTGCAGGTTGTCGTTCACGTGCGAGCTGGGGAACTCGGCATGCGTGCTGCCGTGGCAGGACTCGCAGAACAGGTTCCCGTGTCCCGTCGAGAACCGGTATAAAGACGCGCCGACGACGGGAACGTTGGAGTTGGTTGCGTAGGTGAGGTCCGCGGGAATGCGGAGCCCACTTCCGTTGAACGCATTGGTGTATTGAATGGCGCCGGCGTTTTTTACCGCCGTGCCGGTATGGCAGTTCTGGCACGCCGGTTCATCGAGCCATCCGCGACGCGTATTGTCCCCTGTGCGAGCCATCGCTCCGTGGCAGCTCTGGCATTGAATCGCCGGTGTACCATTCGCCGCTACGGCATTTCCCATTACTCCGCGCAGGCATTTCGTGGTCGAACCCGGATGACAGCGGTAACAGGCGGAACGATCGCCGCTGTCGCCGAGCGACACATTGGTGGCAGGGTCGATCACGTGTGCGTGGTAACCGTGGATTGCGGAAGTGAGCGCGGGCGCGCCGGGCTGTCCCGAAGTTCCTAGCGCGTTGCTGGAGTGACAGGACCCGCAGAGAATCGGGTGACCGCCGGCGGCGGTGGCGCTCAGACCCGCCGGGTTGTACCCCATGGCCTTCAGCGCCGATACATACGCGCCGAGCCCGCTCTGCCGGTCGTCGTGCAGGCGAAGGATGTTCAGCTTGTAGTCGCGCTCTGCCACGGGATTCCACGCCCAGCCTGCTTTCGGCTGCGCCGCGGGACCTGATCCGGAGCCGTGACAAGTTTTACAGCTCATTTCGTCGGAAACAGGCAATACGATATCGGTCTGCGCCAGCAAAGCTCCCGTCGAGTCTCTGGCGATCAGCCGCATCATGGGGTAGTAATTCTTGTTTCCCTTGTCGTCGAACGGCGTGATTGGAATCGCATCGGCCGTGAACCAGTTCTTCGTGGAGTCGAACTTCATCGGCTGCGCCTTGTTGGAAACTCCAGGCATGGAGTTTCCCGTCAGGCCGACGTCAGGCGCAGGCGAGGCGCCGAAGATCGGCTTTACATACTGCCAGAAGTTCGATTTCTTCGCGGATGAAGTGTTGATGGACCCGGTCGGATCGGCGATGGCCTGATAAGTAACAGTAATGCCGGAAGTGCTGCGAACGAGCCGGCCGTTGGCGTCCATCAGTTGTGCGTGAATGGTGTTGTAAGGGGGCAGGATTGCGTAGATGGAGTAATCTCCGTCCATGCAATGCATGCCCAGATCGTTCCAGCCGACGAGGCGGTACATCGGCGCCGCGCCGATCGGCGGAACAACAAGGATCGCCGCCATGACTGCTGCGGCGACCAAAATGGTCCGCTGCATGGCATGTCCTCCGTCGATAGGAGATTGCGGCTACAGTCTAAACCTGTTGGGTCGCCGTTGAGAAGAGGAAGTGTGGGTTATTACACCGCGCCGGCAATCTTCAGCGTAATGGCGTAGTCGCACGGCTTCTGCGCCGGCAATTCGACATGTAGACCTGTCGACTCCTGCCGCCATTGCAGCTTTCCGCCGTAGCCAAGCAGCTCGACGTTGGCGATTTTTCCAGGACGCGTGCGCGCGCGGGCGCCAAGCGCGGGGATGACGGCTTCTTTCGCGGGCCAGCCCATAATGAATGCGTAAAGCGTTTCGCCCTTGCGCGTGAATCGTACGTCTGAGGCGGTCAGGTCCTTCCGTTTGTCCTCATTGAAGCTGGCGCTCTCGGTCTTGGGTTTCGCGGTACCCGGCCCTTCGCCGAAGACCTTCCACGGCCGCGAGGCATAAATTCCTTCGCTGTTCACCGCCATCCATTTCGTGATCTCCTGCAGCACCATGTATTCGGTCGCGTCGAGTTCTCCGTTGTTGGGCAGCGGGAAATTCAGCAGCAGGTTGCCGTTGCGGCTGACGATATCGACCAGCATGTCGACGACGGTTTTCGGCGACTTGTAATGATCGTTGGCGCGGTAGTGCCAGTCGCCGACGCTGGTGTCGGTCTGCCACGGCTCGGGCCAGATGTTATCCACAATGCCGCGCTCGACGTCGAGGATGCACGTTCCGCTGGCGCAGTCCTCGCGCCGTTTGCTGGTGTAAACGGCCTGGGTCGTCCCGCCGTGCCGCTTCGCGCTGAGGTTATACAGGTTGGCCACCTGATTCAGGCCATACTCCTCGAACGGCAGCGGACCGTCGGTATAGAGCAGGTCGGGCTGGTAGTTGTCGACCAGATCCTTGATACGGCGATACCAGTGCTGCCGCCACGAATCCGGGATGCCGACCTCATTCCAGGGGAGGTCGGTGTAGACCTTTGGGCAGTCGCAGTACAGATCGGCGAAGCGCGGGTTGGCGCCGTCGTATGGCACTCCGGCCATCGAGCCGGTCTTGTCGCTGCCGTGGCTGGTGGAGAACCACTTGTAAGTGATCCACAGGTGCTCGGTAACTCCGAACGGCAGCCCTTCCTTCAGTGCGGCTTTTCGGAACTGGCCGACGACGTCGCGCTTCGGACCCATCTTCACCGCGTTCCAGCGCGTGTACTTCGAGTTCCACAGGTCGAAATTGTCGTGGTGCACGCCCATGGTGACAAAGTATTTCGCGCCAGCCTGCTTGTATAGCTTCATCAGGCGCTCGGGGTCGAAGCGGTCCGCCTTCCATCTGGGGATCAGGTCTTTGTAGCCGACGCGCGAGGGATGGCCAAAATGCTCAACATGGTATTTGTATTGCTCGCTGCCCTGCATGTACATGTTGCGCGCGTACCAGTCGCCGGCCTCTATGCCCGATTGCGGTCCCCAGTGCGCCCAGATGCCGAACTTAGCGTCCCGGAACCAGCGCGGCGCCTCCCAGTGCGCCAGGGATTCGCGCGTGCCGGCGAACGGGCCGGGCTGGATGCCGAAGTTGAAGCTCTGCTGCGCGGCAGACTTTCGTGGCAGTAGCAAAGCAATCGCGCCGAGCGCGGTTCGCCGTGTAATGTCCATATTTTTGATCCGGTTCGATTATTTCACGAGCATGGCCATGATCGCAGCCAGGGTGAGCAGGAACAGAATCTGGCCGATGCGGTTCTCCAGCGGTGTCTCGAAACGGAGGTCGATGCGGTGCGGGCCGGAAGGCGCGTCGATAAGCATGAAGCCCATTACCGGTTCGCGGCGGATGGGAAGGGTGCGGCCGTTCTCGCGGGCGCGCCAGGCCGGGTCGAACGTCTGCTGCACCAGTACGCTCTGGCCCGCTCCGGTCGTGGTGTCGATCGACGCTTCATCGAAGCCGCGCCAATTCACGGCTGCCGCCTGCGGCGTCTCGATCGCGGCTACGTAGTTTGTGAGTCGGTCTCGATCGTCGCCGCCGCGAATCGGCCCCGGGAGCCTCGAGGCATCCACGACGCGCGCCGCGCCGGGCTGAGCGCGCGGAACCCTGTAGATGACCGTGCCTCGGCCGTCGTCATACAGGACCGGCAGGACGCCCCGGAACTTCTGCGGGTTTGAGTAATCGCGGTATGGCTCGGGCGAGGACGGATCGGGAACGACAACCGCGTCGGTTCCCAGCGCCTGTAACCAAAGCGTGGCAATGTGGGCGTCGTCGCCGTGCAGAATCTGCCATGTCCCGATGGGAATGATCTGGTTGAGCATTCCCTGCATGGACCCGCCGTCCGGCTGCGCGTTATCGAACCATGCATCGAACCAGAAGCGCACGGTCCCCGGAGGGAGCACGCGCTGGCCGGGAAGATGATCGTGGATCCAGCGCGTGATCCGATAATCGTACTGACCTTCGAGAGGGCCGGCTTTGGGAAAAGGCGTCCATGCGTGGCCGACGTAGCGAATTGCGGGTGCGAACCCAACAACCACAATGGCCACCGCAACGGCCCTGGCGAGCTTTGTGGAGCGGGCCTTTGGCCCGCCTGACCAAAGATGGCGCACCACCTCGATCACGACCAGAATCATCACGAGGTCGAACTCGGGAAGCAGCCGGTGCGGCTCCCCGACCACACGAAAGCCGTGCTGTAATCCGAGTATCCAGGGCGTGAACACGACCGCCGCGCCGCAGACAAACACCGTCCACTCACGTTCGCGATTACCGATCCGCCGGGTGATCCAGCAATACAGACCGAGCAGGAGCGCCATCGCGATGCGCGAGGGCCAGTTGCCGGGCTGCGAC
>DASRCB010000022.1:0-16465 GCA_035653295.1 Bryobacteraceae bacterium
GGATGGTAACCTTGAGCGGCGCCGCGTAGGTCATGCCCCGCTCTTCGCACTCGGGGACGTCGTACTTCAACTGCAGGCTGACCGGGTCGCCGCAGCGATTGCAGAAGGTGACGATGTTCTTGTTGAAGGTGCCGCAGCGCGGGCACAGAACATCGCCGGTGTGGAAGGGATCGGTCTTGATCGTCGCTCCGCAGCTTGGATTGCGGCAGGTGGAGCGGAGATGGTGCAGCCCTTTCAGGTTGCCGCACTTGCACTCCCAGTTGCCGATGGCGTAATCGACGAACTCGAGCTGGCTCAGCCCGCGAAAATCGGAAATCGGAAAGACCGAATTGAACACGCTCTGCAGGCCCGAATCTTCCCGTTCGCCGGGAAGCAGATCCATCTGCAGAAATCGCTCGTACGACTTCTTCTGAACCTCAATGAGATTCGGAATCGGGATGGATGTCTTGATACGTGAGAAGTCGACTCGTTCGCGAATGGCGCCTAACGCCGGATTTTGCATTGTGTGAACTCCTGTGGCCCGAACGGCGCGTGAAACAGTTCAGTTGTAACCGCCATCAGCGTCCGGCCACCATGCGCCGGTTCGTCGACCGGCGTCGTCCGGGATCGAGGCCCCGGTTGGCAGTGACCACACGCTGAAAGCCTGGAATGTAGAAGAACTCTCGAGCGAACTCGCGCGGATAGACGGGTGGTGTGAATAAAGAGAGCAGGACAATCCCCTGCGCACCCGCTGAGTCGGGGCGCATCATACCGCAGGATGCGATGTTCACGAGCAAGAGTCCGGGTTTATAGCTCCGGTAAGGACAACCACTAATTTAACAGAGCGTCGATGGCATGTCAAATGCTCAGAGACGCGGAAACGCGACAGCGTTCGACGATCCCGAAGCTGACCGCCGGCTGCTGCCGCGTCCCGAATCCGAAAACGCTCTGTTGGGCCGCTTACTTTACTTCGACGGTGGCGCCCGCATCCGTGAACTTCTTTCGGATGGCCTCCGCCTCTTCCTTATTCACGCCCTCTTTGATGGGCTTGGGCGCGCCGTCCACCAGATCCTTGGCCTCTTTCAAGCCGAGGCTGGTGACTTCGCGTACGGCCTTGATCACGTTGATTTTATTCGAACCGGCCGCAGTCAGAATGACGCTGAACTCGGTCTTCTCCTCGGCCGGAGCAGCGGCTGCAGCTGCCCCGCCTCCGCCTGCCGGCGCCGCCGCAACTGCGGCTGCCGCAGCCGACACGCCGAAGGCTTCTTCCATCTTCTTCACGAGCTCCGCGGCTTCCAGCAGCGTCAGCCCTTTGATCTGATCCAGAATCGCGTTTACATCCGCCATTGTTGTCTACTCCCTTTAGGTTCTGTTTAGGCCGCCCATTGCCGACAGCCGCTTGCGTATGGGCCTCAGCCCGAAAACTTGTTCTCTTTCCCTGCCTGGTCCAGCACCACTGCCACATTTCTCGACACGCCGTTCAGCGCGACAGCCATTCGCTGCGCCGAGGCGTTGATCAGAAACATGATCTTGCTGATCAGCTCTTCCTTCGAAGGAAGGTTCGCGAGGTCCTGAATTCCCTGTACGTTGATGACCCGCCCTTCCACGAACCCCGCTTTGAAGGTGAACACCGGGTTCGCCTTGGCGTACGTGGTGAGCGCCTTGGCCAGCGCCACCGGGTCTTTCGTGGTGAAGGCCATGGAGTTCATGCCCGCCAGGTCCTTCATCAGATCCTTCACAGGCTTGCCTTCCGCCGCTTTTTCCGCCAGCGTGTTCTTGATGACCGCGTAGTCGCCGCCCGCCCCGCGAATGGCCTTGCGCAGGTCGAAATCCTGCTGCACGGTCATCTTCTCGTACCCGGTGAGGAAGATGCTGTTGGCGCGCTCGAACTCCTCGCGCAGCCGCGCCAGATCTTTTTCCTTTTGCTCCCTGTCTTTCATTTCGATCTCCTGGATGGCGGGCTACGCCTGCTTCGCGTTGAACGAGGTCACGTCCAGCGGAACGCCGGGCCCCATGGTGGAGCAGACGGTGACGCTCTTCACGTACTTGCCTTTTGCGGCCGAAGGCTTGGCTCGCACCACAGCCTGAATCAGCGTGTTGGCGTTCTCGAACAGCTTGTCGGTGGAGAAGCTCACCTTGCCCACGGGAGCGTGGATGACGCCGGTCTTGTCCACACGAAACTCCACCTTACCGGCCTTGATCTCGCGAACGGCGTTGGTGACGTCAGTCGTCACAGTGCCCGTCTTGGGGTTCGGCATGAGGCCGCGGGGTCCGAGAATCTTACCAAGGCGGCCTACCGAGCGCATCATGTCCGGGGTTGCGACCACGGCATCGAAATCGGTCCAGTTTTCCGCCTGGATGCGCTGCACGACGTCGTCGCCGCCGACGATGTCAGCGCCGGCCTCCTGCGCCTCCCGCTGCTTGTCGCCGGAGGCTATGACCAGTACTTTCTTGGATTTACCGAGGCCGTTCGGCAGCACTATGGTGCCGCGCACTTGCTGGTCGGCATGCTTGGGATCGACGCCAAGGCGCATGTGCACCTCGACGGTCTCGTCGAATTTCGCGAACTTAATCTTCTGGACGAGGGGGATGGCTTCCTGCAGGCTGTAGGGCCGGGCCTCTACCTGTTTCGCAGCCGCATCGAACTTCTTACCGCTTTTTGGCATGTTCCCTCATTGGTGCAGACGGCAGATGTCGTTGAAACCAAGGACCCTGCCTCCCACTGAGCGTTGATTTGCGCGGGGCGCAACAATCAGATTACCAGAATCGAATCGTCAATGTAAACACGATCCCCGGACGCCGGAGCCGAGAGGGCGGATATCGCGAGCCTCGGCGCGCCACCGCTCCTGCTCCTCGGCGATGTGTTGAATGCGCTGTGCTGCCACGCTTTCCTGCTTCGTTCTTTCTTATTTGCAGTGTTCGTCTGATGAAACCGACACCGTCACGACCGCACGGTTCCACTCAATTTCCACTGCCCCTCTGCCGATAAGCCTCTTAGTGACGCCCGTACTGGAATGCCGAACCCGGGTCCTGCGCTGTCTCGGGAAGCTGCCGCCGTTTTCTCCGGTCCTGAACCGCGTGCTGGCCAGCATTGCCCATGAGGACGTTTCGTTCAGCGCCGTCTCCGACCTCATCGAAAAAGATACGGTGCTGGCCGGCAACATACTGAAAATCGTGAACTCGGCGCTGTACGGCCGCCGGGGGACAGTCAGCTCCGTTCGGCACGCCGTCAGTCTGCTCGGCATCAATAAAATCCGGAACGCGGTGCTCAGTATGTCCATCGCGCGCATGTGGGCCTCGGTCAGAACTCCGCCAGGATGGTCGATGACGCGCTTCAACATGCACTCCGTCGCCGTCGCAATCCTGTGCGATCTGCTCGCCCAATACACGAGTGTCGAATATGGCGAGGGCGCCTTCATCGCAGGTCTCCTGCACGATGTGGGACTGTTGCTCATCGCCGTCGCCGTACCGGATGAATACTCGACGGTGGAGAAACTGTATCGCCAGGGCGGCCGTTCCTGGTGCGACTGCGAGCTCGACATATTTGGTTTCACGCACCCGGAAATTTCAGCCGAGGCGCTGACTGCGTGGAACCTGCCCGAGCCCATCCGCGAGTGCGTGGTCGAGCACCACACGATCGCAGGCCGGGCGTTGGCTTCCGACGTTCGGCTGGCGACACTGTTGTTCGCGGCGAACGGGTACGTAAACCATGCCGGCCTGACCGTACACAGTGAGTTCTCGGACGCCGATCAGCCGGATCCGGAGCCTTGCCGCATGCTGGCCGGCGACAGCACGGACCGCATCCTGACGGACTGGAAGGCGGAAGTGAAGACGGACAGCGCCTTCTTCTAAGGACCCTATTGGTCCGGCGCCCTGCGGAAGATGAACAGGTGCTGGCGGGGGAGCGTGTCGATTACCTTATCCAAACGGAAGCCTTCCGCTTCCACCTCCGTCCGCACTTCTGCAATGCTCATTTTGTGGTCGGGCCGAATCGGAATGCTGGGGTCCTCTTTGCGATACTCCAGCAGAACGAGCCGCCCGTCCTTCCTGAGCGCCCGCCGCAGCGCCTGCAGCATCTTCTGCGGCTGCGAGAACTCATGGTACACATCCACCAGTAATTCGACATCGATCCTGCCGGCGGGTAAACGCGGATCCGCTTCCGACCCCAGCACGGTCTCGATGTTATTCAGGTGCGCCTCTTCGCTGTTGTCGCGTACACGGTCCAGCATCTCCGGCTGGATGTCCTCCGCATACACGCGGCCGGTCGGGCCCACGCGGCGCGCCAGCTTGGCCGAAATGTAACCGGTCCCCGCGCCCACGTCGGCGACGATCATGCCTGGAGCGATGCCGATGGCATCCAGCGCCGCTTCGGGCGCCTCCTCTTTCTCGCGGTCGGAGCGGTCCAGCCAGTCGGCGCCCGCCGGACCCATGGCCGGCGCGATTCTGCGGCCGGTAAGCGGATGCACCGCCTGGGCGGACACGGCGAGTGCTGCGAACAGCGCGATGCCGCCAAGCGCCGCGAGACGCCGCATACTGCCTGCACAAAGGGCCGGAGCTGTCACGGATTACTACTTATGATACGTGGATCGGGCCATCACGTTCCCATGACGGGCGGCGGAGCCCTACGGGCGCGGCAGTCGCCCGGCGCGGAGCGCCTCGATGCGCGGCGCCCGGCTCTTCGGCGAATCAAGGCTGAACGAGCGCGCGTCGCCAAGCTGCTCTCCAATCCAGGTCTCAGTGGCCTTAATCGCTCGCTCGAGTGCCTTGTCCTCGCGCCGGAACGTGAGCCAGGCAATCGATTCGGACTGTGGGTCATACTCCCAGACACCGGCGAGTCGGCCGCGGTCCACGATGGCATTGCTGGGCAGGTCCGTCAGTCCATTTGGTGGAAACACCTGTTTCCAGTCCTCGGCATTCACCGTGTCCTGCAGGTTCCGGCGCAGCAGAAACAACGCGTCCAGGCTGCTCACCAGTGAATAAGACGGCTTTTTTGGCAATTGCCAGCTACGAAGCGCATCCAAATCGTCAGCGAACATCAGGCGCTCGCCGTCGGGCGAAGCCAGCCCAAGCGGCGCGACCGCGGCTTTCGCGGCCTTCACGCCCAATCCGGAGAACCACTGAAATTCGGCAACACTCGCCGGTCCGATCCAGCGGAAGTAGCGGCGCGCCACCTCGGTATGGACATCTTCCTGCGCCAGATTGAAGCCGGCCAATGGATTGGGATTCCAAAGCGTGTACCGGTAGCGCTGCTGATCGAGGCGGCCATTCACCGGAATGCGCCGGATCTCGCCCCGGCGCTGCAGTTCCCCAAGCGCGAGCGGCAGTGTGGTCGTGACACCCTTTTTGGCGCCTTCAGGACCGAGATTTCGCGCCGCGCCGCCCGTCGCTTCGCGAAGCCCTTCGGGATCAAGTGGGCCCTGCGCCAGCGCGCGTACGATGCCGTCGCGCAGTTTGCTGATTTCCTTTTCGGTTACTCCGAGCTTGTATGCCGTTTTCAAATCGCCGTCGAAGGCCGCCCCGGCGCTCAGCGCCAGCGCGAATTCGGATGCCGGGACCACATAGGTGCACCCGCGCGCCGCCGGCAACTCATGGATCTCCAGGCGCGCGACAGCCGCGTCCGCCGCATCGCGCGATGTGCCGGCGCGCGCGAACAGCGTGAGATACGGCCCCGAGCCGCCCACGGAACGGGCCCAGCCGGAGCGCTCCAGAACCTCTGCCGCAGACTTCCCCTCCGAGGTTCCATCGAGCCCCTGCCGAGCCCAGCGCCACGCGCGTAACATGTTGTCGTCGATGGTCATGCCCGAACCACTTCCCGCCCGTTGCCACCAGCAGTGATGAGTATCAGCTCGAAAGACAACATCTCCACTTCCGAGGGAGTCATGTTCAGCTTACCCATTCCGGAGGCGCTCGGCGCCCACGACTGGACGACTAAGAGTTGACAAGCCGCCCGTACAGATCGACAAACATTTCGAGCGACAGTTGTTCGGCGCGCATTCCGGCCTCCGGCAGCGCCGCCACGACTTCTGGAGGAAAGACGCCGCCCAGATTATTGCGCAGCGTTTTGCGCTTGTGGCGGAAGCACAGGCCGACGAAGCGCAAAAACGCCGCGGAGTCGCCTGCCGTGGCGGGGCTGCGCGGTGTCAGCCGCACCACGGCCGAGTCGACCTTCGGCGGCGGCTTGAACGACCCCGGCGCTACGGTGAACAGCAGTTCCGCCTTCGCCAGAAACTGCGTGGCCACGCTCAGGTAACCGTAGTCGCGGGCGCCGGGGGAGGCGGTAAGCCGCTCCGCCACCTCCTTCTGCACGAGAAACACGGCGCACCGCACCGGCCGGCGCATCCCCAGCACCTTCTCGATGATTGGTGAGGTGATGTAGTACGGCAGATTGCCGGCGACCGCTTCGGGCCCATACTGCGCCAGCTCCACTTTCAGTACATCGCCTTCGACAAGCTCCAGCCGCGGCTCGCCGCGAAACTTCGCCGTCAGATACTGAATGAGCACGTGATCGATTTCGATCGCGATCACGCGCTCCGCGCGCTCGAGCAGGTGTGCCGTGAGCGCGCCCTTCCCGGGCCCAATCTCGACGACCACTCCTGTCCCCTCGGGCGCGGCCGCGGCGGCGATTCGTTCGAGAATGGATTCGCGAAAAAGGAAATGCTGTCCGAGGCGTTGTCCCAGACCTGCTCCGGTTCAGCCCCTGACGTCCACGTAGCTGCTGCGGAAGGTCAGGCGAATCGTGCCGGAAACCGGCTGCCCGAAAGCGGTCGGCGGCTTGAAGGTGGTGAACAGAAGATAGTTCGCGATGCTCTGGCAGAAGCTGGCGTTGTCTTCCCTGCTGCGGTCGTTCACGATGGTGTAGTCCACCATGCGGCCTTCTTCGTCCACCGTGACGTCCACAACGGCCTCTCCGGAATCGAAGCTGATCGGGGCGGCATTCTCCAGTGTGGCGTCTGTAATCAGGCCGGTGGGGATGTCGTTCTTCAGCCGAAGGTTCACGGCGAGGGACGGGACCAGCATGGCAAACAGAAAAATAGTCGAGGCGATTCCGCCGGCCAAAGGCACCGCGAGCGGCCGCATCAAATCTTCGAAATCAAGACGCGCGCGCTGCAGGATTCGCGCGAACCAACCCACTCGCGGCTGGCTGACGTGCCGGGATGCGAGCACTCGCAGCTGCACTGCCAATTCGGGCGGCGCCGTGCGCTGGGGCAGCGCACGCAGCGCCTCACGCAGCCGCTGCCGCTCGCTGCGTTCCTGGCGGCAGTCGGCGCAGATAAGCAGATGGGCGGCCACGGCCTGACGCTCCTGGTCGGACGCCAGAGCCTGTGGCTCCAGCAAAGCCTTTCGTCTGAGGGTCCTGCAATTCATGGGTGTCACTCGACTGGCTGCGGTGACAGGCGGAATCCCGGTTCCGGCTCCAGCCGCCCGGCCAGTATCTTCCTCAACGCCTCGCGGCCTCGCAAAATCCGCGACTTGACGGTTCCCAAAGAAATGTCCAGCACCGCGGCGATCTCTTCGTAGCTGAGGTCTTCGATGTCCCGCAGCACGACCGCGGCGCGAAACTTCGGATTCAGACCCTCAAGCGCTCCCTCCAGCAGCATGCGGGTCTCGGTGTCGGCGGCCAGATCGAAGGGCGAGCGCCCGTGGTCTGCGAGCGTGTCCTCGTACGTCCGGCCGTGCTCCTCTTCGGCCATTCCCACCTCCTGCCGTTGATGTCGGCAGAACCAGCGCCGGTGGTTATAGGCCTCGTTGACGGTAATGCGATAAATCCAGGTCCGCAGACTGCTCTTCGATCGGAAGGAGCCGATGCTGCGGAAGATCTTCAGAAATACCTCCTGCACGATGTCACTGGCCTCGGGTGGATCGCCCGTCAGCCGGCACACCAGATTGAAAACCGGCTGCTGGAAACGCGTGATCAGCATCTCATAGGCCTCTTCCGAGCCCCGCTGCAGCGCCGCCACCAGACTTTCGTCTTCGGCGCAGCCCGCCCGCTCGGGGCCAGGCTTTGGCGACTGAGCATCGAGATGCAAGCCGACGACAATGTCAGCCACGGGTTCCACCTGACCAGATTGTAATCCCAAACCGCGGGGATCCGGCTATTCGATTTGGACACCGCACGGCGGCCGAAAGTTCCAACCCAGCCTTACCTAACGGGAGCAGATTTCGTCGTAGTACCGTTCGTACTGCGGGATGATCAGCGACGAACAGAACCGGTCCTCGGCCGTGTACCGGGCGGCGGTGGACATTCGACTGTAAAGATCGTCGTCGGTCAGCAGTTGCAGTACGCGCCCGGCCTGCGCGGGTATATCGCCGACGTCTTCCAGAAAGCCGTCCACTCCATCGCTGATCAGCTCGGGGACTCCGCCGACGCGCGTGGCTACCGGCGGCACGCCGCAGGCCATGGCCTCCAGCGCCGCCAGCCCGAATGACTCCATTTCGCTGGGCAGCAGCAGCACGTGCATGTCCGGCAGCAGCTCATGGATGCGATCCTGCTTTCCCAGGAAAGTCACGTGCGATTCGATCCCCAGCTCGCCCGCGAGGCGCTCGGCGGGTCCGCGCTCCGGCCCGTCACCGGCCATGTAGAGGTGCGCCGGCGTGCTCCTCAGCACTTCGGCCAGAATGTACAGGCAGTCGTTCACGCGCTTGACGCGGCGAAAATTCGAGATATGCACCAGCCGCTTTTCGCCTGCCGTGCGCTCCTTTGCAGGCTCGTAGATACTACAATTCACGAAATTATTGATGACGCGAATTTCGTTGTTCACGCCGAACACTTCAATTGTTTTCGCGCGCAGGTCCTTGCTGATGCTGGTGACGCCATCCGACTGCTCGATCGAGAACTTCGTGATCGGAAAGTAGGAGCGATCGGTTCCCACCAGCGTGATGTCCGTCCCATGCAGCGTTGTAATGAACGGGAGGCGGTGCGTGCCGGCCATCATCTCCCGTGCCAGCAGGGCGGAGATGGAGTGCGGGATGGCGTAGTGCACGTGCATCAGGTCGAGATGATACGTGCGAGCCACCTCGGCCATGCGCGAGGCGAGGGCAAGGCAGTATGGCGGGTACTGAAACAGCGGATAGCTGGAAACCTCCACCTCGTGGTAATGGATCCGTGGGCCCGGGGCAAGGCGGATGGGATTCGCGTAGGTTATGAAATGCACGTCGTGGCCGCGCGCCGCCAGTTCCTGGCCGAGCTCCGTCGCGACCACACCGCTGCCACCGTACGTTGGGTAACAGGTGATGCCGACCTTCATTGATGATCTGATTCAGCCGCAGGGCGTCCGGATGCCGGATGCACGTACGGCCCTGCACACATGTACATGTAACGAGGGACCGGGCTCGTGAAATTAGACGCCGCACGCCTGGTACTGATACACCGCATGCGCAGCCTCGGTTCAGCCGGGCACTGTTGTATAATCTCTTCCCAGATTCCGCGCGAGGTTCATGCTCATTGGGGTCCCCGGCAGTAGCCAGATTTACCATCGGCAGAGACAAATCATGCGATATCCCGCTTGCCGACGATTCCGTCAGCCGTTTGCACGCCGAATTCTGCGTTGAAGGCAGCCGCCTGCTGATCGCCGATCGCGGCAGCAGCAACGGAACGCAGCTGATCCGCGCCGGAAAACCGCCCGTTCCCATTCGCGAACCCGCGGTGGTCTTTCCTTCCGATCAGATTCAGTTCGGCACGGCGGTGCTCAGCGTCGCCGATATTGTCGCGGCCATTCGCCAGCGACACCCGCAGGCTTTCCCGGCTCCGGTTCCGGCGCAGGCGCAGCCGCAGCCCGCGAAGGCGCCGCCTGCCGATACGCCTCGGCTTGTGCGCTGCCTGTGCGGATTCATTAAGCCCCAGAATCAAGTCTGTCCGGAGTGCGGTCAATGAATTTCAGCGATCCGCAGCAGCGTGGTGCGTTCTGGCAGTTGCCTGACCGGCGACTCACGATGCTCCTGTCCGTCGGCTGCGCCGTCGTTTTCATCCTCGTTCTGACCATCGTCCTTCCATCGGGCGGCCGCGCGGCCGCGCTTCTTCTCGATCGCAAATCGCCGCACTTCCCGTACCCGTTCACGATTCAGAACCTGGAGCATGTGCTGCTGTTCATCGGCCTCGGCGAGTTGTTCGTCCGTTGGCGAGTGGCCACCCGGGAACTCGCGTTCACCAAAGCGCATCTGTTGCCTGAGGACCATGAAACGGTTCTCCAGGCTCGCGATCTGGGACCCATCCGCCGCCGTGTGGCCCCGCTGTCCGACGGCCAGCATGGCTTCCTGCCTTCGTTGATCGACCTTTGCATCCTTCAGTTCCAGTCCGGCCGATCCATCGACCAGACCGTCGCCGTAATGGGCAGCAGCCTGGAACTCATTGAGCACCGGGTCGACCTGCGTTATGGCCTGGTTCGCTTTATCGCTTGGCTGGTTCCAACGATGGGCTTCATCGGTACGGTCATAGGCCTCGGCGCCTCGCTTGCCGCCGTGCCCAGCTCCGGCGACATCAGCATGTACGACATCGCGCACAAGCTGGCTGTCGGCTTCGACTGCACCATGGTGGCGCTGGCGGAAAGCGCGATTCTCGTTTTCCTGCTGCACATCGTGAACGAAAAAGAAGAGACCAGCGTCAACCTGGCCGGCTCGTACACCCTGCGAAATCTCATCAACCGCCTCTATGAAGGCGAGCCCCGGCTGCGCGCGCACGCCAGCCTCGCCCCATGAAACCGCGCAATCGCGAAGTCAACATTTTCAACATGTCTCTGTTGGACATCCTGACGGGTGCGCTGGGCGCCTTCTGCTTCATGATGTTGGCCCTGTTTCCCTACTACACGAAGGCTCAGAAACAGGGCGCCGCGGCCAGCGCGGGGAATGCGGAACAGCTCCAGCAGCAGCTGGAAAACGCCAACAAGCGCATCGAGCAGCTCGAGAAGATGTTCCCGGTCACCGTCGAGATTACCTGGAACGAGCCCGTCGATGTCGACCTGTACCTCTGGCGCCCCGCAACCAAGCCGCAGCCCGAACCAACACTCGCGAAAAAGCTGGGCGCCTGGATCATCGGCGATTCCACCACCGAATGCACCCGTGGCCCCTGCACGGAAACATGGGCCATGCGCGATTTCGCTCGCGGACTCGACACAAAGATCTACTACATCCTGTTCAACATGTACGGCAACCAAACCCCTGCGAATGTCAGCGGCCTGTATCTCTCATCGGACGGCACATTCCGGCTTCCGCCGGTAACGCTGACGCCACAGAATCGCATCGTGTTCGTGGGCGCCCTGGGGCGCACCCAGGACGATCACATCGTGTTTAAGTCCGCCGTCCCCGCGGGCAATCCACCACTCAGGAAATCTTCAACATGATTCGCTGCGAGGAAGGCCACTTCTACGATCCGGCGAAGCACTCGTCCTGTCCGTGGTGCGGCGTGCCGATCGATACTGGCGATGTAACCGGGAACAAGACACGCCCGCTCGGCCAGGCGGCTGCAGCCGCGCCCGCCGCCGGCGTGACCCGCGCGTTTTACAAGGAGCCGTCCGGCGTCAGCCCGGTGGTTGGATGGCTGGTCTGCATCGAAGGCCCCGACCGCGGCCAGGACTACCGCATCCACATGGAAAAGAACTTCATCGGCCGCTCCCGCTCCATGGACATCGCTATCGCGGGCGATGACGGCATCTCGCGCGAGCGGCATGCGGTGGTCATGTTTGACCCTAAGAAGAACGCTTTCTGGCTCCAGCCCGGCGACGCTGCCGGCCTGGTCTATCTCAACGGCGAAATGGTGCACTCGCCCACGGAGATCAAGGCGGACGACGTAATCGAGCTGGGCCGCACCAAGCTCGTACTAGTCCCGTTCGTTAGTGAGAAATACAAGTGGACGTGATAAAAACGCGAATTGTCTCACCATAAGTGAGATGCTGTCGGTCTGCATGAATCGTTCGTTGAGCAGCCCTTTGGCCTGCTGTCAGCCGTGAGTCCGACCGGTTGTCGCCATGCCACTGACCCCCGGTAACGCCCAGCACCTCGGCGCCCGCCGCGACCAGCAGGATGCGTTCGCGTTCTCGGATCCGTCTGCAACTGAGTTCATCCGCCACGCTGGCTTCCTCGCGGTACTCGCCGATGGCATGGGCGGGCTTGCCCACGGCGCCTCCGCCAGCCGCGTCGCCGTGAAAGCGTTCCACCGCGCCTTTTCCACCAAAGCGCAGACCGAAACCATCCCCGACGCCCTCCAGCGCAGCCTCAGAGAGGCCAACCAAGCCGTCCTTGGCATGGGGCAGGACACGGGGACCACGCTCGTCGCGTCCGTCATCCACGAGTCGAACCTTTACTGGATATCGGTAGGCGACAGCGCGCTCTTCCTCTGTCGCGACCGCCGCCTCACCCTGCTCACTACCGCGCACACGTACGCTCAGGAACTCGAGGCCGCGGCGGCTGCCGGCCAGATCTCAACAACAGAAGCCCGCGCGCATCCCGAACGCGACTCCCTCACCAGCTACCTCGGCCAGAAGAAGCTCGAGGAAATCGACTATACGCCCGCCGCCTTTCCCCTGACCACAGGAGATCGCTTCCTGCTCGCCAGCGACGGCCTCTTCAAGACGCTCGCTCCGGAAGAAATCGAATCCGCCATCACCGCCGACGCGCAGGCATCCTGCGACGAGCTCATCCGCCGCGTTCTGGCGCGCAACAAAAAGGACCAGGACAACGTAACGGTACTGATCGTGGGGCTTGCCTGAGAATGCCTTTCCTGACTCACTCCATCTCGAGAACCGGCGGCCGCTCATCGAACCAGGACTTCTTCGCCCACGAAAGCCGCGGCAAGGTCGAATGTTGGGCGCTGGCCGACGGCCTCGGTGGACACCGTGGTGGCGACGTCGCCCCCCGCCTTGCGGTCCAGACCATAATCGATTCCTTCCGCCGCGAGCCCATCGTGTCCGAGGCCGCCGTCACGCGGTGGCTGGAAGACGCAAATGCGGCGCTCGCCCGTGAGCAGGAAGAGCACCCTGAGATCGCCGGCATGCGCACCACTGTCGTATTGCTGGTCGCCGATCCTTCCATGGCTCTCTGGGCGCACGTCGGCGACTCCCGGCTCTATCATTTCCGCGCCGCCGCCATACACTGCCAGACAAAAGACCACAGCGTGCCGCAGGCGATGGCCGCCGCGGGCGAGATCACGGCCGCCGAAATCCGTTTTCACGAAGACCGCAATCGGCTCCTGCGCACGCTCGGCGATGCGAGCCGCCTGCGCCCCGCGCTGAGTGACGGCCCGGAAGCGCTGCAGGCCGGCGATGCTTTTCTCCTGTGCACCGACGGTTTTTGGGAACTGGTGGACGAAGCCGACATGGAATCGGCTCTGGCCGCATCCACCGCTCCCGAGCGATGGCTGGCGGAAATGGAGCGACGCCTGGAAACGCGTCTCCGCGGCGATGATGACAACTACTCCGCCGCGGCCATCTTCCTGGATACTGGAGGAATCGCATGAATCCCGACCGCTTGTGCATGGGCTGTATGGAGGCGTCCGACGGCGCCCCGTTCTGTCCGCATTGCGGCCGCTCTGCCTCCGCTCCCGCTGCATCGCCCCTGCACCTCGACCCACGCACGGTTCTGCAAAACCAGTACGTGGTCGGTCGCGTGCTCGGCCACGGCGGCTTCGGCGTGACCTACCTCGGCTGGGACCTGAACCTCGCCCGCAGGCTGGCCATCAAGGAATACCTGCCGCACGGCATCGCCACGCGCACATTCGGAACGAAATCGGTGACCGTCTTCTCCGGACAGAACGAGCGCGACTTCGAATGGGGGCTGGAAAAATTCCTTGAAGAAGCCCGCGTCCTGGCGCGGTTCCAAAACCACCCCGGCATCGTCTCCGTACTCAATTTCTTCCGCGAGAACGGCACCGCGTATCTCGTCATGGAGTATCTCAGCGGCAGCACGCTGCAGGAATTCCTTGCTCGCAAGGGAGGTTTTATCTCGTTCGACTGGGCTGTGCGCATCATGATGCCGGTGATGGACGCGCTGCGCGAGGTACACAAGGCCGGTGTCCTGCACCGCGATGTCAGCCCGGACAATGTCTACATCAGCGATACGGGTCAGGTGAAGGTCCTCGATTTTGGCGCGGCGCGTTACGCGCTCAGCCAACAGAGCCGGAACCTCTCCGTGATACTCAAGGAAGGCTACGCGCCGGAAGAGCAGTATCGCACCAGGGGCAATCAGGGCCCATGGACCGACGTCTATGCCGTTGCCGCCACGCTCTATCGCGCCGTTACCGGAGTCGTCCCGCAGCCGGCCCTCGATCGCCTCGAAAACGACGAGGTCGTGCCGCCCAGCGCACTGGGCTTTCAGGTCGCGCCGGAGCGCGAAGCGACGCTCATGAAGGCGCTCGCCGTTCGCGGCGCGAACCGCTACCAGTCAATGGAGGATTTTCAGGCAGCGATCAGTGGCCCGGCGCAGGCCGCCGCTGCCGGCGTGACCGTCGCGCCCGCCCCCCTGCCCCAGACTCGGGCCGTCGACACCGCGAAGACACGCATCATCCCCCAGCCTCAACCTCAACCTGAGCCGCCGCCCCCCGCCCCCGTCGTCACCCCACCTGCGCCTCTCCCGGCGCCGCGACCGAGACCCTCCCTGAAGTGGCTGGCGGCGATCGCGGCCGTGGTTCTCGTCGTCGCCGCGACCGGCGTATACGCTACGCTGAAGAGCTTCCGCCAGAAAGCGCCCGATCAGGCAGCGATCGTGCCCCCGGTTCCGACGCCGGCGCCAACGGTGATCCCTGCTTCCGCGCCGACTCCCGCGCCAACAGAGGCCGCGACCGTCGTCCCCACTCAGCCGCCCGCGCGCAAATACCGCTCGCCCGCCGCGAACACTCAGCAGAATGCCTGGAATCCCGTCCCGGTCCGCGAACCGCAGCAGGCGCCGTTCACAATCCCGCAGGTTGCGGAGATCGTGTACTTCCGAACGGATCCGCCTGTCATCGCGCCCGGCCAGTCCACCAGCCTGACCTGGGCGGTGCGCAACGCCGTGGTTGTTTTCATTACCGGGCTTGGTCGAGTTCCCGCCCAGGGAAGCGCGCGCGTCTCCCCGGGCGGCAACATGACCTACATGCTCACCGCCTCGGACAGCACAGGCCGACGGCAAACCGCGTCTGCCGAAGTTCAGATCCAGCGCACGCCAGCGGTGGTGAACGCCAGCCCCATGTATCGGGCCCCGCAGATCGCGCCCGCGTTCTCAATGTATGTCGAACACGATCACGGCGGAGGTGGCGCCGCGGCGGCCGTGGGTGGCGTGCTCGGGCGTCTCAGCCGCGGCCGTTTCAATAACCCGGACGCCGGCAGCTGCAGCGGGCAGCTCAGTATCGTCAACGGCATGCTTGTCTACAACGCGAGTGAACCGGACCACAGCTTTCAGGCGCGGCTCTCGACCCTGTACGACGTGCAGGAGAATGCCGTGCGCCTGCGCGGATCGCCCGCGTTCCACGTTCGCCTGGCTAACGGAGTCAATTACAATTTCATTCCGCGCTCGGGCACGGCCGCCGCGGCGGTCGCGGCGATCAACGCCGCCCTGCGCTGAACCTGGTCATTCCCACCGCAGGGCCACCAGCGGTTCGACTCGCATCGCGCGCCGCGCGGGCACATAGCTCGCCAGCATGGCCATCAACACCCAAACCAGCGACGCGGTCGTGAACGCGACTGGATCGAGTGGGCTCATGCCATACAGCAGCGTGGCCAGCACCCGCATGAGCCAGGCGCTGAGGAACACGCCGATTCCAATGCCCAGCGCCGTGAGGCCGAGTCCGCGCCCAAGCACCATCCACAACACGTCTCCGCGCTGTGCGCCCATGGCCATACGCACACCGATCTCCCGCGTTCTCTGCGCCACACCGTACGCGACAACGCCGTACAACCCGACCGCCGCCAGCAGCATCGCCAGGCCGCCGAACACACCGAGCAGCGTTGCCTGCCAGCGCACCTTCCACAACGATTCCGACGCGTACTGTTCCAGCGTCTCGATCTCATAAACCCGCAGCGTCGAATCGAGCCCGTGCAGGATGCCGCGCAATGGCGCAGTGAACTCGCCCGGCGGTCCGACGGTTTCGACGATTACCGCGAGGAACCCCGCCCAGTCCTGCGCCAGTGGTCGATAAACAAACGGACGCGGAGGCTCGTCCAGCGACTCGTATTTGGCGTCCCGCGCGAGACCCACCACCTGCGCGAGCGTCCGCTTCTGTTTCGTGTCGCATCCCAGCCATACCGTCTTGCCCAGTGGGTCCTGCTTCGGCCAGTAGCGCGCGGCGAAAGTCTCGTTGACGATTACTACCCGCGGCGAGCCCGCCCCATCGGAGGCGAGAAACTGCCGCCCACGCAGAATCGGAATCGCCAGCGTATCGAAGTACCCGGGTATGACCACGTCCGACCGCGCCCGGCGCGGCCGTGTGCTCTCATCCACCGCCGCGCACACCGAGTCCGACATGTTCAGCGGCGTGGTCAAACTCAACGTGGCGCTTCGCACTCCAGGCGTGGCGCGGACCGCGTCC
>DASRCB010000023.1:0-11468 GCA_035653295.1 Bryobacteraceae bacterium
GCCTCTTCGGGAGAGATAATCTCCGCGCCGAAACGCCGGGCCTGAATGACCGCGCGGCGGGCGAGATCGGAGCCGCTCAGGCCGGAAGGAAAGCCGAGGTAATTCTCGATATTGGAGCTGAGGCCGGCCTGGCCGCCCGCAGCCTCCCGCTCCACGATCACCGTTTTCAGTCCCTCGGAGGCGCCATAGACGCCGGCAGCGAGTCCGGCGGGGCCGCCGCCCAGGATGATCACGTCGTAGAACTCCGTCTCGGCGCGCTTGCGCATGCCGACGCGGTCGGCCAGCTCGCCCGTGGAGGGCTCGGGGAGGCGCGTTCCGTCGGGGAAGATGACCACCGGCAACTGCGGGTCATCGCCGAGCGAGTCCACGAGTTGGCGGATTTCCGGGTCGCGATCGGCGGCCTCCACATCGAGCCATTGATAGGGCACGTGATTGCGCGCCAGAAACTCGCGAATCTCATAGGAGCGCGGCGACCAGCGTGTGCCAAGGACGCGAATGCCCTCGAAGGGCGGCTTGTACGACGCCTGCCACTCGTCGAGGAGATCGTCGAGCACCGGATAGAGGTTTTGCTCGGGCGGATCCCAGGGCTTGAGCAGGTAATGATTGAGGTGGATTTCGTTGATGGCGCGGATTGCGGCGTCGGTGTCGGCCCACGCAGTCAGCAGCACGCGGCGGGCATCGGGATGGTCGGCGAGGGCGCGGGAGAGGAACTCGATGCCGTTCATCTGCGGCATGCGGTGATCGACGACGAGGAGCGCAACGGGTTCATTGCGCTCGCGGACACGGCCGAGCAATTGCAGCGCATCGGCCCCGGAACCGGCGGTGAGCACGCGGTAGCGGTCGGCATAGCGGCGGCGGAGGTCGCGTTCGACAGCGCGGAGGACATCGGGATCGTCATCCACGGCCAGAATGACGGGACGAGCCATTATTCTGATGAGATGCCGGGGAGAGGAAAAGGGTTCAGGTGCGGCCCGGATTAAGTCGTACCGCCTGAACGCACGTGCCGGAGCACCGGAACGCGAGACAGAGCCCGGGCATCGCGAGCGTCAATGGTGACCCGCGCTCCCGGTTTTTGAAACTGATAGTGGGCGCCGGAAACGGGGCCCCGAGCGGTCAGGCCGGTATGGCCTACATACTCGAATACGGCGGTGGCGCGCTGTACCTCCCGCTGGAGTAACGCGCCGGCTTCCTGCGCAGCCTTATCCCTCATCTTTCCACAGCAGCTCACGGGAATGTGCCTCCTCAGGTGAATTCAGACCTTCGTGCTCGACCCAGGCTGGCGCGCGCCCGGCAGTTACGCGCTCCAGCAGAATGGCGGCCGCGGACAACGCCGGCCATAACAGAATCCGTTCCCGCCAGGTATTACCGAGCGCCGCCGCGAACGGAGCAGCCACCCACACGCTCAGGCAAAGGAAACAATCGAGAAGTTGTCCGAAAAACCCGGCGCCGGCGAGCCGTCTCAATCGCACGACGGCTTGTGCGGGCCCATCCTCGGACGCCAGGAGAAGGGTGATCCTCCAGACGCCAAGGGATCCGACGATAAACCAGTAGCAGCTTGTCATAAGCGCGATTGCTCTCCGCCGGTGGACTGGGCCGGCGGAGAGCAAATCCCTGGAGATGCTGATCCTGCCCTACTTGGCAATGAGGCAGAATCCCACCCCGATCTGGTTCCAGTGGTTATAGCAGTGGCTGTCCACCAGCGCGCGGTCGGTGGCGGTCAGCAGGATGTTGTAGCCGCACGGCGTCATCCCGGTGGTATCGAGAGTGAACGTGCCGCTCGTGCCGAACGTGTTCGCGCCGTCATAGACCACTTGATTGAGCGCCGCGTTATGGTTCGACAGCACGACAGTGTTCTCGGGTTGCGGCGTGCCGCCGACGGTAATCGGAACGAGAGCGATACTGACAGCGCCAAAGAAGTTATCGGTGACGCTGTAGTTTCCAGTGATCGTGTCGCCGGTCTTCACGTTGCCGCAATCGGCGATGGAGGTCAGTGAAATCGCGACCTGAGGCCGGTAGACAGTAGCGCCGAGTTCGGTGTGCGGATAACCGTTGTACACGTGGATGAGCTGACTCTGAGTGACCATGGGAGCGTAAGCGGCTCCGTTCCAGGCCCAGCCGCGGACCTCGACCAGATAGTCTCCTTCGGCGAGTCCTCCGGCCTCGAACGCCGCAAGCGTACGCGGGTTCACCGCCTGCAGATCCGATTCCATGTACTGGTAGTAGTCGGTTCCAGCGATGCCGCCCAAAACGGGCCCGGGCGCCGGCTGCACATGCTGCGCGTAGATCACTGGCGGGAATAAGGCGTTCGGCGGAAACAGCGCGATGCCGAACGGATTGGTCAGCTGGAATGGCGAACTGGGCACGTCAGTTCGCGTGACCCACACCTGGTAGATGATCGGCTTCGACCCGGGAATCACCATGCCCGTCACGTGGTTGAAGACATCGATCTTCGGCGTGAAATCGCCTTCGACGATGATTTCGCCTCCGAAGGGGCTGTCGTCGCCGACGCAATCGCCTGCCACACCGGTCGGATTTGCGAGGCCGGTGGTATCGCTGATGCCGTTCACCGTGACGCTACCCAGGCGCATCAGCCGGATATGCTCACCGTCCTGACCGATCCCGATCTGCGGCTGAACGGTGGTATTCACCACGTTGCCCCAGAAGGGCACGTAGTCAGGTCCGGTTGGCTGCACCTGCCAGGAGAGAATGGCGCGCAGCGGTACGCCAGCGAGGTTCTGGCACGCCGCTTCGGTCAGATTAGAAATCCGGTACACAGCGTACATGAGCGGATTTCCGGGAGTCACGGCGGCGAGGTCATGGACATTGACCGTGGCGGTCCCGAGCGACTGCCAGGCGCCGCCGAAGAACGCAAAGAAGCTCACGTATTCGGTACTGCCCGCGGTGCACAAGCCTCCGGAGTATCCGGCGTTTTGCCTGATCTGAATTACCGCTTCCAGCTCGCGGGTCTGCGGGTTGTAACCGGCGCACATGAGCTGCTCGAATTCGGTGTTGCCGGATTGCTGCTGCAGGGCGGCGAGGATAGCTCCCAGTTCCTCGCCCGCGGTGAGAGTGGTGAACGCCGCCGATGACAGGGCCGGGGCGAACAGCGGCCTCACGGGATTCGGCTGCGGCGGTATCGGCGGAAGGGCGCTCAGAACGGGTTTGTCAAGGAGCTTATGGGCTTCCACGAAGCCGAAGCGATGTCCGGGAACCTGGGTATTCGCGTACTGCTGTTTCAGCTCGCTGTAAGTCAGCGGCGCCGGTGATTTTCCGGGTAGTTTCGCGGTGACATCGATGGCCGCAAGCGCCTCCGGTTTCACGGTCAGGATGCCTGCGCTGAGCAACTGCGAGACTGGTGTTTCGAGGAACAGCAATGGCGCTACCTGTACCTGGGCGTCGAGCACGTTTCCCCACGGCGGCGTGAAACCGGGATTGCCGGCGGGCGGCTCCAGGTCCCACGACAGGATGGCGCGGACGTGCGCGATGTTCTCGGTAAAGCAGAACTTACGAGCCACGCTGAAATCGACGGACGCGCTGTAGCTCAGGGGCAGCGGGGTGGCGGCCAGGCTGTACACATTGAACGATGTGCTGCCGAGATCGTGCCAAACACCGCCCTGCTCCACGAAGAACCGGACGTACTCCAGAGACCCCGAGCCGCAGGCGTCGCTGCCGTAGCCCGAATGCTGCTTGATCTGAATGACGGCCTCGAGCCGGTCGTGCTGAGGATCGAGACCGAGGCAGGTTAACTCCTCAAAAGCGGTATCGAAGGTCTTCGGGAGTATTACCTTGCCGCCCAGATTTGGGAACGTGCCGAAGTAGTTGGGGTTGCCAAGCAGGAGCGTTTTAAAGTTGCTCCGCTCGTTGCTGATGCTGATGTTGCCGCCGGGCGGCAGCGAGGGTGCAGATGCCATGACTTCCACTTACCGACAGGTAAGCGCCTCCGTGTTGGTTCAAATTGTGGCGCCGGCGTCCGGCGCCGTACACGGAGATACTGATTTTCGGCGTCAATTCGTTTCACGGATGCTTCGAATTGTCGGCGGCCGCGTACACGGTCCCGCTGCAAGGTTTTTCTCGAATTTTCGCCAGGCCGCGCGATAACGACTTGTCTGGTACTTTTCCGCCGGGGTTACCAGTGACCCGGAACGTCAAAGGGTCATGGCTGCGAAAAAGACCGCGGGCTCGGTCTGCGACGCCTGTTTCGCGGACGGGAGCACGCGCAACGCCATTTCAGCCCTGCTCACCCTATCACGACAGCGGTGTTTCAACGTAGAACTCGGGGCGCCGTCACTTAGAACAAAATAAGACGGAAGAATTTGGCGCGAAGTGCCGAAAAGAGAATATCGGCAGTTTTCAGGTTCGAGGTGTCGACGGACGCGGGTCATGATTACGCTGAGACGATATCTTTACGGCGAGAGGCCTGACCCAGGAGACGGGATGCAATCAACGTCCGCGGCGGCTCTGCTACGGCTGTCCGACGCTCTGCTGGGCGGCATTGAAGAGACTGTCCTGAAATGCGATGGACCGGAGTTCAAGAGCGCGCTGGAGGAACTAAGAAGAGATCTCAACACCGATCTGGACCTCGAGAAAGCGGCCTCGATCGAGGAGAGCGCGGCGCGCATTCTTGCGCGGCATATAGCCCTGGCGCAGCAAAAGAGCGCCACCCACGCCGTGGAGATTCAGCACGTGATCGGGATGCTGCACCAGGCTTTGCTTGTGCTGGCGGGCGGCAGCGAGCGGTCGCTCTCGCGGCTGCAGCAAATCCATCAATCGCTGCAGGCCACCTCGCGGATGCAGGATGTCGCGGGGCTGCGCGCATCGCTCGCGGAGACGATGAGGTTCATTTCCGAGGAAACAAAACGGGAGCAGGAGCGAGCCGAGAAGGAACGAGGGGAACTGCAGGAGGACTTCGGCCGCATCCGTGCGCACGCCGGAGTCAGTGAGGCCGCCCTGCCGGGACGGCCCGAAGGGGTGAGGCACATCGACAGCGAGTTCGGGGCCATCGCTCCGGGCAGCGCGCTGTACCTTGTGGCCTTCCGCTTCGAACGCCTGCAGGCAATAATCCAACGCTATGGGCCGGAAGCTGCCGATGCTCTGCTGTTCCGCGTGGTGAGCGATCGCGTTCATCCGCTCGCGGCCACGGGCCTTTCCTTCCGCTGGAATGCCAACAGCCTGGTGGCCGTGTTCCAGCGGGCCCGGGACATGGCCAAAGTGGTGGCGGAGGCGGCCGCGCTGAATCGTGCGCCGCTGGTTCACAGAATGCTGCTGGGGAACCGCACTGCCACGCTGACCGTCAACCCATCGCACCTCGTAGTGGAAGGCGGCGAGAGCGGTCCGGAACCGGTGATCGCAGAGGTCGACCAGTTCACGCTCGCGGCCTGAGATGGGTATGGAACGCCGAACATCGAATCGCGGGTTGATGGCGGCGCCATGTGATCAGTGCCTCGGCCGCGAGGCCGGCATGCAGCAGATCGCTGACATGATTCTGCGGCAATGCTCGACGGAAGAGATCCTCGCCGCGCTCTGTGAACAGGTGGCGCGCGCCGGTGAGGGTGGCGAATGCGCGTTCCTTCTATCGGATGGATCCGGGTGGAAGCGTGTGGCCGCCGCGGACCTGAGTCCGGAGTCGCGGGCAATCCTGAATGGACTTGATGCGGACGCTCTGTCGGCGGCGCTGCTGGTGTGGGAGAGCGGTTCGGGCCAGCAGCATTTCGCGCTGGAAAGAGGTTGGGCGCGGCATTTGTATTCGGGGGTTGGAGAACTTCTGGGAATTATCCTCTTTCCCGGGTACCTGGGCGCTGCTCCGCAGGGCGAGCATGCGGCGCACATCGAATCGGCATGCCGTCTGGCGGTTCTGGCCATCGAGCAAAACAATCTCATTCAGGAGCTGTCGTTCCGCGCCAATCACGACGCCCTGACCGCCTTAACCAACCGCACCTCTTACGAGCGGCAACTCCGCGGGATGCTGCGAGCGGGGCGGCCGATGGTGGGCCTGCTGCATGCCGGACTGGACCGGTTCCGCCTGATCAACGACGTCCTCGGCCAGAGGGTTGGAAACCAGTTACTGGTTGAGGTCGCTCGCAGATTTCAATCGTGTGCGGGTCGGGACGGCGTGCTGGCGCGTACAGGGGGCGATGAATTCGCGTTGCTTCTACCCAGCGTCGAGTGCGAGGACAGTGCTGTCGCTGTGGCGCACGAACTCCTCGACACCCTGCGCGAGCCGTTCCTGGTCGACGGGCACGAAGTCTTCCTCAGTGCGGGAATCGGGCTGGCGTGCTCGGGACCGGAGAGTACTCCCGAGTCGCTTCAGCACGAAGCGTTCATTGCCTTCTACCAGGCCAAGCGGGCGGGGCGAGGAAGGGTGATGCGATTCGAAGCATCGATGGCGCAGACGCCGCCGGAACGCCTGGAGATGGAAAAGCGGTTGCGGTTCGCCCTGCAGCGCGGCGAGTTCGTGCTGTACTACCAGCCGCAGTTTTCTTTGTTGTCGGGGAGCGTGTCCGGCGTGGAGGTGCTGCTGCGATGGCGGCCGGACGGTCTGGGCATGATCTCGCCGGCGGCGTTTATTCCGATTCTGGAAGACACCGGCCAAATTGTGGCCGTAGGGGCATGGGTGCTGCGCGAGGCGTGCCGGCAGGCGGCAATCTGGAACCGGCGGTCGGAGTTCCCGCTTCGCGTAGCAGTGAACATTTCCGCTCTGCAGATCGCGGACAGCAACTTCCCCGCCGTGGTACAGAGCGCGCTTGACGAGAGCGGCATCCCGGCTTCATCGCTGGAGCTCGAGCTCACCGAGAGTGTATTCGTCGGCGATTTCGCGGCCGCGAGCCGGATTCTTCATCAGCTCCGCGGCACGGGGGCAACGCTGGCGCTCGATGATTTCGGCGCCGGCCAGTCCTCGCTGGCGTACCTGAACCAGCTTCCGTTCGACAGGCTGAAGGTCGACCAGTCGTTCATTCGCCCGATCGCCGAGGGCGATTCCTGCCCACCCCTGGTAAACAGTATCGTCACCATGGCCAGAACGCTGGGCATGGCCACCATCGCCGAAGGGATCGAGACGGCGCATCAGGCAACGGTGCTTGGTCAGGCGCGCTGCGATGAGGGGCAGGGATTTTATTTTGCCCGCCCCATGCCCGTCGCGGAACTGGAGCACACATACCTGCCCGAGGCGGGCTCCTCGGCCGAACGGCGCCTGGTACGGACAGACGCCGGCCTACTCGTGCCGGAGCGCGGTAGCGGCATCGATGTGCAGGGCGCGCCAGAACTGCGGCGCGGCGGCTAACAGACCGATGGCGGCGATCAGCAACAGCGCAAACGCCGGCGCGCCAGGGTCAAGCGGACCCACGGCTTCGAACAGTCGCCGCAGCCACGGTATACAGGCAAAATGAGCGGCGATTCCTGCGGCGGCGCCCACAGCGAGCACCGTCAGCATGCTGCCGGACAGCAGCCGTGCGATACGGATCGGGGCGGCGCCCAGGGCAACGCGGACGCCGATTTCGCGGGTTCGCGCTCTGATGGCGAGATCGAGGGCGCCGTAAAGGCCAATGCCAACCAGAAGCGCGGCCATGGAGCTAAAGAGGGACGAGAGCCAGGCGAGGAGGCGCTCCTGCCAGAGCGACATATTCACTTCCTCGCGCAAGGTGCGTGCTTCGATCCACGGCAGGTCCGGCGCGACGCTTCGCAGCGCTTGCCGAACGGGTTCGATGCAGGCGGACGGGTCGCCATGGGTACGCACGTGAAGGACGAAATCGGAATCGAAGCCATCGACGACAGGATGATAGACGGTGGGCGGGATGGGCTCGCGCAGGGAACGGTACTTCGCGTCGCTGACGACGCCAACGATCTCATTCTGCGCCTGGGCGAGGCCATCCGGGCCGGCGAATCCGAAGGTGCGGCCGAGCGGATCGCGGCCGGGGAAGAAGCGCCGCGCGAAGGCGCTGTTCACCACTACTTTCGCGGGCTTCTGCCTGTCGTTATCGGACCAGCTGAAATCGCGGCCATTCACGATTCGCATGCCCATGGTCTTGAAATACTCCGGCGTAACAGAGTTGAGGCTGGCGTTCAGGAAATCGCTCCTGCGGACCGGTGCTCCGGCGACGCCGAACGTTCCTTTCAGGCCGGAGCCGCGCATGAGCGCACGGGAGGCGATGGCCGCGGCGGTCACTCCGGGCAGCGTGCGCACCTTCAGCAGAAGCTGACGGCTCAATGTGCGGGCCTGCTCGGGCGTGTATCCGTTCAGTGCCGGATCGATCGTAAAAGTGACAACATGGTTACGATCGAAGCCTGGGTTCATGGCGCGTATGCGGTCAAAGGTCCTGACCAGCAGCGCGGCGCCGGCCAGCAGGAGCACGCAGACGGCGACCTGCACCGTTAGCAAAATGTTTTGCGAGGACAAGCGGGCGGTGCTCGTGCGGCTGCCGCGAAGGGATTCCGCGACATCGTAGCGGGCGCCGCGGACCGCGGGCCACATGCCGAACAAAACCGCTGTGAGCAGGGTCGCGGCCACACAGAAGCCGAGGACTCGTGTGTCGATGGCGAGACGAATGGCGAGGGGTTGAAGGACGGCCGCGCGGTCGCGAATAGGCGGGATAGCGGCAACAACGAGGGGCCGGCACAGCCACGTCAGAAACAGACCGAGCACGCCGCCGGCAATGGCGAGCAGCAGGCTGTCGGTGAGCAACTGGCGCGCGATGCGCCACGGTCCCGCGCCGAGCGTGAGCCGAATGGCGATCTCCTGACATCGCGCGGCCGAGCGGGCCAGTACAAGGCAGGCCATGTTGGCGCACGCGAGCACCAGAAGCAGGCCGACCGATGCCATAAGGAGGATGAGTCCGCGCGAGAACTGCGCGCGCAGGGACGATATCCCGTTGCCCACGGGTTCGAGGCGCAGGCGAGAATCGAAAACCTGATTTCGCGGCCCATGGGCGAGGCTGGGGTAATCGCGCAACAATGCGGCTTCCCAGGTGCTCTGCAGAAGCGCGCCGGTCTGCGCCTCCGCTCGTTCCAGAGTGACGCCCGGGCGCAGGCGGGCGAAGATGTGGACCGACAGTGGAACTGTTGCATCCACCCGCGAGCCGCGCCACAGCAGGCGGCCGGCGTTCAGTGGGATGCGAATGTCGGGAGCGGTATCGAGAGTGAGGCCGTTCACCCCGGCGGGGAGGATGCCAACCACGGTGAACGGTCGGCCGTTCAATCGCACTGCGCGGCCGAGGACCGCCGGCGAGCCGGCGAAGCGACGCTTCCAGAAATCGTAGCTGAGCACCGCGAGTGGCGCGCCGGCACGATCGTCCTCGGCGGTGAGGAGGCGGCCGAGGCGCGCGTGCAGGCCGAGCGCCGAGAAGAAGTTCCCTGAGATGGCATTGGCGCGGATCCGTTCGACCGCGCCGCTGTCGGTGAGCGCGAGGTCGAGATCGGCCTGGCAGAGGACATCGTTGAGTGTGGACGACCTCGCGGCAAGCTGTTGGAACAGGTCTGCGGGAAGCTCCCAGGTAACGAAGCCGGTCGGGTGGACTTCAACAAGGTGCACGAGCCGCTCGGGATCGCGCACCGGAAGGGGACGCAGCAGCAGAGCGTCCACCATGCTGAAGATCAGCGTGTTGGCGCCGATGGCCACGGCGAGCAGAAGCACCGTGGACAGCGTGAAGACGGGGTTTCGCGCCAGAAGCCGAGCGCTGAAGCGCAGATCCTTCCAGATCATGGGACGCCCGCAAAGACGTATTCCAACACCGGATGTCCTCCGATCAGGTGCTCCTGGACGATGCGCTCCAGCACCTCCGGCGTGCAATGGTGGTACCAGACTCGGTCGGGCCAGACCACTGCGATGGGTCCCTGCTCGCAAACGCGCAGACAGTTGGCTTTCGTGCGATAGATGAAATGCGGCTCGCCGCCGAGGCCCAGCTCGGCGATGCGTTTCTTAAGGTAATTCCACGAAACGAGGCTTTCTTCGCGCGTGGAGCACTTTGGCTCGGTCTGATCGGCGCAGAGAAAGATATGCCGGCGGATGCGGTCGAGGCCCAGCCTTTCCGCAATCTCCTCCAGCCGTAGCAGATCTTCCATCGTCTCCGCTACTGTGCCGGGGGCTGCGCCACCTTGCTCGCGTCAGGGTTAGTTACGTTCGCCTTAAGATCGCCCGCCGATGGCAGAGTGGAGGCGTTCCAGCCGCCGCCGAGCGCGAGAATCAGCTGCACCGCGGAACTCATGCGCCGGCCCAGCAACTGCACCTCAGCGCGCTCGTTCGAGAGCGCGATGTTCTGCGTCTGAATGACATTCAGATAAGAGACGGTGCCTCCGCGGTACATGTCGAGCTCGAGGCGGAGCGATTCCTCGGCACCGCGCGTCGCCGCCGACTGCTGGGCGGCTTCGGTGGAGAGAATGCGCAGAGCGGCGAGATTGTCCTCCACCTCCTGGAAACTGCCGAGAACGGTTTGGCGATAGGCGGCAACGGTGGCGTCGTAGGCGGCGCGGAACTCGGCGACGGTGGAGCGGCGGCGGCCGAAATCGAGAATGGTGTAAGAGGCGCTCGGCCCAATGGAAAAGAAGCGGCTTGGCCAGGTAAACCAGTCAGCGATGCTGGTGCTGCTCAGCCCGGCCGATGCGGAAATCGAAACGTTCGGATAGTAGGCGACGCGCGCCAGGCCGATCTCGGCATTGGCAGCGGCCATGCGCCGTTCGGCGGCGGCGATATCGGGTCGCCGCTCCAGCAGCTGTGAAGGGACTCCCGCGGGAATCGGGGGAGGGCCCGTCGGCAGTTTCGCTCCGGGCAGCGTGAAGTTAGCGGGAGGCGCGCCGATCAGCACTGCGATCGCGTGTTCGAACTGGCTGCGAGCCACGCCGAGGTCCGTGGCCTCGGCGCGAGTGGTGTCCAGCTGCGTCTGCGCCTGCGCCACATCGGCGCGCGATGCGACCCCTCCGTTGTAGCGGTTGATGGTCAACTGCAGGAAGCGCTCGTAGCTCTGGATGGAAGTGTTCAAGACGTCGGCTTCCATGTCCAGTTCGTGCGCCTGGAAGTAGTCGGTGGCCAGCTCGGCCTGCATGCTGAGCCGCACGTTTTCCAGATCGGCGGCGCTGGCCTGGGCGTTGGCGACCGCGTTCTCCATTTCCATGGTCACGCGGCCCCACAGATTCGGCTCCCACGAGACCGAGAACGGAAGGCTGTACGAGTTGAAAAAGCTTGACGTGCTCGTGGTCGGGACCTGGGTCACGCCGCCCGTGCCCGTTCCGCTACCAGTGCCCGTTCCCGTTCCGGTTCCGGTCCCCGTGCCGGTACCCGTTCCGGTTCCCGTTCCAGTGCCGGTGACAACCGTCCGTCCCGCGCGTCCGCCCGGCGAGTAGTTGGCGCCGATGCCCAAACCGACGCCCAGAGTGGGGAAGTAATCGGCTCTGGCGACGCCCACCAGCGCGCGGGCCTGGCGGAACGCCGCTTCGGCCTGCTTCACGTTCTGATTGGAGACGGTAACCTTCGGCTCGAGTTCGTT
>DASRCB010000024.1:0-21075 GCA_035653295.1 Bryobacteraceae bacterium
GTATTGAAGTTGATGCAGATCATGGCGGAGAAGGGACTGGTGCGGCGCAACGAAGATCAGCGCGCACACGTGTACAGCGCCGTGGCGCCCCGGGAGAAGACGCAGCGGCAGCTCGTCGGCGACCTGCTGGACCGCGCTTTCGCCGGGTCCGCTTCCCAGCTGGTGATGCAGGCGCTCGCCACCAAGCGCGCTACCGCCGCCGAACTGGCGCAGATTCGCGACATGCTGGATGAGTTCGAAAGGGGCGCACAATGAGTCTCATCGATCGTGTGGGCTGGACACTGCTGCATTTTCTATGGCAGGGCGCTGTCATTGCGCTGGCGCTCGCAGCGATGCGCGCGTTTCTGCGGCGGAGGTCCGCGGACGCAAGGTACGCGGCCGCGTGTGCCGCGATGCTGGTAATGGTGGCGTCCATCGTGGTGACGTTCATACTCGCGGGCCCGCCGGCGCCGGCGTCAGGTCCACACATGCGCGCCACCGTCACGGCGATTGCATCCTTCCCCGCCCCGGCGCCCACGCCCGTACAACCGGACCGCTTCGGCCGATACCTGCCCGTGCTCGTTTACGCGTGGTTCGCCGGCGTTTGCGTGCTGGCCGCGCGGTCGGCGGGCGGATGGATTGTGGTGCAGCGATTCCGGCGGCGTGCGGCATCGCCTGCCGATATCGAATGGCAGGAGCGGCTCGCAAAAATAGCGCGGCGGTTGCGCGTGTCGCGTCCCGTGCAGTTGTGCCAGTCCGCTGTGGCCGAGGTTCCGGCCGTGGTCGGCTTCCTTCGTCCGGTCGTGCTGCTGCCGGCCAGCGCGCTCAGCGGCCTGACGCCGAGCCAGCTGGAAGCGCTGCTCGCGCACGAGCTCGCTCACATCCGCCGCCACGATTACCTGATCAATCTGCTGCAGACCGCGGTGGAAACGGTCTTGTTCTACCATCCGGCGGTGTGGTGGGTCAGCCGTCAGATGCGCGCCGAGCGGGAGAACTGCTGTGACGATCTTGCGGTGCAGGTCTGTGGCGACGTTCTGGTCTACGCGCGCGCTCTCAGCCGCATGGAAGAACTGCGCACCCTGACCCCGGCGATGGCCATGTCGGCCGATGGCGGCTCGCTGCTCGAGCGAGTGCAGCGGCTGGCGCGCGGCAGCGACGCGAAGGACGCGGGCGCGGCCGACTGGCTTACGGCGACAGCAGTGGTGTTGTGCGCGTTCGCTGTCTGGGCGGCGCCGCATCTGTACATCCCGGCGAAAGCATTCCGCCAGGCGGCGCTTGCGCACCCGGCGGTCTACCGCGCCGAAATACGTCAGGCGGCGGTATTCGCGGTGACGCGCGCGGCGGCGCATCCCATGGCTCGGCTGCGGCCCATTGTGGCGCAGGTGGCGGTCGAAAATCCCGAGCCCGCTCCGTCGCCCGCCCGTTCGGAAGACTTCATGGGCGGGCTCGCCGCAGCCGGCTACACGGGCCTTTCCGTTGACGACCTCATCGCGCTCAAAGAGCACGAGGTCACACCGGAATACATCCGCGGGCTCAAGGCGATTGGCTTCACCCTGCCGGTACAGCAGCTTCTCGCGTTTCGCATCCACGACGTCGAGCCCGGCGAGATCCGCGAAATGCAGTCGCTCGGATACAAGCCGACCGCCGACCAGGTGGTGGCCATGCAGATCCACGAGGTCACGCCGGAATATGCGCGGAAAATGAAGGCGCTCGGCTTCGGCGATCCGACCATCGACCAGCTCATTGCCATGCGCATTCACGACGTCACGCCGGAGTTCGCGGCCGGCCTGAAGCAGCTCGGCTTCCGCGATCTCAGCTTTGACAAGCTCATCGCGCTGCGCATCCATGACGCGCAGCTCGACACGATCCGCGAGATTCAGTCGCTCGGCTTCTCCAACCTGAGCACCGACGACGTTGTTCGTCTGTCCATTTTCGGCGTAACGCCGGAGTACATCCGCAAGGCCCGCCAGCACGGGTTTAAAGACCTCAGCCTGGATCAAATCATCAAGCTGAAACAGTTCGACATTCTGCAGTAAGAAAGGACGACAGCATGCTTCGCAACACCTGTCTCGCTCTCAGTGTGCTCGGATGCGGCATTCCGGCGGCGCAGCCGATCTCCGGGGAATGGACCATTGGCAGCCTGCCGGTGGCGGACAAAGTCGAGCTGACCCTGCACCGCAGCTCGGGCGATTCGAACATGACCAGTTCGTCGGCGCTGCCGCTGGCGCAACTTCGCGGGCTGACGCGCGCGCAGATGGAGTCGTCGGGCGGAACCGTCCATTTCGAGATCGCGCGCGACGCCGGCTCGCTCTCCTGCGATGGTTATTTCAAAGGCGGCAGCGGCGGCGGCGCGTTCACGTTCCAGCCCAGCTCGCAGTTCGTCGCCGAGATGCGGTCGCTCGGCTATGGCGACCTCTCGACGGAAACCGTGTTCCACATGGCCGTGCACGACGTGACCAGCAACTGGGTTCGGGAACTGCGCGCGGCCGGCATCGAGCATGTCTCAGCCGACCAGCTCATCACCATGCGCATTCACAACGTCACTACTGATTACATCCGCGCGCTGCAGAAGCTCGGGTACCGCAATCTGTCGCCCGACGCGCTGGTCACCATGCGCATTCATGGGGTCGCGCTGGAGTTCATCGAACAGGTGAAGGACCTCGGATATGACCCTACAGTCGATGAGTTGGTGACCATGCGCATCCACGGCGTGAGCATCGATTTCATTAAGGAGCTGAAGAGCCTGGGTTACAACCCGACAATCGATCAGCTGGTCACCATGCGCATTCACGGCGTGACGGTGGATTTCGCGAACGAGCTGAAGTCACTGGGCTACGGTTCGGTTTCGACCGACCAGATGGTGACCATGCGCATCCATGGAGCGTCGGTGGACTTTATCCGCGAGGTGAAGGCGCTGGGATACCGGCCGAGCATCGACGAGCTGGTTACGATGCGCATCCACGGGGTGACTCCGGATTACATTAAGAACCTTCAGGCCCGGGGCATGAAGAACCTGAGCATCGATCAGATGGTGAGCTTGAAGATTCACGGGATTGTGAACTGAGACCTTAATTGCGGCGCCAGATCTCCACCGCGGGGGCATCGGGCACGACCACTCGATGCACGATGCGGAACAGGCGGCCGGCGTGCAGGGCCTGCGAGAGCTGGTCGCCGGCCTGGTCGAGCGCCCATTCCTCGGTCGCCACCGGGATGCGGTATTCCACCTCGAACGCCCAGTCCGGATAGTTGCCGTTGTTCAGCGTTTCGCGCAGCGGAATGCTGGCGCGGCACAGGACGCCGGTGATGTCGCCGGAGCTGGCGAGAATGCCGCCGCCGTGATACTCGCGCTCCAGATAGGCGGCGGCCTGTTCGGTCCAGGCGCGGCGCGCGACGGAGTTGACCTGCGACTCTTTCCAGCAGAGCCAGTTATCCGGACGTGGATGCAGCGCCCATGGGATGGCGACGGCCAGGGCGACGATGGCGGCCGCCACACGCCGCGCAGGCGCGAGCACCACGAGACCGCCCGCGCAGAAGGCGATGACGGGCAACGCCGCAAGGCCATAGCGGGTGTTGTAATACGAGTGCGGCCACAGCTCGGGCACGTGAATCGGCACGCTGCCGGAATGGATGCTGAGCACGTAGAACGCGGGCGGCAGCAGAAGCAGCGTGAAGGGCCACCACGCGCGGCGCCAGATCACACCGAGCAGCCCCACCGCCGCGACGGCGAACGGGACGACTCCGATCACGTCCACCGCCACGGTGCGGAAATAGAGCCCGGCGAGCCGCCAGTCGTGATACCCGGCATAGGGCCGGCCGGCCTGAATGGCCTTCGCCGAACCGGGGCCGTGATACCAGGCCATGGCGTCGCCGAACACCCACCAGTTGTGCACCAGCCACCATGCCGCGCCGGCCGAGGCGATGGCGCCGAACAGCACGGCCGCGCGGAGGCGATGGTCCGGCGTGATCAGCAGCACGTACGCCGTCACGAACGGGATCAGGAACCAGCCGTCGTAGCGAGTGAGCGTTGCGGCGAGGCATACGCAGGCGGCGCCGACGAGAGCAGCCGTCGATTTCGTGTCGCGATACCGCAGCGTGAGATACAGAACCGCCAGCAGCGCCGCCTGGAATATCGGCTCGGTCATCGGCGTCGATTGCAGGTAGAGCAGATTGGGATTCAGCGCGTAAACAAGCATCGAAGCCCAGGCCGCCGCATCGCTCTGAAACGCGCGGCGCGCCGAGAGGTAAAGGAAAATTCCACCCGCTATGAAACACACGGCAGCGGGGATGGCGCCCGCCAGTCCGGTCTGCCACAGGCGCGTGTTCCACACCAGCGGCAGCATGAGTACGTGCGGCAGCGGCAGCCACACCGTGCCGAGCTGGTAGTAACCAGGCGTTCGGGAATCGATGATGCGGCGCGCGTTGTCCAGATGCGCCTGGGCGTCGCCGTAGTACAGAATCCAGCCGTGCGAATAACAGAGAACGACGAAGGCGGCGCTCAGCGCGATGAGCGCGGCTACGGCGGCGCTAAAACTCCGTGAAGGTGCGGAACTCACGGAAGCGGCGCTCGATGTCGTCGCGGGTCAGAGAGCGGAAGCGGTCCACGCCGAATTTTTCGCAGCAGTAGCTGCCCATCACCGAACCGTAGATGACCGCGCGCGCCAGGTCGCGGCGGTCGACATGGCCGCTCTTGAGGTCGCAGCCGCGCTCGGCCAGGTATCCGATGAAGCCCCCGGCGAAGGAATCGCCGGCGCCCGTAGGATCGAAGACCTCCTCCAGAAGATACCCTGGCACGATGAAATACTGATCGCGGCGGAACAGCATGGCGCCATATTCGCCACGCTTGATCACCACAGTGTTGGGACCCATGTCCAGAATGACGTTGGCGGCGCGGCGCAGGTTCTGCTCGCCCGAGAGCATTCGCGCCTCGCTGTCGTTGATGAGCAGGAAGTCCCATTCCGCGATGGTGGCCACCAGCTGTTCGCGGAAATCCTGAATCCAGTAGTTCATGGTGTCGCCGCCGGTCAGCCGCAGGCCGTTCATCTGCGCGCGCACCGTGCGCTGCAGCTCGGGCTGTATGTTGCCCAGAAACAGATAGGGCGCGGTGCGGTAGCTCTCGGGCAGCTTCGGATTGAAATCGGCGAAGACGTTCAGGTCGGTGCGCATGGTCATGCGGTCGTTCATGTCGTGCGAATAAACGCCCGACCAGAAAAACGTTTTGCCCGGAGCTCGCTCCATCCCTTCCAGATCGACGCCGCGGCCGGCGAGCAGGTCGGCGTCCTCCTGGGCGAAGTCTTCGCCCACCACCGCAACCACCCGGCATTTGGTGAAGTAGCTGGCGGAGAGCGCGATGTAGGTGCAGGCGCCGCCGAGCATGCGGTCGACGCGCCCGTGCGGCGTTTCCACCGCGTCGTATGCGATGGAGCCGACAACGACAAGTGACATTGATCGTGATTTTATCCTGGCGCGGCGCGGACCCTGCCCATGGGGCTTATATACACTGGATGCATGCGATTGCTGCCCCGCGACGAGCAGTTCTATCAGCTTTTCCTGAATCAGGCCGCTGTCATCGTCGAATCCTCGCTGCTGCTGCTGCAGGGCGCGGAGAAAGGGAACGCGCAGCTCGCCACCGCGGCGGCCAAGATCAACGTGCTCGAACAGCAGGGCGACGAGATCATCCACGACATCTACGTCCGCCTGAACCAGACCTTCATTACTCCGCTCGATCCCGAAGACATCCACTCGCTGTCTTCGCACCTGGATGACATTCTCGACGGCATCGAGGAATCGGCGCACCGCATCGTGTCCTACCGCGTGGATCCGATTCCCGCCACCGTGGTGGAGTTATGCCGCATCGTGCACTCCTGCGCGAAGACGCTGGAACAGGCGTTTCAGGCGCTCAGCCGCAGCGAGCCCCTGCTGTCGCAGTGCATCGAAGTAAACCGGCTCGAAGAGGTGGCCGATCAGATCGGCCGCGACGCCGTCAGCGATCTGTTCCGCAACGAGAAAGACTGCATTCGTCTGATCAAGCTGAAAGAAGTTTACGACCTGCTCGAGCAGACCACCGATTACTGCGAAGACGTCGCCGACGCGCTGCAGAACGTAGTGGTTAAGAACAGCTAAAGCCGGCCCCATGAACGCCACCCTGCTGCTGGTCGGAGTGATCATCACCGTCGCGCTCGTGTTCGATTTCATCAACGGCTTTCACGACGCGGCGAACTCGATTGCCACCGTTGTCTCCACGCGCGTGCTCACGCCGCTCCAGGCGGTGATCTGGGCCGCGTTCTTCAATTTCGTCGCGGCGTTCAGCTTCGGAACGGGGGTGGCAAAGATGGTAGGCGCGGGGATGGTCAACCTGCACTACGTCACGCCGTACGTGATCCTGGCCGGGCTGACCGGGGCCATCGCCTGGGACCTGATCACGTGGTGGTTCGGTTTGCCCACCAGTTCATCGCACGCGCTGATGGGCGGTTACGCGGGCGCGGCGATGGCTCATGTAGCCCACACCAGGGGCTTCATGCACATCGGCGAGGCGATCCTGATCCCCGGCTGGACCATGACTCTGATCTTCATCGTGGCCGCGCCGCTGCTGGGCATGATCCTGGCCTACCTGTTCATGATCATCGTGTACTGGCTGTTTCGGAACTTCACGCCGCGCCGCATGGATCACTGGTTTCGTCGGCTCCAGCTGCTTTCGGCGGCCATGCTGAGCTGGTCGCATGGCACCAACGACGCGCAGAAAACGATGGGCATCATCACCGGCGTGCTGGTCACGGCCGGGTACCTGAAGAAATTCGAGATTCCCGTGCCGGTGATTCTCGCCGCGCACGCGGCGATCGCGCTGGGGACTCTGAGCGGCGGCTGGCGCATCGTGCACACCATGGGCAAGCGCCTGACGCGTCTGAAGCCGCGCACCGGGTTCTGCGCCGAATCGGCGGCGGCGATGTCGATTCTGTTTGCCACGTATTTGCACCTGCCGGTGTCGACCACGCACGTTACGGCCGGAGCGATCGCGGGCGTGGGTTCGATTCAGCGGGTGAAAGCAGTGCGCTGGGGAATCGCGCAGCGGATCATGTGGGCGTGGATTCTGACCATCCCGGCGTCGGCCCTGGTGGGGTGGATTTCGCTGATGATTTTCCACATCTTTCGGCCCAATTTGTGAGGTGAAGGCCGAGGCCTTGCGGCCCGGAGCGGAAAGCTATTTTTCCGGGTAGGATTGCGTGCGATAGATGCCGCGATCGGGGTTCCAGAAGGCGAAGCCGTGCTGCTCGCTGATTTCCAGATCGGGGCGAAGGCCAGCCTGGCGCAACACCTCGGCGACTGCGTCCGCATCCTGATAATCCGGGAAGTCCAGCGTATACATGGCCCGAATCTTGTCGCCGTAGTCCTGGCGGGTGTGCTCGGCGTACGATTCCGCATCGCCGCCGGTTACGTGGTGCAGATGCAGGTCGTGGTCGATGCCGAAGGTCTTGATGAGCCACGTGGCGTCGGGGCCGACCCACCATTGCACCGTGTCCGGGGTCTCGCGCTCGGCGGGCTCCTGCCGTTCCTGCAAATAGCTGCTGCGAACGTCGAGAATGGCAAGGACGAGCGTACGGTGGTTCATTTCTGCGCCTCATAAGCGTCGAGTTGCCTGCTCTGTAGCGCCTGCGGCGACACTCCGAGTTGCTGTCGGAGGGGGTCGGAGATCAGGGTGCGATCGTAGGGTTCCTGAGTCCACTCCTGCTGCGCGTTCTTCAGGAACTGAGTGCCGTAGACCTGCTTTCGCCCGATCGTCTGGAGGTAGCGGTCGAGCGTGGCCGCGGCGATCCAGATTGCCGTGGGCTGGCCCTTCGAGACCGCGATCAGGGCGAGAGTATGGGCCAGCAGATAATCGTCGGCCGAGCCTCCGTGCTGGAAAATAAACGCGGCATGCTCGAAGTCGCCGCCGGTATGCAGGGCGCCGGAGGCAAGCAGTTTCCGGGTCTGCTCGCGGCGCCCGGCATCCGCCTTATCGACGATTGCCCAATCGATAGTGGGCGCCATTCGCGCCTTCTGATCCTCGTCGTAGATGGCGGACATTTCCGTGGACGGCGCGTCGGAATCGCCTGCGGTGTATGCTCGGTTTGGCTGCCAGTCGGTGGCGACCTTGGCCTCGGATGAGGCTCGCTGAAACACCCAGGGCGGTATGACGATCTGAGGCGGAATGTCGGCGGGGCGCAGTTCGGCGCGATCGCCCGCCAGGGTCATGAGGAAATCATCCCGGCCGTTCGGATTATTGGCGTTGGTAATTGTCAGGCGCAAAGCGTCGCCGACGAGGCGCGCATTCTGAACGGTTTCGCGGCGGACGGCGCTGGAAATATCAGCGAAGATGGAACCGGTGGAGGTCAGTTTCGCCGGGCGATCGAACGCGCCCCGAAAGGCGCCGTTGTCCTGCGCGAGCGTCAACACGAACAGGTTGCGCTCGCCGAGCCGCATGACCCATATGCCGGCGAACCGGGAGGCGTCCGCCGCATGCAGACCGGCCACGCCGAGCAGCGCCGCCGCTATCGCGATTGGCGTCTTCATAGGGGTACGCTGACGTCCTCCAGCACGCAAATGTCGCGCAGGTTGCGGTAATCCTCTGCGTAGTCGAGCCCGTAGCCGACGACGAACTCGTCCGGAATCGTAAATCCGACGTATTCAATGACCACCGGCCGCTGCCGCCGGTCGGGCTTGTCGAGCATGGCCGCTACATGGATAGATCGCGGCCGGCGCTGTTCCAGCACACGAATGAGATAGCTGAGCGTCACCCCGCTGTCGACAATGTCTTCCACCACCAGCACGTCGCGCCCTTCGATGGACACGTCGAGGTCTTTAGTGACCCGCACCTGGCCGGAGGTGGTTTTGTTCTGGCCGTAGCTGGAGATGCCCATGAACTCCACACGGCAGGGCGTGGTGACGGCGCGCGCCAGGTCGGCGAGGAAGACGAAAGAGCCTTTCAGGATACCGATCAGGTACAGCGGCCCTTCCGGAAAATCAGCTGAGATCTGCGCCGCGAGCTCGCGAACCCTGCGGCCAATCTGCTCTTCGGTGATGAGGACGCGCCTGGGCGCGCTGTGATTAGTCGGCTTCAACCGCGGGCCTGCGCAGGCGTGTGCTGCCGGGTCCAATGTGGATGTGCGCGCCGGTGGCCTTGCCGGCAACCGCCGCGCGGAAGGCGTAAAACGGGATATTCTTCGCTTCCAGGTATTGCCGCAGCCACTCGCCTTCCTTCTGGTCGGGGCTGAGGGCCACATCGACGCGGCCGCGATGGTCGAAGCCAAGGGCGCGGTGCACTGCCGTCTCGCCGAAAGCGCTGATGGGCAGCGGATGCAGGAACTGCTTTGAAAAGGCAGTCTCAATCCCGCGGATATCGGCGGCGGTCAGCGTGCCCTTGCCGTTGAAGTGCTCCTCGACGCCGCTGAAAGGCGTAGCGCCGGGAGTTGCGCCGGTCTCCAGATGCGCGCTGGCCACAAGTTCCCTGAGCAGTTGCGCTCGCGCGTTGGCGAGGTCCAGCGTGGTCTGCCGGAGGCTGAGTTCCTGCCGCAGCGGTTCGAGGGCGTTCCGCGCCACGATGCCGGTGTCGATCAGCTTTTGGGTATCGGCAATTCGTGCGTTCTCACGATCGACGCGGCGCTGGGCGGCCGCGACCATGTCCTGGGCATCCTTTTCACTGAGGTTCTCGACGGTGCTGGGGCCGTAAAGCGTATGCTGGATAACGAGTTGGTCCTGCAGGTCGGCGAGCTGGTCCTGGGCCTGAGCGAGGCGCGTCCGGGGGAGGGCTCCGGCGTCAACCAGGGACGAGATCCGCGCGGTTTCCTGGTTGGCCAAATCGAGCTGCTCGGTTGCGAGTTTGTCGGCAGCGGCCTGAGCGAAGGCGGGAATCGCCGCAAACGCAAGAAAACAGGCCCGGAATTGTCGCATCGCTTATTGTCATTGTACCATTGGATAAGGAGTATTGCTTATCCGGGAACGAAGCACGACCGCAGAGAAGATCCCTCCCCACGCTGCCCCGAACGCCTGGTCTGAACAGCAACACGAAGCCGAAATCGTTGAAAATGCGGACCCCATGTGGCTGAGCGCCGTCCGCGCGGCGGAGTCGAAGAAGGCCAGCGATATTCGTGTGCTCGACCTTCGGGACGTCACCTCATTCACTGATTTCTTCGTGATCTGCACCGGCGCGAACGCGCGGCAGATCCAGGCCATCGCCGAGGAAGTGGAAGTGCAGCTCAAGCGCCGCGGAGATCGGCCGATCAGCCTGGAGGGCGTCGAGAACGCCGAATGGGTGCTGGCCGACTACGGCGACTACATTGTCCACATCTTTTCAAAGCAGGCCCGCGAGTATTACGACCTGGAGCGGCTGTGGCGGCACGCTAAGGACGTGTCAATCCCGAACGAAGAACTGCGCCCGCGGGGCTGACCGGACGCGGCACGCTGTAGACGAGCGCCGCGCCGGAAGCATATTCCTGACGAGCGCCGGCAACACGCGCGGCCAGCGCCTTCAGTGAGTTAAGGCGCGTTCTTTCATCGGCGCCCTCGAGATCCGAGGCGAAAAGAAGCAACAGCGCGCGATCGTATTGCGGCGGCATGGCGGACAGGGGCTCACCGAGAGCCTTGTCTTCAGCGGACCGGGGCATCAGCGCGGAGAATGCCGCTCGAGACGCCGGCACGCCGGTGTACATGGAGCTGAGGCCGTCCTTCCAGGCCAGCAGGACATCCCCGGAATGCGCATGCGACCGAATCCAGGAGAAGGCCTCGAGTTGTTTCGGACGCTGCGCGCGCCTGAGGCTCACTACAGCTGACAGCTCGCTCCAGCCGGCCTGCACATTCCAGATCAGGACCACCATGGCGGCGGCCGCAAACAGCCAACGCGGCGCAGGCGCCAGCCGCGGCCTGTGCCGAGCGATGCCCGTGGCCATCAAACGAGCGCAATGCTCCGCCTCCTCCGCGATGCCGGCGAGCAGCACAGGCCAGACGGGCAGGATCAGGCGATCGAGATTGTGATAGGTCCACAGAACCAGCATGGGGATGTACAGCGCAGTGACGACCAGATAGAGCGGCCATCCGCGACGCCGTCCCAGCCGGATACATCCCGCTGTGGCCGCGATGAGGAATACGTGCTGCAGGGGCGTTCCGCCCAGGATATTCATGACTCCGGAGACAAGGTTCCCGGCTACGGCGGCGGACAGCGCTCCAAGCTGGATGAGCAGGTTACCGATGAAGCCATTGGTCGCGATCAGGGTGAGATACTCCCGCAGGTAACCTCCGTCGCTGGCCTTCACATGCAGGGCCGCCCAGTAATGCCACGCTGCGCCCGCCGGAAGGGCCATGAGCAGGAAGCGCATGGCGGCGTCGTATCGACGCCTCAGGATGCACCATAACGGCGCGGCAACGAGGAGTGGAAGTCCGGCGGTACGGGTCAGATATGCGGCGCCAGCCAGAATTCCTCCGGCGATCGCCCACCAGCGGCTTGCCGGGCCTGGGCTGGCCATGGCCCGTTCCATGGCCACAATCGATCCGAGGAACAAACAAAGGAACAGAGGCTCGGAGAAGAGGATCACTCCGGACAGGGCGAAGCTGATGCTGCCCAGCATCAGCGCGGTGAGCAGGAATGATTTCGCCCGACCGCAGCCGACGGTCCGCAAGGCGAGCAGCAGAAGCACGGCGGCAAGCGGCAGCAGGACAGCCTGCAGCGCTGTCGCGAGGGGCAGGTTGTGCGGGAACTGCGGATCCGCGCGCCAGGCCAGCGACAAATAAAGCGGGTACAGCGGCGGGTATTTCACCTGCCACGGATCGCCGGGCAGTGTCGGAACGCGGTAGCCGCTACCGGTGGCGAGCGACCGGGCGCTGCTCCAGTACACGGCGTCGTCGTAGTTGTCACCCAGCAGGGGCTGATCGCGGCAGAGCCAGAGGGGCACAGCCACGAGGGCCAGCAGCAGGGCAAAACCGACAGCGATGGTGACACGCCGAGGCATCCGACTCACCTTATCGGCGAGTCGGCGGTGTTCCATTAGTAACCATATCCTTGATGAATAATAGGTACACGAAGAACACCTGCGTAACCCTTCTGTGGCCGGTCCTGCTGCTGCCGTATCCGGCGCGCGCCGATTCTGCGCAATACCTGGACATCGCCCCTTTCGCACAGTTGTCCAGCTGGACTGGGGCGGCTCCGCACCGGCTCGCCGGCGCATCGTCCGCGGGACGCACAGACAATCTCGGGCTGGAATGGGACGAGGAGCGCGATGTCCGCGAACTGTTGGTGCGGTACCAGGGAGCTGCGCCCACCGGGGCTGTTGTCGAGTACTGGAACAACGGCTGGCCGTGGGACCCGCCGAAGATGCCCAGCATCGAGGATCCGATGGACGATCCGTGGCAGGGCAAATGGCTGAAGGCTGCCGTCCGCGAGAGCTGTGAGGGCAGCGTCTGCCGTTATGATTTCCGGCCGCTGGAAACCGAGGAGAACCCGCGCGCCGACCGGCTGCCTGGCGTTGCTTACAGGCGGACGCTCAAAGTGCGGGTGAGGTGGCCGGGAGCGCCGGTCAACGTCTCGCGGATCGCGGCTTTCTCGGGCACCGGGATCGTATCCCTGCGCCTGCGCGTCGAAGTGGCGGGAGTCGGCGGCACGCTTGGCGAGGAGCGCTTCAGCGTCTATAACGGCTTGCTGTCGTCGGTGACGCCCTTCCAGGGCGGCGCCGTCGTCGAGGTGGGCGCGGCGAAGCCGTCGCTGCCCGGGTCCCATGATCTGACCGTCATCACCGTCGCCGCGACCCATCGTTTTTCTTTCTCTACGTCCGATCTTGCGAGCGGGCCCATTGTCATTCCACCCTTCGGCGTTCGCATTACGGACATGGATCATCCCGGCGCCGCGGCGCCCGTCGGCCGCAGGATCCGTGAACGGATACGGCAGGAGCCGGAGCAGACGTACGAGCGGGCCACGCGCGAGATTCCTCCGCTGGATCCCTGGGAGCGTGAATGGGCCGGCCAGCTTTACCTGCCGCTGGCGGCGGACTCGAGCTGGCAGAAATTCGCTTTCGAAATCGGCGGGAACGTTTTCATCAGTAAGACCGGCACGAAGGCAAAAGGGCGCGAGCTGGCGCGCCTGCGGTGGAGTGGCGATCGCATCACCTGGAAGATCGGCACGGGCGAGAAGCCGTATTACCGCGAAGACCACAAGGTGACCATACGCAAGCTGGATGGTTGTCTGCCGGTCGGCATTCAGGAATGGGACAGCGAGGGGCTGCACTACACAGAGGAAGCTTTCGCCACGCTGCTGCGCGGTCCGCTGGCCCCGGAGGATCCGGGCCGGAATGAGGAGACCTCCGCGGTGCTCATGCTAAGGCTGAGTGCGAGGAGCGCGGGTGCGGGCGGCACGGCGCATGTCGTGATTTCGGACGATCCAGCCGAATCGCTGACGCTGGACGGGCATTTGGTTTCAGCCGGCGCCCAGGTTCGTGCCGCGATAGAGGGCGGGAACGTGAGCGCGGAAGGCGGCGCCATTCGCGCCAGCTTCAGCGTGCCGGCGGGCGGCGAGAGCGCACTGGTGCTGAAAGTGCCGTTTGTCTCCGATTTATCGGCAGCCGATGCTGCCGACCTGGAGCGGCTCGACTACGCCACGGAGCGCGCGCGCGTGGTCCAGTACTGGACGCATCTCGTGGATGCCGGAAGGCGCTTCAGCGTGCCCGAGCCGAAGTTCAACGATCTGACGCGTTCGGTGGTGGCGCAGATCCACATCAGCGCGGCGAAGGACCCGGGAACCGGGCTGTATATCCTGCCGGCGGCGAGCTACGCCTACGACGTGTTCTGGAACGAAGCCTGTTATCAGGCGCTGCTGCTGGATACGCTCGGACAGAAGGATGACGCGGCGCGGTTTCTCGAGACCATCATGCGCCTGCAGGGCAGCAGGAACTTCCCCGGCCTGCAAACGGGTCCGCCAGACGGGATCTTTCACGGGGCAAAGATCAGCGACACATACGACTACACCATGTCCGGTTACGGCCTCGATCACGGGACGGTGCTGTGGACCCTGGCGCAGCACTATCTTTACACGCGGGATCGGCAATGGCTGGAGCACGCCTGGCCGCACATGAAGAAGGCCATCGACTGGATCGAGCAGCAGCGCGCGGCCAACAAGATTACCGATATTCACGGCCAGAAGGTGCGGTGGTACGGATTGCTCCCGGCCTGCCAGCTGGAGGACAATCCCGACTGGGCCAACTGGTTCGTGATCGACGCTTATGCCTGGGCCGGTATGGCGCGCACGGCGGAGGCGCTGGCCGATATCGGCAGCCCTGAGGCGGAGCGCGTGCGCCGGCAAGCTGACGATTACCTGCGGGACATTCGCGACGACATTCGCCGCGCGATTGAGTCCGCGCCGGTGGTCCGCATGCAGGACGGCGCCTACGAGCCTTATGTGCCGGTGACGCCGACCCGGCGGTTTCGCATTTTCGGTCCCATTCGCCGCGACTATTACCAGCGCTACGGCCAGCCCGCGGACGTGAATCCCCTGATGCGCCTGGGAGCGGACCGCGACACGCTCTGCGGCCCGGTGCTGTTCCTGTTCCTTGGGGTATTCGATGTTCACGAGCCGATCGCCAACTGGATTCTGGACGACTGGGAAGATAACGAGACGCTCAGCAGCGGGATGGGCATGAATGTGCACGGCATGACCGACGATCGTTACTGGTTCAGCCAGGGCGGCATGGTATTTCAGGCGAACCTGGTGAATCCGGTTCCCGCGTATCTGCGCCTGCATGAGACATCGGCGGCCATTCGCGATCTGTATAACGACTTTGTCGCGTGTTTTTATCCCCAGGTGAATGTGTTCACGGAAGAGTTTCATCAGTGGCGGCACGGCAGCGGGCCCTTCTACAAGACGCCGGATGAGGCGCGTTTCACGCACCGGCTGCGCGACACCCTCGCGCTCGAAGACGGGGACACGCTGTGGCTGGCCCCCGGAGCGCCGCGGCGCTGGCTGGCCTCCAGCGACGGCATTCGCGTGGATCGTCTGCAGACCTTCTTCGGCCCGGTAAGTTACAACCTGCATGCGGGCAGCGAAACCGGCGTGATCGAAGGGGAAGTTACTCTGCCGAATGTCCGCGCGCCGAAGACTGCGTGGCTTGTCGTCCGGCCGCCGTCAGGACGCATTCAGAGCGTGACCCTTGACGGGAAGCCCTGGACGAAGATCGACCGCGCGCTCGAAGCTGTGGAACTGCCGGCGAGCGCCGCGCCCATGAGGATCGAGGTGCGGTACCGATGAGGGTCGGCCGCGCTTCGTGGATGCTGCTGTCCATCGCCACAGTGTTGCTGTGGGGCTCCTGGGGGCTGGAGTCCAAAATCATTGTCGATCGCATCTCGCCATGGATGAATCAGGCGCTGTTCTCCATCGGCCTGCTACCGCTGATGCTGTGGATCTTTTTCTGGAAGAACCTGCGGCAGGTGAGCGGGAGCGCGCGGGCCGGCGCCGCGTACGCATTACTTACGGGCGTGCTGGGCGGCGTGGGCAATATCACGCTGTACCTGGCTCTGGCGCGCGGCGGAAATGCGTCGGTTGTTGTCCCGCTGGCCGGGCTCGCGCCCCTGGTAACCGTGGTGCTTGCTTTCATGCTGCTCAGGGAGAAGCTGAACCGGCTGCAGGGCATGGGCGTGATACTGGCTCTGGTTTCGATTTACTTACTGAGTGTGTGAGCATGTATGTCTGGTTCTGGCTTTCGCTCATCACGCTCCTGTTATTCGGTATCACCGGAGTAACTCAGAAGCTGAGCACGAATCATATCTCCTTCGAGATGTCATTCGTCTGGTTCGGCGTCGCGATGTGCGCATTATCCGCTTTGGTGGTGGTGTTCGTTCCGCTGCCGTGGCGGGAACTGACCGGCGGGCTCGTGGCGCTGGCCGCGGCCGGCGGACTGCTCAACGGACTGGGTGTGCTCACCAGTTTCGCGGCGCTGAAGCAGGGCGGCAAGGCGTCGGTCGTGATCCCGATCATCAATTTATATCCGCTGGTGACCATCGCCGGCGCGTGGCTCTTCCTCGGTGAGAAGGTTTCGGGGAGGCAGATCGTGGGTATTGCGCTGGCGCTGGCCGCGGTGGTGCTGCTGTCGCAGGAAGGGTCTTAGGCAACCGGCGCGTTATGATAAGCCCGCCTCACGCGCCGATCCTTCGCGCAGGCTGGTCCTTCACTTCCGCCAGCATCTCCCGGACCGTCGCCCGGGTGACGGGGTGTTTCAGATCGGGGGCGAGTTCGGCAAGGGGCGCGAGAACGAAACGGCGCTGCGCCATACGGGGATGCGGGATCTCGAGTTCCTCCGTGTTCATGACGAAATTCCCGAACAGCAGGATGTCGATGTCGATGGTGCGCGGCCCCTTCGGCCGAAGCCGGCGCCGTCCGAGCTCCTTCTCGATGCGGTGGATTTCGTGCAGCAGCTGCCTTGGAAACAGTGCCGTTTCCGCTTCCGCAACCAGGTTCAGGAACCACGGCTGGCGCTCCACGTCCTGCGGAGCGGTCTCCCACATCGACGACACACGCACGATGTTGACCCCGCGCTGCCGCAGCAGACTCAAAGCGCCTTGGAGAATCGCCGGGCGGCCGCCGAGGTTGGAACCGAGCGAAAGGTACGCCGTGTGCACGGCCTCAGAAGAGCAGGTTTTGCGCGGCGCTGCGCCGCCCCGCCGGATGCAGGCCGAAATACTGGAAGGCGCGCTCGGTTCCCACACGGCCGCGCGGCGTACGGTCGATGAAGCCGAGCTGGATCAGGTATGGCTCGTAGACTTCTTCAATGGTGGCCGGCTCCTCGTCGATCGACGCCGCGATGGTGTTGACGCCTACGGGCCCGCCGCTGTATTTCTCCAGCAGCGTGGTCATGATCTTCTGGTCGATTTCGTCGAGGCCGAAGCGGTCGACTTCGAGCATGTCCAGCGCGGTGATGGCCACCTGCCGATCGATGTGCCCGTCGGCACGGACCTGGGCGTAATCGCGGACCCGACGCAGCAGCCGGTTGGCGATGCGCGGAGTGCCCCGGCTGCGGCGCGCGATCTCGGCCGCGCCCTCCGCGTCGATGGTCACGTCCAGCAGGCGCGCGGAGCGGAGCACGATGCTGGTCAGCTCCGCCTCGTCGTAATGATTCAGCCGCAGCACCAGGCCAAAGCGGCCCCGCAGCGGCGCGCTGACGAGGCCCTGCCGGGTGGTAGCGCCGATGCCGGTGAAGCGCGGCAGTGAAATGGAATGCGTGCGGGCGCCCGGCCCCGTGCCGATCAGGATGTCCATGCGGAAATCCTCGAGCGCGGAGTACAGGATTTCCTCCACGTCGGCGGGCAGGCGGTGGACTTCGTCGATGAAGAAGACCTGGCGGGCCCTGATGCCCGTCAGGACACCGGTGAGGTCCAGCTTTTTCTGCAGCACCGGCGCCGCCGTGGCGTCGAACTCCACACCGAGCTCGGCGGCAATGATCGTTGCCAGCGTCGTCTTGCCCAGCCCCGGGGGGCCGTAGAGCAGGACGTGATCCATGGCCTCGCCGCGGCGTTTCGCGGCTTCGATCGCGATGGAGAGGTTCTCCTTCAGCCGCGACTGGCCGGTGAAATCGGCGAGGCGGGTGGGGCGCAGCGCGGCCTCGAACTGGCGTTCGTCATCCTGAACGGAGGCGGAAACGATGCCCCGGTCGTGCATCGACATTCAGGTTATCGCACCAGCTCCAGCGCGCGCCGGAACAGCGGCTCGAAATCATTCGATGTCGCGGATGTTTTAGCTTTTTTCACCGCGGCTTCGGCGACGGCGCGCTGGCAGCCCAGATTGAGCAGCGCGGAAAGCACATCCTGATCCACGCCGCTGAAGGTTTCCGCGGCGGCGGCAGCAGTGGCCGCGCGCGGCGAGGCGGGAACCATGTCCATCTTGTCTTTCAGCTCCAGCACCATGCGCTCGGCGGTCTTTTTGCCGACGCCCGGGATGCGCACCAGTTGCTCCACGCGGCCTTCGCGAATGGCGCTCACCAGATCGGTTGTGGGGAGGCCCGAAAGCACGGTGATGGCCAGCTTCGGGCCGATGCCGCTCACGGAAATCAGGCGCTCGAAAACGGCCTTCTCCTCGGCGGTAAGGAAGCCGAACAACTGCAGCGCGTCTTCACGCACATAGGTATGGATGCGCAGCCGCACCTCGGTCCCCGTATCGCCCAGCGATGAGAATGTGGACACCGGGATGGTTACGTCGTAGCCGACTCCGCCGGTGTCGACGATGGCCTGATTGGGATGTTTCTCCAGCAGCCTGCCGCGCAGGAACGCGATCATGAAGCGTACATTATCGTACATGGCCAGGCGGCGCTTCTTCGTGGATGAGGTGAGCCGGGGGCGAGCGTTCATCGGTGGCGACGAGGCGCATCATCTGACGCGCGTGCTGCGGGTCGAAGCGGGACAGAAATACGAGATTGCCGACAATCGCGGCGTGTGGCTGGCCGAAGTGGAGCAGGCGCGAAAGGATCTGGTCACGTTCGCGGTGCTGGAAGAACTCGAGTCGCAGCCTGCGCTGGTGGAAGTGAACGTCTGCGTCGCGCTGGTGAAGTTCGAGCGAATCGAACTGCTGGTGGAGAAAGCGACGGAGCTCGGCGCCGCGCGGATCGTTTTGTTTCCCGCCGAGCGCAGCGAGAAAGGGCTGGAGCGCGCAGCGGAGAAGCGCCGCCAGCGATGGGAACGGATCGCGAGGGAGGCCAGCGAACAATCGCGGCGCTCACGGCTGCCGCTGATCGAGCTGGCGCCGGCACTCGCGAGTGTTCTGTCGAATGAGGCGCGCGCCCGCGTCATGCTGGACGAAGCTCCCGGCGCGCCGCCGCTGCTGGGCGTGTTGCCGCGCGACGTGCACGCGAGCGACCGCGTGTCAATACTGGCCGGACCGGAGGGCGGCTGGACCGAACGTGAGCGCGCCGCCATTCACGAAGCGGGATGGCGCTCGGCGTCGCTTGGGCACACGATCCTGCGCACCGAAACGGCGGTCATCGCCGCGCTCGCCATCATCGGCGCATGGTGGCGCGCAAACCCGGTGTGAACTTTCTGCATCAGAGATACGCATCAGTTCACACCCGAGTTCCTGGATTCAGGAATCTTTGCAATTCCTCACTGAATCATGAAGACGACTGGGCCTCGTCGCTCGTCTTGATTAGTGTTCGAGGCCTTGTCTTCATGATGAACTGTGTAACAGTCGATACCGTGTCCGGGGCTGCGATGATTCGTTCTCTGGTTCTCGCCGCCGTGCACGACGAGATAGTAGAAAGAGGTTATCGCGAGATGACCATGAGCTCGCTCGCGGCGCGCGCGGGCGTGAATGAAGAGGCGCTGCGCAAAGTGTTCGTGAGCAAAGAGAGCGTGCTGGTGGCGCATCTGGATCGCCTCGGCGAATCGATGATCGCGCTGCTGAGCGGGATCGCGCGGGCGAAGGAGCCCGTGCCGGCCCGTGTGCGGGAATTCCTGCTAACGCGCGTGCTGTTTCGGTTTGACATGCTGCGCCCATGGCGTGCGCATCTGGAGCACATGCGCGAGGCTCTGCTGCTGGCGCTGCGGCGGCGCGGGCCGGTGTACGTGGAAAACGAGGCGCGCATTTTGGAGCGGCTGCTGGCGGAAGGCCAGCGCGCCGGGGTGCTGTTCTGGGCCGACCCGGAGCCCATGGCGAGAACGCTGCTGGTTGCCACCAGCGCTCTGCTGCCGAACGAGAGTAATCTGACGGCGCTGCCTCCGGCCGGCGATTTGCGTCGCACGGCGGCGCATCTGATCGACGTGGTGCTGGAAGGCGCCATGCGGGGGAACTGGACGCCACCGAGCCGAGAGAGCCCAAGGATCGACGCAACAGCGCTGTGAAAGTCGGGGCGGTTAGGTCAGCCGGTTAGAGCGACTGGGTTGCAGTAAATGCGCGGGCCTAAGAATATAAAAGAGTCGTGCTTGAAACGCCATTTAGTTGGCGCCCTCAACTTGCCACTGCATCTCCGATCTCAAATCGTCAAAGCATTGTTCGCAAACCCAATGGTAGCCAACGCCAGGTGGATGCTGCTCTGTCGTAGTGTAGCCTTCGTGGAGAATCTCGGGGCCGTCCCATTCAGCGAATTTCGCCCAACAGCATGAGCAGTGGTCGTGATCCCAATCGGCGTTTCGCTTTCTCCACTTCGCTTTTCGAAGCGTGGCTCCCTTCAGATACCAGCCTGTTTCCATGCGCCATTGCAGATCTGGGTTCATGGTCCTGGCCGCCTGGCTCCATTATTGTCTGCTTCAGAGTGTCGACTTCCATCATGCCGCCGGCGGTCGATCCGCATGGCCGTTTCCCGTCTTTTACGCAACCGCTCGGAGTGTCATCGCGTCGGGCAGCCCGAGTCTACAGCGGCGCCAATCTCCCGCGCTGGCATGTGGGATGTTTCAGAACGCACCTGTCGGCGCTTCAATTGAAACCTCTGGATTCCACTCGTATGTTGCCTCCGCCCACCCTCCACTCACAGTCAAGTGATATGGCAGGTGGTCGGTCGTGCGTATGCAGAGGGTGTCGTGCATAGGCAGGTCCTTCGCGTACCAGTCGTATGCCCATTCCTGGCACGGATGTCCCGTGTAAGCCTTCAGCCCAGTCGGACGCATCTGTACGCGGCGGTACTGCTCGTAGAGACTTGTCTGTATCGAATCGAAGCTATAACCGATTGTTCGCGGATTCGTCAGATGAAGGCTCAATTCGTAGAAGCCATCGAGCGGTGGCCGGTCGCGCGGACTCAGTCTCGTCCATTGGGGTGCGGCTGCGTGGCCGAATATTGCATCGCCGCGGAAGTAACGATCATCCCCAATCCTGAGGTATTCGACGTCACCCAGCATGTCCTTTGCTCCATCGGGCCTATAGTGATTCTCCGGTCCAGGTGCTGCCAGCCGTGCTCGCGGTTCGGCGGTATCGCCTCAACTACCATCCACTCGTCGCCAGGCTGGGCCGTTGCGTTAAACGGATGCCCGATGGTCCGCAGCCGCATCCGCCAGCTCCTTGCTGCGGAAACGGCCAGATCGGCCCTTAGCAGCTCCGCCCGATCGCCCCGGATACATGAGGCCGTGAACCTTATGCACGTCACCGCCACGCAGGCAAGTGATACAAACGGACGATTC
>DASRCB010000025.1:0-12664 GCA_035653295.1 Bryobacteraceae bacterium
CCTCCTCCCTGGCATTGCCATTCAGCGGTTCCTTCTCACAAAACCCATAATCCCCGCGCCCCGCGTCCTCATCGTCGCCCCGAACTCCTCCATCTCCACCGCACTCGCCACCGCGCGCGCCGGCGACACCGTTTCCGTCGATTCCGGAACCTACAGGGAAGCTGTCACGCTGCGCGACGGCATCGACCTGATCGCGCGACATCCGCAGCAGGCCATCATCGAAGGCCCGGTCACCGCCTCCGGCATTCGCCAGGCGCGCCTCGAAGGCTTCCAGCTCCATGGGCCGGTGCGCATCATGAACAGCGATGTGCTGCTCAGCCACGACACCATCAGCGGCTCTCCCGCCGCCGGGGTCGAATTCAGCGGCAACTCGCGTGGCGCGATTATAGGCTGCACCATCGAACGGAACACTGGCCCTGGCATCGTGGTCGCCGATGCGGCCATGCCGTCCATCGAAAACAACGCCATTGCGAACAACGGAACGCAGCCCGCCGCGCTGCGGCCCGGCCTGCTGGTGCGCTCGCAGCTTCGGCCGCAAATCGAAGGCAACGTTTTCGCCGGCAACGGCGCCGAGGCGATCTGGCTTTCCCAGGCCGACCCGGTCGCCGCCGCGCGCAATTACTTCATTACGCCCCCCGCGCCGCTGCGCCGCCGCGCGCCTTCTCCGGTGCGCGTGATTCCGCCGGACAGAGGAAGTAAGTGAATCCGGGCGACCGCTACGGGCGTTACCGCATCATCCGCATGCTCGGCCGGGGCGCCATGGGCGAAGTGTATCTGGCCCGCGATGACGAGGCGCGCCGCGAGGTCGCGGTCAAGATCGTCTACAAGGGACCCGAGCGCGAGGATCAGGAAGTCCTCGATGCCGAGCGCCTCGGCGCCGAGCTCCAGAAGCGCCTCAGCGGGGTGGACGCGCGGGTCACGCCGGTCAACCGCTACGGCGAGATCAACGGCGATCTCTTCATCGAGATGGCCTACATCGAAGGTGAGGATCTCTCCGCCATTCTCGCCCGCGGCCCCGCTAATCCCGGCCTTGCCGCAATGGTGGCGCGCGAGCTCTGCGAAATGCTGGAGAACCTGGGCTCGTTCACCACCACCATCGGCGATAAGCAGTTCGTCGGGGTCATTCACGGCGACCTCAAGCCGCGCAACATCCGTCTCAATTCGCAGAACCACGTCAAGGTTCTCGATTTTGGCATCGCCAAAGCGCTGTCGCAGACACGCCGCTACACCATGAACGTGTTCGCCAGCACGGCCTACTGCTCGCCGGAGCGGCTCGAAACGCAGAATATGGACGCGCAGTCGGACCTGTGGTCCGTCGGTGTCCTGCTTTACCAGATGCTCTCCGGCCGCCTCCCCTTCGACGAGCCCACCAAAGAGCGGCTGGAGCGGCGCATTCGGTCCAGCGAGCCGCCGCCTCCTCTTCCCGCCATCTGTCCCGAGCCGCTCCGCTTGATCGTAATGCGCATGCTGGCGCGCGATCCGGCGCGCAGATATCCGACAGCGCGGGAGGTGCGCGACGATATCGTTCGCTGGCAGCGCGGCGAGCCGATTGCCGAACCGCCGCCGTACGACGCCGATGCCACGGTCCGGACCACGGCGCCACTGGGCGATGAGGATGCCACAACGCGTTCGGCCGCGCCGGCGCCCGGCTCGGACGCCACGGCCCGCAGCCCTGAAGCGCCGCTCCGGCAGCCCGTTGCTGTCGGTGAGTCGACCGGCAGGTCGGCCGCGGGCATCTCCGTCATCCGCCGCCGGCGCGGACAGCGCCTGGTGAGCTGCATGGCCATCGTGGCCGTCGTCTGCGTGCTGCTGCTCGGCTACATGGCCTTCCAGTATCACGTCTGGAGCAACGCCCAGCAGCTCAAGACCGATCTCCAGGCCGAGCGGGTCAGCAATCTCGACGACGCCTGGACGCGATACCAGAACATCTCCAAACACGCTTCCCTGCCCGGCACGTTGTGGGGCGCCCGCAGCGCGCTGAAGAAGCAGCTCATCGCCGCCGCCGACAGCACCATCAACGAGTATCGGAACGAGGATGCCCCCGCCGTCTATATCGGCCAGTGGCAGCAGGCGCGCAATCTGCTGTCGCGCGCCCTCGAGCTCGATCCCGATGACAACGCCGTCAAGGGCCGCCTCCGCCTTTGCGAAGGCCACATCGACCGTATCACCGCCGGCGGACTCCACGGTGTCGCGCGGCAGAAACGCCTGGGTGAGGCGGTCCAGAAATTCGAAGAGGCCGCCGCGCTGATGAGAAAATCGCCCGACCCTTACCTCGGTTTAGCTCGTATCTACTCCTATGACCTCAACGATATGGACAAGGCGGAGGAGGCCCTGAGGAAGGCTGACGACTACGGCCATCCGGAAGGACGCCGCGAGCGCGCGCAGCTTGCCGACGGGTATCGCAGGCTCGGCGACCGCGTCTGGCGCGAGTCGCGCGGGTTCACCCAGTCGCCGGATCAGGAGCGCAACTATCTCGAGGAAGCGCGGCGCGACTACGTCAAGGCGCAGGACCTCTACCAGCAGGCCGGCCTCTACGGCGACAGCGCGCGGAATCAGTTGCAGGCCATCCAGGGGCAGCAGCGCGTCGAGCAGCGCCTGAGTGCGATGCAGGGAGGCATAGCTACGCCGTGAAGGTCTCGCGAGAGGAGATCGCCGCCCGCGCGGTCGAACGCCGCGCGCGAGAAGAAAGGGCGCGCACTGTGTCCCGCCGCGCGGAGCTGATCTGGCTCCTCATGGCTTCCGTCGTTGTGGCCTGCGGGTTGTATCTGGTGTACGCCGCCAAAACGCGCGCAGCCGCTGCTGATCAGAAGACCGCCCTCGATCTGAACACCCTCACCGGCCCGCAGCAGTTGATCCCGCTGCTGGGCATGATTCCCTCCCCCGCCGACCAGGAGTTCGTCGCCGATCGCATTTATGAAGCGATCCGCCGCGGCGAGCGCTTCGATAACGTCGGCGCCATCGCCCGCATCCGTGTTCACGAAGACGAACTGCGGCGCGGCCTCGATTCGTTCCCGAAACGCATGCAGGACGCGCGGCAACGGCAGGAGGCCCATCCCGGCCGAGCGCGCCCGCTCTCCATCGCACTCCTGACGCCCGCCGAATTCAGCATCCTGAAGCCTGCGCTCCGCGTTCGTGGGCTGACCGCGTTCCGCCGATCCGTCATGATCTGGTGCGCCCTGTTCTTTCTGGGTTTCTACGCCGTACATCTGTTCTGGCGCGCTCGTGCATTCGCGGGCGACCAGCTGTTCCTCCCCATCATGCATCTGCTCGCCGGCGTCGGCCTGATCCTGATGATCAGCCTGCGCGACCCGCTGCGCGACACGCTCATGTTCAGCGACTTCGCGCAGGGCGTTATCGCTGGCTGCATCGGGCTGGCGCTGTTCAGCGTCATCGATTACGAGCGCCACTTCAGCCGCCTTAGCTTCGTACCGCTCGTGGCTGGGCTGCTGCTGGCCATAGCCCTTGGCGTGTTCGGCAGCGGGCCAGGCGGAAGCGACGCCCGGGTAAACCTGTTCTTCTTTCAGCCGGTGGAGATCATCCGCATCCTTTTCGTGCTCTTTCTTGCCGGGTACTTCGCGCAGAACTGGGACGCGCTGCGCCAGCTTCGGCAACGCCATGGCGCCCTGGTCGAGCGGGCCGGCCCTCTCAACGTTCCACGGCTCGATTACGTGCTGCCCGTGTTGGTGGGCGTGGCCCTTTCCATTGCTCTGTTTTTCTGGCTCAGCGATCTGGGACCGGCGCTGGTGATCGGCTGCCTGTTTCTCACCATGTACAGCATCGCCCGCAATCGCGTGCTGCTGGCCTCGGCGGGGCTGGCCGTCATCATTCTGGGATTCGTGGGCGGTTACGTGATCGGCTATCCGCATACCGTAACCGAGCGCGTGAAGATGTGGAAATCGCCCTGGGATAACACTGTTCGCGGCGGCGATCAGGTGGCCGATTCGCTGTGGGCGCTCTCCACCGGCGGGGCCACCGGCACGGGCTTCGGTCTCGGCGACCCGGAAACCGTGCCGGCCGCGCATACCGATCTCATCGTTTCCGCGCTGGGCGAGCAGGCGGGCTTCATCGGTATTCTCGCGCTCTACCTGCTGTACGCCGTCCTGCTGTACCGCAGCCTGCGCATCGCGCTCAGCGCTCCGGGAACATATTCGTTCTTTCTCGTAGTGGGCCTGGCGCTCATCGTCGCGTACCAGATCCTGCTCATCACCGGTGGACTGCTCGACCTGATTCCGTTATCCGGCGTGGTCTCTCCGTTTCTCAGCTACGGCCGCACCTCCATGGTGGCGAATTTCGTGCTCTTCGCGATGATTCTCTCGGTGTCGGCTCGCGCCAGGCGCCGCGATCAGGACGCGAACTTCGGCACGGCGACCACCGCGCTCATGGCCGTGCTCGGCGCCGCCGCGATCATCGTCATCGGGCGATTCGCGTGGGTGCAGATCGTCCGCGCCGACAACATCCTCGTGCGCGGCAGCCTGGTCATGCAGGCCGACGGCGTCCGCCGCTACGAATACAACCCCAGGCTGGTGGAGATCGCGCGGACCGTCCCGAAAGGGACCATTTTCGACCGTACCGGCCTGCCGTTGGCCACCAGCAATCGCGCGCTGCTGGAGCAGCATCGCGCCGATTACCAGAAGCTCGGCGTTTCGCTGGACCAAACCGCCCCGGCGCAGGACACGCGCTGGTATCCGCTGGGCGGCCCCATGTTCTATCTGCTCGGCGATTCCCGCTCGCGGCTGAAGCAGGGAGCCACGAACACGGCCTTCCAGGAGAGCGCGTCGCGCATCCGACTCCAGGGCTATGACGACGTCGCCGAGTTGGAGGAGAGCCGCGATCCGCAAACCGGCCGCATCACCGCGCGCGTGCGCCGCGATTACAGCGCCCTCATTCCGCTGCTGCGCCATCGCTGGCAGCCGGACAATCCGCAGGTCAAGGCCATTTTGGCGCGCCCCCGCGATGTCCACATGTCCATCGACGCCGCCCTCCAGATGCGGGCCGCACAGATTCTCCAAACCCATCTCATCAAGCTCGGTAAGCGGAAAGGCGCTGTGGTGGTGCTCGATCCCGACACCGGCAATCTGCTGGCGGCCGTCAGTTATCCATGGCCGTCGACGTCGGAACTCGAGCCGCTCCAGAACAGCCCCACCGCTCCGATGCCTTCCGAAGACCTGCTCGATCGCGCGCGCTTCGGCCTGTATCCACCGGGGTCGTCCTTCAAGATCGTGACCGCGATCGCCGCGCTGCGCAAAGACCCGGCGCTGGCGCAGCAGCGATACGAATGCCTGCGCATGCCCGATGGCCGCATCGGCAACATGGTCTGGCATCGCGAGATTCGCGACGACATCAAAGATACCCAGCCGCACGGTTCGGTGGACCTCCAGCGCGGCATCGTCGTCTCCTGTAATGCATACTTCGCGCAGCTCGGGGCCAACAGCGTCGGCGCGGATATGCTTTACGATACGGCCTCGCGCCTGGGCATCGCCATCGCCCAGCCCAACACCGCGAAAAAGCTGCACGACTTCCTTCCGCAGGCTTCCTACGGTCAGGGCCAGGTGGTTGCCTCGCCATTTCAGATGGCGCGCGTTGCCGCCACGATCGCCGCCGGCGGCAAAGCTCCGCAGGGCCGCTGGATCGTCGATGAAACGAACGCCCGTGTGCGCCCGCCCGAGGCCCTGCTGGCTCCCTCGCTGGCGACGGAGATCGCGGGCTATATGCGCGGCGTGGTCACTTCCGGCACCGGGCGCGTGCTCTCGGGCTCGGCGATTCCCATCGCCGGTAAGACCGGCACGGCTGAGCTGGCGAAGCAGCCCTCGCACGCGTGGTTCATCGGCTTTGCGCCTTACGGCGGCAAGACAGGCCGGCAGATCGCCTTTGCCGTGCTGGTGGAAAACGGCGAATATGGTGGAACGGCGGCGGCCCCCATCGCCGGTGAGATCGTGGCCGCCGCGCGGCAGCTCGGGATCATATGAAGTCACTCGATCAGTTGGACAAGTGGATTGCCGGTAAGGTCCGCGGCTGGACTTCGCGCGCTTCCGGACCCGCGCACTCGCGCGAGTTGCTCGAGATTCGGCGCGACATTCTCGAAGACGTGCGCGATCACATCGAGCCCGCGGGTGAAGGCCGGAGCATCTTTCCATTCGACAGCATTTCCATCCGCGTAGCCGGCGAGGATGCCGAGCGGGCGCGTTACCTCGAGGCTGCATTCGGCGAAGACATGGACCATGAGATCCGTGAGCTGCTGGCCGAGGCCGGCTGCACCATCCCTGCCACGCTCGGCATCACGGTCGCGGCCATCGAAGACCCGGTTCTTGCGTTTTCCGAGCACCCGTTCGACGTCTATTACTCGCGCCGTGGCGCAGCGCCCGCCGCTGCCAAGCCGCCCACGCGCCCGGACGCGAAGCTCACCCTCATCCGTGGCGAAGCGGAGCCTCGCGAACTCGCCATTTCCTCCAATCGCGTGAACCTCGGCCGTATGAAAGAGGTGATGGGCGACAAAGACGGCCTGCGCCGCCGCAACGATGTCGCCTTTGCCGATACCGAGACCACCGTCTCCCGCGAGCACGCCTATATTCGCTACGACACCGAGACCGGCCGTTTTCGCCTGTACGACTCGGGCAGCCAGCGCGGAACCAGCATCTTCCGCGAAGGCCGCCGGCTCGAAGTCCCGCGCGGCGCCGCGCACGGCGTGCAGTTGCACTCGGGCGACGAAATCAACCTCGGCGCCGCGCGCCTGCGCTTCGAGGTCGCGGAGTAGATCAGTGCAGAGTCTCGGCCCGATAGAGAAACGCCGTGTGCCTGACTATTGCCGTCACCAGCGCCGCGGTCATGCCCGCGATGCCGATCACGCCGCCCACATCGAACAGCAGAAACGGCCGTCCGAAAATGAGCGCGATCGGATGAAACATCAGGGCAAAATTGCCGGCGATCAGCAGCAAGCGCAGTTCGGTCGGTCCGAAGAACGCCGCCGACAGCTCGAAGCGCCCCAGCGTGTAGGTCGCCAGATACGTCTCGATGCTCAGCAGAAACCACGCCACCAGCAGCCCCACCGCGACGCGCTCGCTCATGTAGCCCGACAGCGCCAGGCCGCCGAAGATGAACAGGCTGCCGCAGGCGTCGAGCACGTGATCGACGTAGAAGCCGTAACGCGGCCGCTGCTTCCCGCGCACTCGCGCCAGCGTGCCATCCAGGCTGTCGCCGAACCAGTTCAGCAGGAAGGCAACATTGGCCAGAACCAGCGCGCCCGTCCAGTGCCGCGACCACCAGTAGCACGCGCCAACGGCGAGCAGCGCCATGAACCCGAGCGCGGTCAGGTGATCGGAATTGACCCACGGCGGCAGCCGCTCCGCCATCCAGATCAGAGCTCGCTTCTCCACCGCCGCGAGCGCGCTGCGATGCTCGCGTTCAGCCTGCTGAAATCCGGCCATACGGGGTCGCCTCCGCTGATGATTAACAACAGTTAATTATTAGCACAGACTAACTTCAGGGTCCAGCGGGGTTCAATCGAACTCGACAACGGCGGGGGGCTGCTCCGTGCCCACACGCCCGGCGGCGATGTCCGCCTTGAAGTAGTTCTCGCCCCGGATCGGCGCGCCAGCCATCCGGCGCAGCATCGCGATCTGGCCGGTATGCGTCAGGGCGTCCGCGATCGGGCCCGAGAAGAGCCGCTCGGGTTCGGAACCCAGTGGTTCGGCCGACGCGAGCCGCCGATCGAAGGCAGCCACGGCATTGAAGAAGCGCTGCACCTCCGCATCCCAGGGGAGCGGCTCCGAGTTATGCCAGTCGTGGCGGCCATCCGCCAGGGCCAGAGCCCAGTCGAAGAGGTCACCCATATGCGCCAGGATCTGCACCGGCGTGCGCGTCTCCGGCGATGCCTTGAATCCGGCGAAGTCCGCCGGGGCGCCACGGACCGCCTTGCCGGCGCGGTAGGCCAGTGTGGCGAGAGTGTGGCGCAGCAGCGCGTTTGGTTCAGGAGCGGTAGAAACGGCAGGCATGTTTTGAGAATATCCGACACGATTCCGTTATTTGGGATACAATCATCCTCTACACGATTTATGCGTATTGTTTTCCTAATCGGGGCCGTGCTTCCGGTCCTGAATGCCGTCGCGGCGTCGCCCGCGAGCGGTTTATGGGACGAACTTCAGGCAAAACGGCAGCAGCTTTCAAGCTTCCACGAGGAATTCGATGTTTCCAGAACCTTGCGCGGCGCTCATGGCGAGCAGGGCTCGAAGTGGCAGGTCATTGTCGATATATCGCACGACCTGTGGCGCGAACGGTCGATCGCCGGATACGGGGACGATATAACGATCTTCAATGGCGACGGCCGCTTTTTCATGGAGCAAGGCGGCGACGAATATACGCGTACGAAGGTGAAATCCAATGACTTTCCCCAGCCTTCTCCCTACGATCTGAAATATTCCGACTGGTCCCACGCCACGGAGATCGAACGCCGCCCCTGTGGGATTCCGAATGCCGATCATCCCTGCGTGATCCTCCAGGCTGCGGCAAAGCCGAGAATGATCGAAGGCGGGCGCAGGATAACCGGCGGCTCGGTCCGCGTGCTCATGGATCTCGAAACCGGCCTGCTACTCTCCTCGCGAAACGTAATGGGTATCGAAAACTCGGGCAACGGCTATCAGGTGGATGTGATCTACACGTGGAAGAAGTTGAATTACGGCGCCCCTGCCGACGCCAGCCTCTTCCGGCTCCCCAGCGCGGACATGCGCGAAGTGAAGAAGCTCTCCGAGTGGCGCGCCGCGCAGATCCGGAAGCGTTTCGCGGGCCAGCCCGCGCCGGAGTTCAACGGCAAAGACATCAGCGGCAAACCGATCCGCCTGGCCCACTACAAAGGGAAGACCGTCCTGCTCGATTTCTTCACCACCTGGTGCCCGCCGTGCCGTGCGGACGGCCCCGCGCTCGACAAGTTGTATCAAAAGTACAGCGACAAGGACCTGGCCATCATCGGCATCTCCGTGAGCGAAGATCGCGGCATTGTGGAGAAGTTTCTCGGCCAGCATCCCCATCCTTACCCCATCGTCCTGACGAGCGAAAACGAGATGCCCCGGCCATATCAGATCGGCGTCTTCCCCACTTACATCGTCATTGATAAGGACGGCACGCTGACCGCGGCGGTCGAAGGAGATGCGGGATTCGGGGAACTGCGGAAATTGCTCCGCAAAGCCGGCATGGAAGCCGATTAAGAGTTCGGGAGGACGAAACTCAGCGTTCCCAGCGCAGGCCGAAGCGGAAGAATCGCGGCGTGCCCGTGTTGGGCGTGGGCGAGAACTGCACGTAGTAGACGCGGTCGAGCAGGTTCTCCACTTCGGCGACGGCGGACAGGGAGGCGATGATGCGCTGGCGCGCGCTCAGGGAGACGCTGGCGTATCCGGGCAGCAGAAACTGGTTCAGGTCGTCGTCGTACTGTGAGCTCCAGGCGCGCACGGTTCCGGCGATCAAAGTGTTCCGGTGGACCCAGGCCAGCTGGGCGCTGCCCTGATGGCGCGCTACCTGCGGCACACGGTTACCGTTGCTGTAAACCGAATCGGCGAACAGGTAACTGGCCGTGCCCTGCAGGTTGCCCCACTGGCGCCGAATATCCGCCTCAACGCCCTGGGCCGTTGCCGCCGCCGCATTTTGCCTCTGGCGCGTGATCGCGGTGGGCGTGGTTTTGAGGGTGACGTTGGTAATCAGATCGCTCAGAGCATTGTGATAGTAGGTGAAGCTGGCGCGCGTTTTCTCACCGAGCAGGTCGATTCCGGCCTCGCCGCCGATGAGCGTTTCGGGGCGTAACTGCGCATTCGCGAGCGTAGTCACGTTGCCGGTGCGAAACTGGCGGTACAGCTCGTTCAGCGTGGGCGCGCGGAAGCCCCGGAATACCGAGGCGCGGAAGCGCGCGATGCCGCGCCGCACAGCGACCCCGCCGCTGGGAGCGACGAAGCTGTTGCCGCCGCTCATGACGTCGCCGCGCAGGCCGGCAAACAGGCGGACGCCGCCGATGTCGTACTGGCCCTGAGCGAACGCGCCGCCCTGGTTCTGGATGCCGCCGCTGATGCGGGTGAAGGCCGGGAACTGATCGTGGCTCCAGCCCTCGGCGCGCTGGTAGTCGGCGCCGGTGAGCACCTGCCAGCGCGTCTCATCGTGCGACCACATCGCCGCCGCGCCCGTGCCGTCGGATGGGACGGTCTGGTGATAGCTCAGCGTGTCCTTCGTGCGATTCGCATTCACGCTGGAGAACGTGCCGCGGAACTGCTCCTGCTCGCGCCACGAAAGCACAGAGACCTGGTCGTGGGTAAACGTGTGCGTGTAGTTGGCGGCGATCTCGCCGAGACCCGTACCGTTGCGCTGGAGGATGGTGCCATTGTTGCGGTGCTCGGCGAGGATGTCGAAGCGCAGGAAGAAGCGGTCGTGATCGCCAAGGTAATCGAGGCGTGTGTCGCCGGCGTAAAAATCGAGCGCGGAACGCTGGTCCACGGCCCCTCGGATATTCTCCGGGACGATGTAGTAGCCGGTGGTATTGAAGCCTCGGAAATTGACGGACGCGCCCCAGCGGCCCCACAGATCGGCGAACCCGCTGGAGAGCTGCTCGGTTCCGAGGTTGCCGCCATCGAATTCGATGAACTCGTGATCGTGGCGAGGGGGCTCGGAGAACAGCGAGATGACGCCGGCCATGGCGTCGTTTCCGAACACGCTGGTCGAGGCGTCGCGGGTCAGCTCGACGCGTTCGAGCTCGTCGGGATTGACGCGGTCCCAGTACACCCAGCCGCCGAAAGGATCGTTAAGGGGAATGCCGTCCCACAACAGAAGGGTGCGGCTGGCGCCGGTGGACCCGATGCCGCGCAGGGAAACCCCCTGAGTGGTCGGATGCGCGACCACGCTGGAGGTGCGGCGGAACAGCTGAAATCCGGGAACGCTGCGCAGGCGGTCGTCGAGGTTGACCCCGGTGTTGGCCTCGAGGTCGGTCTGCGTCTCCACCACCACCGGCGAGGGCGATTCGGTGGTGACCGTGTCCGTGACGTTAATGGTGGTCTTGACCGGCTCGAGCCCCGGCGGCGGCGGGTTCTGCGTGGTCGCGGTCTGCGCCATTGCCGGCCAGGCGATCAGGCTCGACCACACGCACATGCACAGACCCCAGCTGCCAACCCGACGCGGCCAGCAAATGGGGCGAGCGTGTGAGCACGATGCGGAACACGTTCTCATCTTCGGGAACCGGGAGCGCCCGTGAGCGGGACGCGGAGACCAGAGCGAGATACCTGAGGATACTATACACGTCACCGTCTTCGGGCACACGGACATCGAAGTGTTGCGTGCGGAGGCCGAAAGCAGCGCCGCGCTCATTGAGGCGCCAGGCAGTGAAGGCGCACAGCGCTATGGCGCGCTCGAGCCAGTCCTCGTCGGTGGTGTTGAGGTCGAGCCAGAGCTCGACGGCGATGTCCTGCTGCCGGGCGAATTCGCGAACCTGAAGCTCGCCGGTGTGGGCGGTGGCTTTCCAGTCGACGTGGCGGGCATTTTCGAAGGCTTCGTAGGGGCGGATGCGGTAGAGGTCCTGACCGGGACCGCGTGCCCACGCATCGAGATCGCCGGCGAGAGCGGAGAAGAGCTCCTCGAACCCCGGCTGAGGATCAATCGAGGGATAGACGACGATTTCGCGCGACATGCGGACCCAGGTGCGGCGCTCAGCGAAGCCGAACGGAAAGCGCGTGGCGAAGAAGAAGCTGGATTCGCGGTAGGCGCCGCGGCGGGAGAAGAAGATGTCCACCGGCGCCTGGACGGTGCTGGCGCGAGGAATCATCGCGAACCACAGGGGCGTGGAGATGGCGCTGGAATCGGAGGGGGTGAAGTGGATGGAGAAGGAGGGCATCCAGACTTTGACGTTGCGCACCAGGACGCGCGCCTGCATGCGGCGGCCCGCGCAGACATGCTCGGGGAACACGAAGTCGAGCTCCAGGCCGGCGAGCGAGAGGCGGCTGATGAACCCGGAGACCAGCAGGGTGGCCATCATCGCGGCAAGCACGAGGAACAGGAGGTTGTTGGCGGAGATGAAGGCGGCAACACCGACGAGGATGGCCGCGGCCGCGTAGAGCAACCCGGCGCGGGTCATGCGCTGGTGCATGCCCAGCTCGAGCAGATCCGAGATTCTGCGCCAGAGTTTGCGCACTTATTTCAACGGTAGCGCGGCGTAGCGCGGCGTGAGGATGTGAAATCCGGAAATGCAATGGGTCGGGAGGTTTGCGAAGCTAATCCCGCCGCACCGTCTCTATGATGCTTTGCGGAGCGGCAGTCGGAATCACGCGCGTGACGTGCAATCCACTTCGCTCGACGAGCCGCCGATACTCTTGCTCTGTTCGCTCCTGGCCGCCCGCGATGACAAGCATTTCCAGATCCAGCAATTTACCAAACGAGGGCACTCTCGCATCGGGCAGCACGTTCTCGATGATGAGCAACCGGCTCTCCGCTTTCATGGCCTCCCTGCACCGCTTCAGAATCTCGACTGCACGCTCGTCGTCCCAATCATGAATAATGTAGGACATCAGGTAGATATCACCGCCGGCTGGTATCGTTTCGAAAAAGCTGCCCGCCACGAAACGGCACCGAGGCCTCAGGTTCTCATCGAGCGCGGCGCCTGCGCCTTCGACAACGTGCGCCAGGTCGAAAACTATGCCCCTGGCTTCCG
>DASRCB010000026.1:0-16979 GCA_035653295.1 Bryobacteraceae bacterium
CGCAGCCCGGCATGACCGGGCGGGTGAACATCAGTGAAGGGAAGCTGGTTTTCTTCGGTTCGACATACACGGTCAATTCGGGCTCGATCAACTTCTACAATCCGCTGCGTATCCAGCCAGTGCTGAACATCAACCTGGAAACGATGGCAAAGGGTGTGGACGTGGTGCTGACGGTGACCGGGCCGGTGGATAACATGAAGCTGACCTACACCTCGGATCCGCCGCTGCAGTTCCAGGAGATCGTAGCTCTGCTGGCGACGGGCAAGACCCCGACCTCCGATCCGACCATCCTCGCGAATCAGCCGCCGCCACCACAGCAGGGCTTCGCGCAGATGGGCGAGTCGGCGATCGTCAGCCAGGCGGTGGCGAATCCAATCGCCAGCCAGCTGAAGCGGGTGTTTGGCGTTAGCCAGCTGAAGATCGATCCTACATTCGTGAGCGGATCGGAGGTGCCGCAGGCGCGCATGACGCTGCAGCAACAGATCACTTCGAATCTGACGTTCACCTACATCACGGATCTGACTTCGTCGAACACGCAGATCATCCGCGTGGAATGGGCGTTCGACCCGCGCTGGTCGGCGATCATGAACCGCGACGAGAACGGAATCGTCAGCGTCGATTTCATCTACAAGCGGGAATTCCGGTAAGGCTAGCGGGCGAGTTCGCGACCCATGTTCGCGAGCGAGGCCTGCATCGCCGACATTTGCGCGAACTCGCCCGGCTCGGCCTCGCACATCTCCAGGAACAACGAAACCAGTTCCGCGTCGCGCCACCCGCGCTCCACTTCCTCCATCATGAGCCGCGATGCTTCCGCGTGTGAGAGCGCCTTCTTGTAGGGACGGGCGGTGGTCAGGGCATCGTAGATGTCGGCCACCTGGAGAATGCGCGCGAGCAGCGGGATCTCCTCGCCGCTGAGGCCGTCCGGGTACCCGGTGCCATCCCATTTCTCATGATGGGAGCGGATGATGGGCAACACCGGCGCGAGACTTTTCATGGGCTTACAGATCTCTTCGCCCTTGACGGTGTGGCGGCGCATCACTTCCCATTCCGCTTCGGTCAGCAGCCCTTTTTTGAAGAGAATGTTGTCGGGGACGCTGACCTTGCCGATGTCGTGCAGGTATCCGCCGCGGTGAAGCGCTTTGATCTCCACCTTCGAGAGACCCAGCGCTTCTCCCAGAGCCACGCTGTAGGTTGCGAGGCGCTGGCAATGCAGGCCGGTATATTCATCGCGCTGCTCTACGGCCTGGGCCAGCGCGAAAAGGATGCTTTCTGCCTCCTCGAGCGAATCGATGAGGGCCTTGTTCCGCAGCAGCGAGCGGATGCGGGCGCGAACCACCGCGGGATGGAGGGGCTTAATCAGGAATTCGTCGGCGCCGGAGGTGATGCCCGCGATTTCGTTTTCGATCCCCTGCACGCTGGTCAGCATCAGGACCGGGATGAGCCTGGTGTGGCGGTCGGATTTCAGCCGGCGGCAGAACTCCGGCCCGCCCATATCGGGCAGCATGAGATCGACAATGATCAGGTCGACGTTTTCGGCGGCCAGGATCTCGAAGGCCTTTGCCGGGCGGCTGCATTCGATGATCCGGCAGAAGGCGGTTTTTAATGTCGCCCGCAGCACGCGGCGGTTAATCTCGGCCTCATCGACGATCAGGATTACGGGCGGCGCGTCGGACTCGCCATCGTCGCGGAGAGGTTCGGCTATAGCCCGGACGCGGGCGACGTCCTGGATCATAGGCGCCAACCAGTGGCCCGGCTCATAGTCTGCATATCGTCGCGTTGCGTCGCCGGGTTTAGCGAAAAGGGCATTGTTTCGGAAATCTCCGATGGACTATGTGGTACCAGATGGTCCTGGCTCAGGAGTACCACCGCTGCCGCCATTTTTCCCCAAGTCGTTCAGAATGTTTGAAACGTAGTCCTTTGTTTCTGCAACGTCCGGCACTTCACCGGCCCCGTCCACGCGCGCCGGGCCGGCGTTGTATGCGCCGAGAGCCAGCTTGAGATCGCCGGCGTACCGCGCCAGCAGCTCCTTCAGGAACTTCGTCCCGGCATCCACGTTCTGCGCGGGATCGAAGGGGTCGGTTACATGGAAGCGCTCGGACGTCGCGGGCATGAGCTGCATGAGGCCCTGAGCGCCCTTCGGCGACACGGCGCAGGCGTGAAAACCGGATTCCTGCCGGATGACTGCGCGCACGAGGGCAGGTTGGACGCCTTCCCGTTTCGCGGCGGCGTCGATCAGCGACGAGATCTGAGACTCGGGAACAGGATCGCAATCGGCTGTCGGCGTGGCCACAGGGGTAGCGGGCGCGATTGCCGTGGATATCCATGGAACGGTAAAGAAGCTGCCCGTCGATGCGCCCGTGGGCCCGAGGCGGCTGCGAATCGCCTGGCGTTGTATCTCGATCGATTTTTGCTGCAGCGCCAGCGAAGACTGCATGTTCGGGGAAGCCGGGGGCGCAGACGCGGGCGCGGGCGGGTCTGCGGCCATCAGCGTCAGGCCAGGCAGGAAGACCAGCAGCACGCGCACAGTCTGCCATCGGGCGGCTTTGTCCTTCACTCCATACCCCCATTTGCGACGCGCCCTACCCCCACGGGAACCACCCCATGTGAGAAACCGTCCAACACAGCGAGACTTCTTATCCGAATCATCAAAGCAGTTTTCTTGACAAGCACTGCGGTTTGTTTCACAATTGCAGCATTCAGGAAAACTGAGAGCAGTTCTAAACGGCACGCTTTCAAGGGCTTGTTGCCGGGTGGGGCTTCAGGGGGCTTCCTTTTCGGGCGCTCTTCGATACTCCTCCTCAACATCTCACGGTGAAATGCCGATTGCGTGTACGTGGGGCAGGAGGCAACGTGTCCGTTTATTCATTCATCGCACCGGGAGCATCTTACGGTCTCCCGTCCAGCTTCGATTTCAGCGAGTACATCGAGATCGAACGCGAGCTGTGGGCTCTGTTTCCGGAGACCGACGGCAAGCGCGTGAACTTCGTCCAAATCGGCCTCACGGCGCAGATCTTCACTGAGGTGGATGACGACGGTTCGGAGCTGGGTCCGGATGAGACGTACATTCTGATGCCCTGCCCGGACCAGACTATGAAGCCCCTCCGCATGGAAGCCGCGCGGCGGCTGACGCTCAGTGAGTACCGCATGGGCCACCTCACCGCCGTGAAGCTGATGGGCCGCATCACCGAAGCCGGTGAGCTGATGCGCGAGATCGGTTGCCAGATCCTCGGTCCCGAAGTTCTGGAAGAAGTCGAATCGCGGATGCGCGAGCAGGACGGCGCCTGACCCGCGATTTTCATGCCGCCACCCGGCCCGCCTATGCGCGAGCGCTCTGGCGGATCAGTTGTTCGGCGTGCTTCAGGGCCTCGGGAGTGATACGCTGGCCGGACAGCATGCGGCCGATTTCGCGCGTTCGCTGATCCGGCGTCAGTTCCTCCACCTCGGCCACAGTGCGGCCTTTGATCTCCCGCTTGCCGACGACATAATGATGGTCGGCGAAGCTGGCCACCTGCGCAAGATGCGTGACGCACAGCACCTGATTGGCCGCTGACAGCCGCTTGAGCCGTCTGCCGACCGCCTCGGCAACGCTGCCGCCGATTCCCGTATCCACCTCATCGAACACCAGCGTGCGCTGCACAATGTTGGCCGCGACCGCGCCGTTGCCCCCGAGCATCGTGCGCAGCGCCAGCGCGATGCGAGACAGTTCGCCGCCGGACGCGATGCGATCGAGCGGGCGCGGCTCCTCACCGGCATTGGGAGCTATGAGAAATGCAACGCGGTCGGCCCCGCCCGCGGACCAGGCCGCTTCTCCGATCTCCACGACAAAGCGCGTGCCGCCAAGAGCCAGCGATGCGAGTTCTTTCTCGACGCGGGTGCTGAGCTCTTTCGCGGCGCTGCGGCGCGCGGCGGTGAGGGCGGCCGCGGCCGCGCGGTATTGGTCCTCGAGCTTCGCCGCTTGGGAACGAAGTTCCGTGCGCCGCTCGCTGGCATGCTCCAGAGCATCGAGTTTGCCGCTCACCTCGCTCAGAAAGGCCAGCACATCGTCGAGCGTCGCGCCGTACTTGCGCTTCAGGCGATCCAGCAGCGCCAGCCGCGATTCAACGTCCTCCAGCCGTCCCGGATCCGCTTCCAGCCGGTCCAGATAATCGCGCAGAGTACCGGCCGATTCGGTCACAACGATCTCCGCCGGCCGCAGCGCTTCGAGAACGGCTTCCAGCGAGGCGTCGATGCGGCACAGCTCCTCGATACGCCTGAGCGCGAGGCGAAGCTGGGTGGCCGCGCTGTCACCCGCATCGTACAGCGCTGCGTAGGCGGCGTTCGCGCTCTCCTGCAGCCTCGCCACGTTGCGGAGCACGCGCTTTTCGTTCTCCAGCTCGGCATCCTCACCCGGTTTCGGCCCGGCGGTCTCGATCTCGCGCCGCTGGAAATTCCACAGATCCGCCAGACGTAGCTTCTCCTGCTCCGAGCGGTCGAGGTCCTCCAGTTCCGCTGCGACGCGCTTCCACTCCGCATAGAGCGAAGCTGTCCGCTCCAGCAGCGTGGCATTATCCGCGAAGGCATCGAGAGTGGCGAGTTGGTAGGCGGCCGAGAAAAGCTGCTGCTGATCATGCTGGCCGTGAATATCGCCCAGTGCGGGCGCCAGCTCGCGCAGCAGCGTAGCCGTGACCGGGCGGCTGCCGAGAAAGGCCCGCGACTTGCCGTTGGCCAGCACCTCTCGCTCCACCAGCAATTCGTCGTCTTCGGTTTCGATACCCGCCTCGGCGAGCAGCGCGCGAGTTCCCGGGTCGCCAGTGAGCTCGAAAATTCCCGAAATCCGGGCGCGCTCGGAGCCGCTGCGCACCATATCACCCACGGCCCGGCCGCCGAACAGCAGTCCCAGCGCGTCCACGACAATTGACTTGCCACTGCCCGTCTCCCCGGTCAGCAGGTTCAGGCCGCGGTGAAAACGCACGTGCACGCGCTCCACGACGGCGTAGTTTTCGACCACCAGCTCCAACAGCACTCGCTGTATTGTACCCGCGCGTCGAAGACGCTCTCCTGGAACCAGGGCGTGTGATACCGTTGAAGGCGAACGCTCCCGCGGATCCCCCATGAGCATCAATCTGGACGCGCTGAAGGAAGAGATCGAGCAGCATCTGGCCGAGCACGGCGTGAACGTGTTCCACGGCTACTCGCGGCTGCTCGACTCGCTGCCCATCATCTACTGGGACGTCGAGCATCACCCCGATTTCCGGGCGTTCCTTCAGGTAGCCCGGAACGCCGATGCGAAGATCCTGGTCTTTCACCAGCGCGAGTTCACGCCGGACCACATCGAAGACGCCCTGGAGCGGCTGGAATCGGGCGAGATCCCCGCCGATGAGCGACGCTCGATGGAGCGCCGGCTAAAGGAACTGCGTGTGTACGAGGGATTCACCTGCGCGATCGAACTCTCCTTCGACCATGAAGGCCGCATCTATGTCTATGACGTTCGTTCCGAATGGTATGAGGAGCTCTCCGACATTCTGGAGGACATCAGCGCGTATACCAACGACGTCGACGAAGATGACGAAGGCCCGATCAGCGGCTATTTCTCGCAGAATTAAAACCGGCCGGGAGCACTTAGTTTGGTGATGTCCTCAGAAGTGTGTGGTAGCCACTGATGCGCCCGGCGCGCTGGATATTTCCCACTCCCGACAGCGCATCCGAATCGCGCCTCGTCCGCGAGCTTGGCATTAATCCGATCACTGCCCGCGTCCTGGTGCGGCGCGGCTTCTCCGACCCGGCATCGGCTCAGGCTTTCCTGCAACCGTCGCTGGATGATCTGCACGATCCCCTGCTGATGGCCGGCATGGAGGCTGCGCGCGAACGCCTCCTGCGCGCCATCGCCGCTCGGGAACCGATTCTCATCTGCGGCGATTACGATGTCGATGGCACAGTCTCCGTCGTCGTCCTGAAGAAGGCCATAGAAATGGCCGGCGGCGCCGCGGATTTTCATGTGCCGCATCGCCTGCGCGACGGCTACGGCGTGCGGCCGGAAGTTGTCGAAGAAGCGGCCGCCCGCGGCATACGGCTGATCGTCACCGTTGACACCGGAATTCGCGCCACGGCGGTAGTGCGCGCGGCGCGCGAGCTGGGCATCGACGTCATCGTCACCGACCATCACCTGCCCGAGGACGAACTGCCGCCCGCCATTGCCGTCCTCAATCCCAACCGGCGCGATTGCGAATATCCGGAGAAGAACCTCTGCGGTGCGGGCGTGGTGTTCAAGCTGGTTCAGTCGCTCATCTCGCGTCTCGACTTCGACATCGCACGCCGCCGGCGCGTGCTGGAATCGTTCCTGCGCATGGTGGCCATCGCCACGGTTGCCGACGTGGTCCCGCTCTCGGGGGAGAACCGCATCATCGTCAAACACGGCCTTGCGGGATTGCGCGGCGCCCGGAATCACGGCCTGCGCGCGCTCCTGGACATAGCCGGCTTCGGGGCCGCGCGCGCGCCCAGTTCTTCGGAAGTGGCCTTTCGCATCGCTCCGCGAATCAATGCCGCGGGACGCATGGCCAGCGCGACGGACGTGATCGAGCTGTTTCTCACCGAAGACGAGGCCCGTGCGCGCGAGATTGCCGGGCGCCTGCATGAACTCAACAAAGACCGGCAGGACACCGAGGCGGACATCGTACGCCAGGTTCTGGAGGAATGCGCGCGCCAGCCGATCGGCGACGGCCAGGCTGCACTGGTGTTCTGCGGCCGCGACTGGCATCGCGGCGTGGTCGGAATCGTGGCCAGCCGGCTGGTCGAGCGCTTCTGCCGGCCGGTGTTCGTACTCAGCGAGGACGGCGAACGGAATCTCGCCGAAGGCTCCGGGCGCAGCATCCCCGATTTCCATCTGCTGGACGCGCTGGAATCCATGTCCGACCTGTTTACGCGTTTCGGCGGCCATCGCCAGGCGGCCGGGCTCGGACTGCCCATCGAGCGGGTGGCGCAGTTCCGCGACCGGCTCAACGAGTACGCCTGTGCGCGCCTCACCCCCGAGCAGTTTCGGCCCACGCTGGAACTGGACGGCATGGTGGCAATCGACGAGATCACCGACACCGCCATCAATGACCTGATGGCGCTGGCGCCTTTCGGCATGGGCAATCCGGCCCCGGTATTCGCGCTGCTTCGCGCCGAATCGGCTCTGCGCCCCAACGTGATGAAAGAGAAGCACGTGCGCGCGTTCCTGCGCCAGAATGGGCGAACCGTCAGCGCCACCGGCTGGAACCTCGGCGAGCGCGCCGGGGAAATGGCGCAGGGTTCGACGCTGGATGCGGCCATCGCCTTCGAGCAGGATCAGTTCGCGCGCAGCCAGGGCTGGGGCGAGTGGGGGATCGTGTTAAAGGATGTCCGGCCGGCCTGCGCCGCCGCTACTCCTGGCGCAACGCGATAACCGGATCGATGCGTGCGGCGCGCCGCGACGGCAGCCAGCAGGCCCAGAGTGCGACGACGAACAGCACCAGCGCCGCACCGGCGAAGCTCCAGGGATCGCCGGGACGGACCTGGTACAAAAGGCCCGCGATCGCCTCGCCGGCCCAGCGCGCCACCAGCGCTCCGGCAAGGATGCCCGCAATGGCCAGACGCGCGCCGCGAGCCAGTACCATTTCCGTGATCCGCCGCGCATCGGCGCCCAGCGCAATTCGTATCCCGATCTCGCTCGTTCTTGCGCTGACGGAGTAATGCATCACCGCGAACACGCCGATTGCCGCCAGCAGCAGCGCAAGTCCCGAAAAGACGCCCACCAGCCAGGTCTGGAACCGCCTGCCGGACTCCTGTGCTTGGAGCAGCTGTTCCATCGTCTTTATCGACGTGACGAAGGAGTTGCGATTTACACTTCGGATAGTTTGTCGAACCGAGGCGGCGAGCACCGCTGCGTTGCCCGACGTGCGCACGACGAGGTTGTTCAGATGCTCCCCGCGTTGCGCCTGCACCTCGTAGATCTGTGAAAACGGCGCACGCTCCAGCCCGCCGCTGTGCGTGTCGCGAACCACTCCGACTACGGTCAGCCAGTCGTCATGACGGCCCCGAGGATCGAAGCCTTTGAGCCGCTTGCCCACCGGATTCTCCGTGCCCCAGTAGCGCCGGGCAAGAGTCTCATTGATGATCGCCACCGGGGCCGAATCAGGCGTGTCGAGCGCATTGAAGAATCGGCCATGAATCAGCGGAATGCCCATGGCCTGAAAATAATCGCCGGATACCTGCGCCCAGACGAGCGGTTTCCAGGCCGACAGCGGCTCTGGCGCATGGCCCTCCACCTGACGCAGGGCGTGAACACGCGATTCATCCAGGAAGAACACATTGCTGATTCCTCCCACGGCAACGACGCCGGGAAGCGACGCCAGCCGAGCCTCGACTTCACCATAGAACCGCCGCAGTTCGGGGGCCGGCGTGCCGTCCGGCAGGCCGACATTGATGGTCAGCACCTTGTCCACCGCGAAACCCGGATTCACGGACTCGACGGCAACGAAGCTGTGGATCAGCAGGCCCGCTCCGGTCAGGAGGATAGTGGCCAGGGCGAACTCGGCCACCACCAGCGCGTTCTTCAAACGGCCGTGCTGGCGCGCCTCGGTAGCCGTACGTCCGGCCGCTTTCAGGAAGTCCGCCGCTTCCGCTCGCGAGGCTCGCCATGCGGTGACGACTCCCAGAGACACACCGATCGCCATGGATACCGCCACTGCGAACAGGAGCACACGCGAATCGATGCTCACTCCATCCAGCAGCGGCGTTCCGGCCGGCGCGAACCGCACCAGCAGCGGCGTCAGGATCCCCGCGAGGGCCATGCCCAGCGCTCCCGCGGCGCCCGCGAACAGCGCAGCCTCGATGAGTAACTGCCTGAGCAGGGCGGCGCGCCCCGCGCCGAGAGCAGTGCGGATGGAAAGTTCCCGTTCCCGCTTCGTCGCGCGCGCCAGCAGCAGGTTAGCGACGTTTGCGCAGGCGATCAGCAGCAGGCATCCCACCGCGCAGAAGAGAATCAGCAGCGGTTTTCGGACCGCGCCCGTGAAGTGTTCCCGCAGTGGAACGACACGCACCGCGCCGGGGTGCAGGTCCGGTGTGGCGCGCTTCAGCGCATTTTCTATTGAGTCCACTTCGGCCTGCGCCGCGGCGATGGAAACTCCCGGCCTGAGCCGCGCGAGCAGATCCCAGCGCGGCTGATCCTGAGGCGGACCGTCCTCGGCGTTGTTCCACTCCGGATGCGAGAGAACGGGCGCCCAGAGCTGAGTGTTCAGAAACGGCGCCTCGAAATCGCCCGGCATTACGCCGATAACGCGCCACTGCTCGTGGGCGAACCGCAGATCCTGCCCAACCGCGTCCGGGGATGATCCGAAGCGTTGCTTCCAGAGCGCCTCGCTGATCACCGCAACACGCTCGCCGCGGCGGTTCTCGTCCTCGGTGAAGGTCCGTCCCAGCATTGGGGAACGGCCCATCATGGGGAACAATTCCGGCGAGACGAACGCGCCCTGAATCGTCATCGGCCCGGTTTCGTCTTCCAGGGTGACCCGCGACCAGCCGGTGCGAAACGTGACAGCGACATCCGCCAGCGACGAAGCCCGCGCCCTGAAGGTGCGGTAGTCGTTGTACGAGACCGATCCGTTGGAAGCGAACGGCGGCTTGGGATCGTAGGCGGTCAGCGTTACCAGGCGCTGCGGGTCGCGATACGGCAGGGGCCGCAGAAGCACCCCATCCACGAGGCTGAAAAAGGAAACAGCCGATGCGATGCCCAGCGCGAGAATCAGGGCCGCGGGCGCATAAAAGCCCGGCTCTCTGGCGAACATGCGCGCCGCGAACCGGATATCGCGCCCGATCTGGTCCAGACGCGCATTGCCCCATGCATCCAGCGTGGTCTCCTGAATCGCCGTGCGGTTCCCCAGCCTGCGTGCCGGAGCGCCCTCCCGGGCCAGCATCTCGACGTGGTACTGCAGCTCCTCATCGATCTCCTGAAAACTCGGACGCCTGCGGCGGAACCATCCAAACATTTACGGCTCCTCGGGAAGGGGCCGCATCACGCGAGCGATGGCGCCGGTGAGCCGCTCCCATTTCGACTGCTCGGCCAGCAGTTGTTTCCGCCCCACCGCGGTAAGCCGGTACGATTTGGCGCGCCGCTTCGTGTCCGAGTCCTCCCACTTCGATACCACCCAGCCCTTGCGCTCCAGGCGGTGCAGGGCCGGATACAGCGAGCTGTGGTCCACCTGAAGCAGCTCGTCGGACATGCGCTCGATGACTTTGGCGATCTGATACCCATTCGTCGGCCCGAGCTGGAGCGTACGCAGGATCATCATCTCCAGGGTCCCCTGAAGGAGCTCGAGTCGTTCCGGCATCTGAGCAAGCATACTCTGAATGACCTACCATTTGCAAGCCGACCTGTCGTCCGAAATAGTATGCGCGTCTGGGTGGGGCAGGACTCCAGTCCTGCGGCCGTCCACGCCCGCCTGGGCGCGCCAGGCAGAGGCAGAACTTAATTCAAGAAATACGTGTAGTACAGCGTGTCGCGCTGCTTCGGGATGAAACCGGCGGAGCGGATAAGCCGGCGCAGTTCTTCTTCCGTCGCGCGATGATGCGCGCCGGCCGCGCTGACTACGTTCTCCTCGATCATGATGCTGCCCACGTCGTTCCCGCCGAAGCGCAGCCCGAGCTGGCAGGTCTTCAGCCCCGGCGTGACCCAGGATGATTGAATGTTCAGGATATTGTCGAGGTAAATGCGCGAGATGGCCAGCGTTTTCAGATACTCGACTGCGGTCGCTTCCTGTTTCACGAAGCGGCCCAGCGAGGTGTTCTCGCGCTGGAACGGCCACGGGATGAAAGCCGTGAACCCGCCGGTGTCTTCCTGAATCCGCCGCACGATGTCGAAGTGATTCATGCGCTGCTCGATGGTCTCGCCGCAGCCGAACATCATGGTCGCGGTGGTGCGCAGGCCGAGCTCGTGCGCGGTCCGATGCACGTCGATCCACTCCGAGGTCCGGCATTTCAGCCGGCTGATGCGGTGGCGCACATCGTCATCCAGGATCTCGGCGCCGCCGCCAGGAATCGAATCGAGGCCGGCATCGCGCAGCCGCGCGATGGTGTCGCGCAGCGTGAGGCCGCTCACTTCAGCGATGTTCAGGATCTCCGGCGCGGAGAAGCAGTGCAGCCAGATCTGCGGGAAGCGTTCCTTGATCGAGCGCAGCAGATCCTCGTACCAGTCGATCTTCAGCTCCGCATGCAGTCCCCCCTGCATGAGCACGCCCGTGCCGCCCAGGTCGAGCGTTTCCTGAATCTTCGAGAAGATCACCTCTTTGGGGTGCAGATAGCCTTCGGCGTGGCCCATCGGCCGGTAGAACGCGCAGAAGCTGCAGTATTCGGTGCAGAAATTCGTGTAATTGATATTGCGGTCGATGATGTAGGTGACCACACCTTCGGGATGCCGCCGGCGCCGCACCGCATCGGCCGCCATCCCGATGCCGATCAGGTCGTCGCTGCGAAACAGGTCGATCGCTTCCGCTCGGCTGATCATACCGGTGCCTCCCGCAGTTCCAGTTCGGCGACGTAGCGCAGGAACAGATCCACCGCGGCGCTCTCGCGCGGACCAATTCGGAATGACACGTTACGGGTGAGATATTCCCGAACGAGCGCTTCGCTCATGTGCCGCGCTCGACTTTCCGCGGCGACGATCTCGTCCAGATGCTTCTCGCCTTCCTCCAGCGACGCGACGAAATCCGCGGCCGAATATGAAGCGGGGTCGAGATCCTGGCGGGCGGCCCAGACCGCGAACACCATCGGCAGGCGCGTCATGGATGTCCATTCAGCGCCCAGGTCGAGCACGCGCCAGGGAAGCGCCGCGGGATCGACCGCCAGCGCCGGATCGCCAATGATCAGCGCCGCATCGCATTCGCGCAGCATGGCCTCGAGGTCTGGGTTCGCGGGAACGAGATGCGGGTCCACGCCGAAACGGCGGGCAAGAATGACGCGGGCCAGCTGAACGGACGTCCGCGAGCTGGAATCCGCGGCCAGGCTGCCGATGCGGTCGAACGGGACCTTCGAGACCAGCAGAATGCTGCGCACCGGCCCATCGGAAGCGATGCCCGCGCCTGGAATGATTCGCAGGTTCTGGCGCTCGCATTCCACTACCGGCACGATACCGATGTCGGCGCGCCCATCGCGGAGCCGGTCGGCGCACTCCGACGGAATCGCGAAAGAAAGCTGGTACCGGCCGCGCTGCGACCCGTGCGCGAATCCCCACACCAGAGGGACCGTGTTGAGGTAGCTTACAGCGCAGATGCGAGGCTCGAGCAGTGCGCGCAAGCCACCAGTTTAGCAGGCGCTGATTATTGACAGAGCGCCGCCATGAGCGCGCCGCGGGCGGTGGAATTGAGCGGCTCCGGCGCCATGCGCACATCGGAAATCTGCACCGGAAGTTCGCGGGCGCCGAGCTCTTTGCGGAACAGCTCGAGGAAGCCTTTCGGCGTCGCGGTGCCGCCGCTGATGACCAGGGGAATCGAGTTATCCAGCCTGGGCACGCGCTTCGAGGCCGACAGGTGTTCGACCAGCGCGTCTACGAGGTTGCGGATCACTTCGCCGTAATAGACCGTCAGCGCATTCCGGACCCGGTCCGACGTGAAGCCGTTGAGGGCGAACGACTGCTCTTTCTGCACGCGGATGCGCGTGGCCACGTCGCCCGTCGCCGTGGCCGAGTGCTGGTCGATAAAGTCGCCCGCGCGGGCCACGCTGAAGGACACCACCGGCAGTGACAGGACCGCGAGGCACACGTTGCACAGACCGCTGCCGCAGGAAACGCCGATACCGGTGTAGTTCGAGGACTCCATCTCGCCAAAGACCACGGCCAGGCCTTCATTGATGGGCGTCGCCTCATAGCCGATCTCCCGCAGGATCTGCTGGCATGAGGCTTCATGATAAGCAAGGCTGCCTTCACATTCCGGAGCGGGGGCGGGCACGCTGAAGAAGGCCTTCTGATTCTGCACCGTCGCCGGGCCGGCCAGCTTGCTGATGATGCGCTTCACCACCGCCAGGCTGTGCGGCTCCTGCGGATTGAGCACGCCGTTGAGCATGGGCCGGCGCGTCTCGACATGGAAGACTTCGGCGAATTTCTCGGCGTCATTGCCGGCAACCACGATGTCCCTGCCGATCGTTTCGTGGAACACGTTCTCCTGCTTCAGCAGGTTCTCGGTGAGCCTTGAGTACGGCAGGCTGATGAATGCATTGAGCTGCGACTCGCAGTGATACCGCTTGTCGGAGACGCGGGCCACCACGATGCGGCTGGTGCCGATATCGATTCCGATGGATGAGCTGTTCGCCGATTCTTCGTTCGTCATGACATCCTTCTCCCTGCAGCATTCGCCTGAACGCTGCGGCTTTCCGGTCTATTGCGCTCTTTCGGTGAAGTAGTAGGCCGGGGCATCAGGAATTTCTCGATAAATCATGCACGGAACTGGCACTGTTATTGCGTGGTCATCCGCTGGTCCAAAAAGGAACCGGAGCGGATCATCGGCCTTCTGGCCGGCCAGATCCGGGATCCGGTGCTGCGCCTGCGCTTTCTGCGCCGCTTCGCACCGCGGATTACACGGCCTCGCAGGCGCGCCGTCTCGCGGATGGCCCTGCAGATCGTCCCCTCGGTGTTGCTGGCCACCGGAGGATCGCTCCTGCTGACCCGGGCCACGTGGCCTTTCTCGAGCGCCGCGCGCGCAACCGTTGTCAGCGCGCCGCCCGCCATGCATGCTCCCGAGTGGCCGCAGCCAGTATGGCAAATCGAGCAGGGGCCCGATTCGGAAACCTGGAGCAACGGTCTGCGGATCGATAACCGCTTTCGCGCCGCCGGCAGGACGCGCTCATACCAGGCGCCTCGTCTGGGGGACAAATCCGATGCCCAGGCGGTGCGACGCTCGGATCCCGCGGGGATCCTGTTCATCAACCTCGCGTCCAATGCCTCTCCCGCTGCTCTTCAGAGCCGCTATGCATGCAACTTCCTGATCGACCGCTTCGGCCGCGTTTACCGGATTGTCTCCGAGTCTGAAGTCGCCAATGACGGCGCCGATGCGGCCTGGGCCGACAACGCGTCGCGCTATGCTCATCTGAATCAGAGTTTCATTACCGTGGAGCTCGAAGGCAGTGGCGCCGCGAACATCGAACAGGCCCGCGGCAAGGGACTGCTGGTGCAGATGCTCCGTAGCCGCTTCGCTATACCAGCAGCGAACGTCCTTACTCCCTGACGTCAATTCCGGATACACTGAGTGAAACTGATTCCCTGGGGAGGGAAGATGAAATTCACCAGTGCGGTTCTGGCTTTGTTTTTTGCGGTCACGGCGCTCGCCGCCGACGTGACCGGGAAATGGAATGGGACCACGCAGACGCCCGATGGGCAGGACATGACCATCGTGTTCACCTTCAAAATGGATGGCGACAAGCTGAGCGGAACCGCCGAGGGGCCGATGGGCGAAGCGCCGATCACGGAAGGCAGGCTGGACGGCGATTCGATCAGCTTCACGGTGGAGATGAACGAAATGAAAATCGTCCATACCGGCACCGTTTCGGGTGACGAGATGAAGCTGAAGGTGAACATCGGCGATCAAACCATGGACATGACCGCCAAACGCGTCAAGACCTGATCAGAACAGGAACGGCAGGAGCCGGCTGGTGTGCTGTGCGTAGTCCGCGTACTCCGGGTAGCGCTGGGTCAACAGTTTTTCTTCGGAAGCTACGCGGACGGCCAGCATCACGGTGGCGAGGGCGGCTGTTCCCGCGGCGTCTATCGACGGATGTGCCGCCACTCCAGCCCAGACAAACCAGAAGATCGCGGCGTAGATCGGATGCCGCAGCCAGCGATACGGACCGCTGGTCACCAGCCCGCCCTCCGTGGGATTGGCCGACGCATGAAAGCTGCGCATGCCGAAGATCACCCGCGCCCATAGCATCAGCAGGGCGGCGGCCACCTGCACCGCAATCGTGATCGGGCCCGTGCCGAAGAGGGAATGCGTGTAAATCAGCCACCCCACGCACCCGACGAGGACGACGAACGCGACGCGCGAGAGGATGATCTGAGTCAAAGCATTCGCGATTGTACCGCCCAGCACCCCGCACGCATTGTGGTGCATGCCTTTGGCTTGCAGGCGGCAGGCGAAACCGCCTGCCCCTAAACTTTGGAGATTGTCCTGAACTGCCGATTGTGGTGCGAGCCTTTGGCTTGCACCCGGCAGGCTCTCAGCCCGCCTTCGGCAGGCGAAACCGCCTGCCCCACATGCCATTGACTAACGCTCGGGCGTGGCTACGACGTCGACGCCGCTCTTTCGCGATTCAACCCCAGCGCGCGAATGCGCTTGTGCAGATTGGTCCGCTCGATGCCCAGTACGCGCGCCGCGCCGGACACGTTCCAGCCGGTCTCCTCCAGCACGCGCAGGATGTGGTCGCGCTCGGCCGAGGCGCGCGTCTCCCGCAGATTCGATGCCACGGCCTCGCGGTGGCCAATGCGGATCTCGGCGGGCACGGCGTCGAGCGGGATGCGATCGCACGGCGTGAGGATCGCCATGCGCTCGATGGTGTTGCGCAGCTCGCGTACGTTGCCCGGCCACTGCCACTCCTCCAGCGCTTCGTAGACGGCGTCGTCCAGTTCCTTGCGCCGGAAGTTGTTCCGCAGGCAGAAATCATCGAGAAAATAGTCGGCCATGGCGCGGATGTCGGCGGGACGCTCGCGCAGCGCGGGGACCCGAATCGGCACGACACAAAGCCGGTAATAAAGGTCCTGCCGGAACTTGCCCTGTGCAACCATAACGTTCAGGTCGCGATTCGTCGCCGAGATCACGCGCACCGAGACATGCACCGGCTGCTCTCCGCCCACGCGGTGGAATTCGCCTTCCTGAAGAATACGCAGCAGCTTGGCCTGCGATGAGGCGTGCAGGTCGCCCACTTCATCGAGAAAGATGGTTCCGTTGTTGGCCAGCTCGAACTTGCCGCGGCGGGCGGAGAGCGCGCCCGTAAACGCGCCCTTCTCATGTCCGAACAGCTCGCTCTCGATGAGCTCGCCGGGAATCGCTGCGCAGTTCACCTTCACGAAGGGGCCGGATGAAAACGGGCTCTCGCGGTGGATGTGCGCGGCCAGCAGTTCCTTGCCGGTCCCCGATTCGCCGATCAGCAGCACGCGCGCATCCGACCGCGCGGCCATGGTGGCCTGCTCCACCACGCGCTCGAATGCCGGTGAGGCGCCGATCATGCGCGGACCCGGCCCCACGATTTCGCGCAGCCGCTCGTTTTCCCGGCGGAGAGTGGTCTGCTCCAGCGCGTTGCGCAGCGCCAGCAGTACGCGATCGCGCGCGAGCGGCTTCTCCAGAAAGTCGAACGCGCCGGCGCGCGTGGCTTCCACCGCATCGGCGATGGCGCCATGGCCGGAGATCATGATCACCGGCGCGAGCAGATCGTTCTGGCGCATGTGCCGCAGCAGGTCGATGCCGTTGCCATCGGGCAGTCGCAGGTCCAGCAGCAGCGCGTCCGCGCGCTCGGCTCGGCTGCGGCCTTCGGCCAGCGTTGCGGCCGTGGTCACGGCATAGCCCTCGTGTTCGAGGATCATGCGCAGCGTGCGGCAGATATTCGGCTCGTCATCGACGATAAGAATGGATTTCGATGGCATATGTTCTCAATGGGAGCGGGGCAGAGAGACGCGGAACGCCGCACCGCCCAGTTCCCCGGGTATCAGCTCGATGTCACCGCCGGAAAGCACGGCGCCGCGGCGGGCAATGGAAAGTCCCAGGCCCATGCCGCCCTGCTTGAAGGAAATGGTCGGCTCGAACAGTGAGCTGCGGGCGAGCGGAGTGAGGCCTGGTCCGGAATCGTGCACCTCCACGCGCACGGTGCCGTTCTCGCCGCCGACAACGCCCACCACCCGTCCGCCCGGAGCTGCCTGCGCCGCGTTTTCCAGAAGATTGGTGAGGATCCCCTTCAGCAGGTCTTCGTCGGCGTACACCAGCGGATGCTCGTCTTCCACCCGCAGTGCGTAG
>DASRCB010000027.1:0-27643 GCA_035653295.1 Bryobacteraceae bacterium
CGGCCAGTATCGCCGATGCGACCGCGTCCGTCCGCTTCGGCGACCGGACCATCGACGTGGCCACCGAGCTGATCGACTACCCGCACATCCCGCCACAGTACCTGTTTCCTCCGGCGAAGATCCGGTTGGTGCGCGCCGATGTCCGCAACCTGGCGAAGAGCGTGGGTTACGTGATGGGCGCCGGCGATGAGGTTCCGGACGTGCTGCGGCAGATCGGAAGTTCGGTCACGCTTCTCACTCCCGACGATCTGGCGCGCGGCGACCTCTCGCATTTTGACGCCATCGTTACCGGCGTGCGTGCGTTCAACACCCGCCCCGACCTGCGCGCCAACCACGACCGGCTGCTCACCTATGTGGAGAATGGCGGCACGCTGGTGGTGCAGTACAATACGCTGGATTTCTTCACCGAGAATCAGGCGATGAACGGGATCGGCCCGTGGCCGCTGACCATCAGCCACGATCGGGTGACGATTGAAACCGCGCCGGTCGCGTTTCCGCACCCGGATTCGCCGCTGCTGCACGAGCCCAACGAGATTTCGGAAAGCGATTTTAGCGGCTGGGTGCAGGAGCGAGGTCTCTACTTCGCCTCCAAATGGGATGCGCATTATCAGCCGCTGTTCGAGACGCACGATCCCGGCGAAAAGCCGCTGCTTGGGGGCACGCTGGTGGGCCGCTACGGCAAGGGGGTGTACGTTTTCACGGCGTTCTCGTGGTTCCGGCAGCTTCCCGCGGGAGTCCCCGGCGCGCTGCGCATGTTCGCCAACCTGCTCAGCGCGGGCAAAACGCTGCGATGATTCCCGGCGCCGACGACATCGGACCGCCGCGTGAGGTAGCCGATGAGCCACCGCCATTTCTCGGCACGTGGCGCCGTGTGTACGTCTTCGTGCTCTGCTATCTGGCGGTCGTGATCTTCGGCTTCTGGGTTTTCGAGCGCGCCGTTTCCGGATGAGACCGCTCGACTGGGCGGTGATGGTGGCGTGGCTGGTGTTCATTGTCAGCTACGGGGTCTGGCGCGGACGCGGCAGCAGCACCACCGGCAAATATCTGCTGGCCGGAAAGACCATGCCCTGGTATGCGATGGGGCTTTCCATCATGGCCACGCAGGCCAGCGCGATCACATTCATTTCCACCACAGGGCAGTCGTACGTGGACGGGATGCGCTTCGTGCAGTTCTATTTCGGGCTGCCGGTGGCGATGGTCATCCTGTGCGCGACGGCGGTCCCGATTTTTCACCGCGCTCGCGTCTACACCGCGTACGAATATCTGGAGCGCCGTTTCGACGCGAAGACGCGAGCGCTGGTCAGCGTGATTTTCCTGATCCAGCGCGGCGCCGCGGCGGGGCTGGCGCTGTATGCGCCGGCGGTGGTGCTGTCGGTAATCCTCGGCTGGCCCGATCGGCTGACCATCGCCAGCATGGGCGTGCTGGTGGTGCTCTATACGGCGTGGGGCGGCATCAAGGCGGTGACGTGGACGGATGTGCAGCAGATGGGGCTGATCTTCGCCGCGCTGATCCTTGCCCTGGTCATGGCCGTGGTCCTGCTTCCGCACGGCGTATCGTTTCGTGACGCGGTTTCGCTGGCCGGGGCGATGGGGCGCCTGAATCCCGTGGTTTTGCATTTCGACTGGAACGATCGCTACAACCTCTGGAGCGGGCTCATCGGCGGCAGCTTTCTCGCGCTGGCGTATTTCGGCTGCGATCAGAGCCAGGTGCAGCGTTATCTTACCGGGCGGTCGATCGCGCAGAGCCGGCTGAGCCTGATCTTCAACGCCATGGCCAAGGTGCCGATGCAGTTCTTCATCCTGTTCATCGGGGCGATGGTGTTCGTGTTTTTCGTTTTTCAGAAGCCGCCGGTGCTGTTTCATCCTGTCGAGGAGAAGCACATCGAGGCGAACCCCGGATATGGCGACGTGCAGGCGCGGTTCAGCACGGCGTTCGAGGCCCGCCGCCAGGCCGCGCTCGATTACGTCGGCGCGCGCCATAACGGCGACGCCGCGCGCGAACAGGACAGCGCCGTGCGCTATCGCGATGCCGAGAAACAGCTCGAGGCGGCGCACCACGCCGGCGAGCGCCTGGTGGGTCCATCGTTCAACGACACCAACTTCATTTTTGTGTCGTTCGTCACGCGCTGGCTGCCGACCGGCATCGTAGGCCTGATCATCGCTGTCATTTTCTCCGCGGCCATGTCGTCGACGTCGGGGGAGATCAATTCCCTGGCCACAGTGACGGTGATCGATATTTACAAGCGGCACGTGCGCGCCAACGCGCCGGATGCGCATTACGTGCTCGCCTCACGCCTAGCGACGGTATTCTGGGGATTTTACGCGGTAAGCTTCGCCCATTTCGCGCATAATTTCGGCGCGCTCATCGAGGCCGTGAACATGGTCGGCTCACTGTTCTACGGCGGGCTGCTGGGCGTGTTCGTGCTGGCGTTTTTCTTCCGGCGCGTGGGAGCGAACGGCGCTTTTTACGGGGTCCTGGCGGGCGAAGCGGCAATCTTCGCCGCCAACCGGTTTACCGCGATTTCGTTTCTCTGGTACAACGTCATCGGGTGTTTGGTGGTGGTCGGGGTGGGCGTGGCGGTCTCCGCTCGCGCGGTCATGGGTGTTGGAACTCGATCAGCCTGATGTCCACTTGCGAGGCCGTCCCGTGATGGCTGTAGATGTATGACGTGAGCCCGAGGCCGGGAACCCAGATCGCGATCTGATGATCCGGCAAAGTTCGGTAGATCAGATCGTATTGCCGGCCGTGGAAGTCCGGGCGAACTCCAGCGATGCCAGCGACCTTCGCCGGCCCAACATCTTCTACATGCCACGCATACATCGTGTCGTCGCGCTGTGAATCGGCGGCGAAGGTATTGCCCTTTTCGAGAGGAAGCTCCAGAATCAAATCGTCGTTGGTGAGTTTCGAAAAATCGATTCCGGTAAGCGCCGTGTCCCCCGCGGGGCAGCCGGTCAGGTAGAGCTTGACGTCGACGGCGATCAAGAGGTGACAGCCGCGCTGTCGATCGGGTTGGTAAAAGGTCAGGTCGCTGGGATACCCCATGAGCCGGGCAACGCGATAACGGCCCTGCCGCTGACTGTCCACCACCTCCATCTTCCATTGCACCTTCGCGCGCTTCACCTGGTCGCCGTCGCCTGCCCAGGCGACTTCACCTCGATATGTCCAGGCGGTCCCTTTCTCCATGGGCACGATATCTGCCGCGCTGACCACGGAGGAGGCGCAAAGGGTCAGGACCAGCCACTTCATCGCGTCTCGTCTTCGACGTGCGTTGCCGTCCGGACGGGGCCGGCAGGGACGGCCAGCTCGTACAGGGTTTCGGAATCCGAGGCGCCGCGACGTTCCCAGCCGAGCTGATCGTACAGGTCCTTCACCAGGCCGTTCTTCGCTGTGGGCCGGTACGTTCCCATGAGACGCCGCACACCCCGTTGCTGCGCGGCTTCAACCAGGCGGTCGAACATGAACCGCTCCATCTGTCTTCCCAGCGCACGGCAGCTCATCAGCCAGGTATCCACGCGCCAGGAACACCGCTCCTCGCCAGGCACGCAGAGGATGACGCCGATCAGCCCGTAGGCGCCCATCCGATCTGACAGCTCGAAGGCCACCGCCCAGCACTCCGGGTCGGACGCCAAACGGCGCACGTCGGCCTCGGTGTATCGCCTGGTGGTGAGATTGAACTGGTTGGTCTTGTTGATGAGCTGGGTCACGCGCGCCAGGTTCGCGTCGGTGATGGGCCGCGCCGCGGCTCTTAACTGCAGTTGCGCCAAAAACTCTTCGAGGGATCCCGCCGCGCCGCGCAACTCCTGGCGCGCCGCCGCGATCCGATATTGCTCGGATCGCTGCAGGTCCTCTTCCGAAAGACTCAGGCTGAAAAAGTACCGCGCGCGGTCGAGTTCCCGCACGAAGTGGAACACCGACTCGCCCAGATCGGGCACGGCCACCTGCGGCAGCGCGGTGCGAACCCATTCCCGCTCCAGCGGATTGTCATCGAGGAACACGAAGCTGTCGAGGCCGAGCGAAAGCTCCCGAGCCGCGGCGGCGATATTGGAGGCTTTATCTTCCCAGTTGGCGCGAAAAACGGCGAAATCGTCCAGCTTCAGCAGCATGTTCTCGTGCTTTTCGAACGGAAGCCGCGCGTCGTCGGGATTATTCTTGGAGCAAACGGCCAGCAGAACGCCGCGCGTCTTCAGGGCGAGCAGGTATCGCTGGAGGTCCTGATGCGCCTCGCCTTCGGGCGATCCGGGACCGATGCGGATGCCGCTGAGGCCGTCTTCGCCGATGATCCCGCCCCACAGCGTGTTGTCGAGGTCGGTGACCAGGACCTTCTTCGTGAGCCCGAGAACGGCCCGCAGGTGCGCCATCTGCTCTTCAGCGAGGCGAGGCAGCGCGGCGGTCCCAGGATGCTGCCGATAGCGGGCCCACTGCACCTCGTCGCTCCAGTTGTCGTTGCCGCACTCGCGCTGGAGCGCGGGAGTATCGAGAAGCGAGACGCCCGGTCCGGCCACTTCCCTGAGCCGCAGATTTAAACGCTCGATCAGCCGCGTCCGTCCTCGCGGCAGCACGGTCGCCAGATACGCATCGGGATCCGCGGCGGGAAAACCAAAGGTGTGCTGCACGACGTGGCAGGGAAAGGAATCCGACAACCGCTGCCACAGCGCGCTCAGCCGGCGGGCCTGCTCCTCGATCCATTCGTCCGCACTCCCCGCCACATCGAACTTCAAATCCCTCCAGTTGCCGAGCAGGAATACGATATTCGGACGAAAGCGCGCCAGGCCGCTGGCCGGATCGAGAATCTCCTGCTCCAGCGCGCCGTAAAGGCCTTCGTAAAACGATGCCCGAATGCGGTCGCGCAGGCAGAAGGCGCGCAGGACGGGAATGAGCAGGGCGGTGGTGCTTGTGCCCAGAATGGCGACGCGGCACTCGCGAACGGAATCGGCGGCGGCGGCCGCGACGCGATCGACCAGCTTCTCGATGCCCGCCAGCTGGGGATAGGAAAGGCCGCGCGACAAAGCGAGGCGCAGCTGGGCCACTGCTTCGCCCGGTGCGCCGGCGTCGGCGAGGCAGCGGGCGTACGCCAGAAGGTGCTTCGGGTCCGATGCTCCGCGCAGCTCCAGGAAGCGGCGCCATGCGGCGGCGGCCGGTTCGCTGTGGCCGACGTTCATTTCCAGTTGCGCGGTCAGCCACGCTCGTGTCGGCGTCTCCGGCCACCCCGCCAACGCGGATGCCGGTGTCCCGCCCAGTTCCGCCAGGAGAACGTCGGCAACGGCGGAATCGAAGCGATGCCCCAGCTCAGCGGCGACCTGCTCCGCCGCCACGACCCGTTCGGCCGGCGGGAGCGAACGCAGCCGCTGCGCGAGCACCCTGTCGAGATGATTGCGCTTCATGCGTGCGCATCAGCCCGCGAGGGCGCCGCTTTTTCCTCGAGCAACTGTCCCTCACTCATGGGATGGCGGCGATGCGGCAGGCGTGCGGCGAGACCAGTGAGCCAGCAGCGAAACTCGCAATCGGTCAGCTCGGCGCCGTCGACGAGCCGAGGGAGCAGCCACGGGTTGGAGCTTCGATCCACGATTCCGGGCTGGCATGTGGTCGCCGAGATCACTCCGCAGTCGCGCAGCCAGTCGGGGAAGGCCGTAAGATAAAAACCACCGGGGTAACAGAAGTGCCGGGGCGGCGTGGGCGCCTGGGCGGGCAGTTTGGAGCGGTTCTCTTCGATTTCGCGCAGGAACCGGCCGCGGTCTTCGGAAACGCGGTGCCGATGCGTGTGCAGCTGAATATCGACCCGCTGGCGGGCGAGATCGGCAGCTTCCTCAGGGGTCATGATATGCAGCAGACGCCTGCGGCAAAGCCCCTCATAGTCTATGGACAGCCGCTCGGCGAGGCGGGCCAGCAGGGCGTCCTTATCGCGCCCGCTGTACCCATGGCTCGAGGCCCACGCGCACAACTGCCGTTCGGCGCGCGCGCGCCCGGCATCGTCCAGCAGCACGGACGCGGCTCCAAGCTCGGGCATGGCCAGATCCCTGCCCCGGCCCTTCCACAGCAAATACGAGCACATGGTGTCGAAAACGGGCCGATTATATTCGGAATAGTAGGTGGTGAGATAAACGGTGACCGGGAAGCCGAATTCCCGCAGAATGGGCCAGGCCGCGGCGTAAAAATCGTAGGCCCCGTCATCGAATGTCAGGGACACCGCGCCGGGCGGCAGCGTTCCGGCGCGGAGCCGGGTAATCGCTTCATCCAGGGGCAGCACAGCGCATCCGCTGCGGCGGACCAGTTCCATGCGGCGGCGCAGCAACGCCGGCGGCATGTACAACCCCGGGCTCCAGCGATCCTCATCGTCCAGAGCAATGCCGTGATAACAGAGGATCAGCAGCCGTTCCCGGCGCCAGCGGCTTTGCAGGACGAGGCTGCCCAGGCCGGCCGCCTCGGCGAGCTTCAACGCCCCGATCTTGAGCTGCCGGAGCATCGCAGACTAGGCGAACGTCTGGCGGCGCTCGAGCTCGTCCATCAGTTCCCCGATGCTCTCCGCGTTCAGCAGCTCGGCATCCGGTTCGATGCCGAATTCGGTACTGATCATGGTGAGGATTTTCACGTCGGCCAGCGAGGTCCAGCTGGCCAGGGTGTCGCGAGTATCGGAATCCCGGAGCGCATTTCGCGGCATGTCCAGGATGTCCGCGAGGGCGTTCTGAAAAGCGAGGCGAGTCATAATGCTGACCTCTGCATCGTAACAGGTTCCCTGTTCGCGGGCAGTACCAGGACGTCGCGGCGCATGACAACCGGGTCTTGCGCAGTAAGAAGAGTGTAGGAAAATGATACTTTGACCGATATCCCAGAGCTTCTTGCGGGCGCCTGGCAGGCCCTGTCACGCGCCGGCTACGACGATGGGAAACTGTGCTCTATTCTGAGCCAGATCACCGAGCACGACGACAGCATGGCCGTCCTGAGCCGCCTGAAGTCGGAGGCGGGCGTTCCCGCGGGAGATGATTCGGTGGAGCGGCTGATGCTGGCGATTTCGGCCGCCGAATCGCTGCCCCGGATTTCTTCACTGGCGCTGCATGCGGGCTCCCGGAAGCTTCTCGAGAATGATTTGCGAGCATTCCTGAGCGACTCCAGCCGGACGCGCATGCGCTACAGCGATTTCGTGCGCGCGGCCAAAATCGCGACCCTGCGCCGGTTCCCCGCCGGACCGATGGAATGGGAGATCTCGGGGATTCCGCGGTCCTGGCTATTAAAACCCAGGCCCGGGGGCATGCTGCAGCTGGGGGCCTTCATTGCCCGGCGGCTGAAAGGGTTTCGGCCCTGTTTTTTCATGCACGTGGCCCCCAGACCGCGGAACCGCGCGCTCATTTTGGAAAACGAAGTGATGAGCTCCTATTACCGGATGGCGCGGTCGATGCAGCTGCAGCCGGACATTCTCGGGATCGTCGCGTCGGCCTGGTTTTACGACCCGCGCGCCGTGTTCGACAACCCCTGGCTGGAGCCGCTGAGCCGGCCACTCACTGAGAACGGCGGGTTTATTGTTCCGCTCGGTCCGGCGGACGCAACGTCCGGGATGCTGGAGGGGAACCCGGACCGCCGGAGAAGATTCGAGGACGGCAGCCTTTCCTACCGCATCGGGCTGGCCATCTGGCCCCGGGCCTGCGCCATCTCGTGGGCCGATGCTCACCCGGAATACGACCGCTGAGGCGAGGACTCCAGATACTCGATCAGCGCGCCGGCGCGTGTTCGGACCCAGGCGATTCTGCGCCCGTCGAACGCGGCGGCCCGCATGGGCACCCGTACCAGTACGTCCCCGGCGTGCTCGTTTTCAGTAAGCTGAGCGGCCAAGTCGGCCACTTCGAAGCATACGTGATGAATTCCGCCGCCGCTGGCGGCGAAGTCCCTGACCGGCGAACGCCTGCCGTGCGGCTCTACCAGTTCGATCAGCGGCTGGTCCGGAAAATCGGTCTGAAGAAACGTTACCCGCACCATCTGGAGCGGGTCTTCAATGACCCGGCAATCCCAGCTCAGTCCCATGGCGCTCTGAAACGCTTCGACCGTGTCTGCGATGGAAGAAACGACGTACCCGACGTGATGCAGCCGGCGCTTATCGCGCATGCGCCGAAACGATAAAGTGCTCGCCCACGCTGATGCGGATATCGTCGAACCCATTGCGCTCCAGAAGCCGGCGAATCCCGCGCTCGGTCTGGAAGCTCTCGTTCCTGCCGAAGAAGGAGAATTCCTTCTGGGCCAGGTGCAAAAGCATGCTGTTCAACACGATATAAACGAAAAAGATCCAGCCCTTCACGCTGCTTTCGCAGGCCTGCCGCCACACCGATCGGAAGATGTGCAATGTGATCCAGATCTCCCCGCCGGGCCGAAGGACGCGGCGCATTTCCCGGATGGTCGGGCCGATGCGCATATACGGCAGCGACACGCGCGCCAGAACCATGTCGAACGAATTGCCGGCAAAGGGCAAAGACTCCCCATCGCCGCGGACGAAACAGATGCGGTCGGTCAGCGACTGACCGAGGCGGAGGGCGTCCTCATCGAGGTCGATGCCATAAGTCAGACGGTCGGGATAGGCCGCGATGAGCGTCTGGCCGCCCCCGCAACCGATGTCCAGGACTTTGGCCGAGCGGGGAACCGCCGGAGGAAGAACGTGCTCCGGATGTGTAGGATCGAGGGCAATCTTCAGCTCGCGCCGGTGATATTCCTCGGTGGTCAATCCGGTCAGACCATTGTCTATCGAAACAGGCGCCTGCGAGTCCAGAACTTTTGAACGGGCGTGGTTCAGCAACACTCTCAGTTTAAGCTGAAAGATCCGCGGCTTTCATATACTGCGAGACCGGTACTTTGGATACATTTAAGGGGCTGCGCGGGAGTACTAAAAAGAGGAATGGTTCCAGGTGACCTTTGACAACAGCCTGTTCGCCAGCCGGCATGCACGGCCCGAACGTCGCCCGCGGTTTCAGCCGGGAATCTGTCTCCCTCGCTCCCCGCAACCGTGATTTCAACGGCCGCGGATCAATGCTCCGGAGCGTTCCTGCCAACCGATACCGCAGGAGGCTTTGCACCTCGCGACGGCCTTTCCCTCACCCGCGCCGGTTGTTCCCTTTCGAGAACTTCCGTTGCGGGGTCATCGTTCCTGGCCTGCCGCTTCGGTTGCTGTCGCGAATCCGCTGTCCGGCTCGTTCGACCCGCAGCTCCCAGCCTCTCCCGGTTTTCACCGGCCGGGGCTGTTCGACACCACGCGCCCGTTACCGAACGCTCTGGTTCGCGACTCCCTCACCACGTCCGCCCGTTACTCCCCTCCGGGATCGTCTCCCTCGGGATCGACGCGACTGGCGGCGTCGGATCGGGATGCCTGCCCTGAAATCAGCCCGATCGCCCTTCGCTCCCCGCAATGTGCACTCTCCTTTCGGAAAGCGCCGCCGCGGATCATCGTTCCGGGCTCGCTACCTCTTCCGAGGCTTGCTGTTCCCTTCAACCTCCTGGAACCATCATCATGATGCGCTGAACCGCGATTCGGGTCAAGTTTGAAAAGGGGGTTACAGTACGATTTCCTCGGTTTTTATCGGCTCGCCGAATCAGCAGCTTACCGTGAAACGCCTGTGCAGGAAGTGTGGATAAAACGCAAGTTGGAATTAATGTTCCGCGTTGCGGGCCAGCTTGAGGATCATGCCGGTATCGGTAGCCAGGAAAACGGCGCCCTGGCCGTCGACGGCGAACTGCGCGCGCCGCGCCACCGCCCGATAGTCCACGTCGGTGCGATCCATGTGCTCGAAATCCGGACCGGAGTAGAGCCGAAGCTTACCGGGGACGGGGAGATTCAGCAGACGTCCCTGGCGGGCGATGGCCGCGACCCAGGTTGTTCCGCCGGACGCGATGGCATCGGCCACCAGAGCATCCGTGTCGCGTAAAACCACGTTCATTTGGTTCGTCGTGCGGTCATAGCGGGCGATCTCGGATGTGGACTCGGCGCCGCTGGGCTGGAAGATAAACCAGGGGGGCTCGCCCCTGCTGAAAACAACGTCGATCAGATCGTCGGTCCTCGGGACCGCGGAAAACGTCCAGGTGGCACCGCCATCGGTGGTAAGGCCGATCTCGATGACATCGGTCGCTTTGCCGGACGGGCGCGCCCGCGAAGGCTCGAGCCAGGCGGGAATCCGGTTGGCGCCCGCCGGCGACATCTCGCCCACGATCTCTCCGTTCCGCGCGTCGCTGAACCAGATCCATTCCAGAGCGACTTCCGAAGGGCTCTTCGCCAGTTCCGTCCGGACGGACGCAACCTCCGCCCAGGACGATCCACCGTTTTCCGTCCGAAGCAGCTTGTCGCCCTGCAGCGCGAAGCCGTGGTTTTCATCGGTAAAGAACAGGCGCCGCACGTCATGCTCGCCGTGCAGCTTCTTCCACGTCTGACCGCCGTCCTGCGTCTGCCAGATGCCTTTATCGGCAGCCATCCAGCCAAGGTTGGCGTTCAGAAAGAAGAGCGAGGTTGGCAGGTCGGTAATGTGGACCGGAGTCCAGTGGGCGCCGGCGTCGGCGGTCAGGACTGCCGAGGGCTTGAACTTAGTCTCCTGCTCCACGGCGCCGGCAGCGATACAGTGCCCCGCCGAAGGGCACTGGATATCGGCGATGTCGAAATTCTCTTCCGGCTTGTCGTAGAAGTAGCTCAGGTTCCAGCGGTCCGCCGCGGACGCGAGTCCCGCGCCGACCAGCATCACGACAATCAGCTTGTTCGCCGGACCCATCAGTTCTGCACCGAGCTCATCATGCTGGGTGGCAGGACCGATGCGACATAGCCCGCGCTGCGGTCCGCCGCGCGGGAAAGCTCGAGAAGACAGCCTACCTGCTCGCCGACGGTTGTGAGCAGTTCCATTTCGCCGCCGGTGTGAGAATGCGCGGGGCGGTGCTGGACGTTGATGACGCCGGCGACCCCACGACGGTTCACGATGGGGGCGGAAAGAAACGCTTCGAACGTATCTTCAGGGAGCTCGCTGAAGAGCTTGAATCGCGGGTCGTGGTAAGCCTCGCGGGAAATGGCCAGCAGCCGGCGCTCGCGCGCCACCCAGCCGGTCAGACCTTCATCCAGCTTGAGACGCAGCTTGCCGATCGAGGCCGGATGGGGAACGTTCGAGGCGCACAGTACCAGCTCGCCGCCCTCGATGAGGTAAAGCAGGCAGGAATCGCACTCCATGAACTCCACCACCAGCTGGACAACCTCGTTGAGAACCTCAGGGAGGCTGACATCGCGAACCATGAAACGCGTGATCCGCTGCAGCAGGCGGAGTTGATGCTCGAGGCTTTGCAGGCGCAGTTCGAGTTCTCTGGCGCGCGACATCGCCCAATTATCCCATGTGACTTAAAATCCAGTGTCCTGTCCGGCTTAGGCGGGGCGTGGACGCCTGCCGCAGATGCGGACCGGTTTAGTAACGCGCGCGGGCGACAGGATAAGGCGTCGGAAAAGTGCGCGAGATATGGTCGTGCCAGGTAAGCGCTTCTTCGTCCACCAGCGACCACAGCAGGCCCAGTCCCATGGCAACGACGCTGAGACAGGCGGCGGCCATGCGGTTGAAGCGCTGCTCACGCTCGGGGAGCCTTCCATCAAAGGTCACGGTGCGCAGGTGGCTCCAGCGCATGCCGGGGCTGTCGCCGTCGGCAAGGCAGAAGAGCGCCCGGTAGAAAAGGTAAAGCACGGCGGCGACGCCAATCAGCAGCAGCGGGTTGAGGCGATGCATCACGGAGCTGCCGGCCAGCAGGTATACGAGCGCGGCGAAAAGGGCCATGCCGGCGACAACAATGCCGACATCCAGCGCGGCCGCGACGATGCGGTGCGCGGCAATGGCGACCGGGGCATCGCACCAGATGACGCCCGCGGGCGGCGGCGCGGTGGAATGAGGACGGGGCGTGGCGGCGGGGCCGTCGGCGAAGACAAAGTCCTGCTGGCTGGGGTGGGGCTTGCGGGTTCGCGGCCGGGAAGGGGTCTGCGTCCGTTGGCGCGGCGGCCGCTCCAGCCGCGTTCCTGAAAGCTTGTCCAACGAAACCACGCGCCCCAGGTCGCGCGTCCCGAACAAGGATGGCTGCCACGATCGTTGCCGCGGGCCGGTTGCGCCGCCGGGAACCGTTTCCAGTTCCGGCGTACGTCTGCGCGGCTGCGGGGCGCTTTCGGGGCGGGAATCGAGCGCGGGGGCTGTCGCAGTGTGCGTATACGGCGCCTCCGCATAGGCTCCATGTTCGTCCAGACGCCGCCCGCAGCGCTGGCATCTGTGCTCCCCGTCCGAATTCGCGGCCCGGCAATAGCGGCAGGTCATATCTCCCGGCTCCTTCTGTTTGCGCTCTCTTGCAGGGCCATAAACCGTCGTGCTAACGTTTGCGTTGAGACGTATTTCAGGTTGCTGCGCTGCACGGCGACAGAATCCCTCAATTGAACTACGTAACATATTCAGTCGAAAATGTCACGAACTTTGTTTAGCGGCGCCGCTGCCGGCGGTACTCGTACTGCTGCTCGCGGCGCCGGTTTGGGGCCAGGTATTCCAGCCGCCGCTGCCTCCGCCACCGCCTCAGCGGCCTGAAACAACGCAATCGACAAATGTTTCGGGCGCGGCAGTGAGTCCGAACGCGCCCGCCGTTCTGCCCCGCCCCGCGGAGGCTCCGAAACCGGGATACGTGGAGACCTGGGCCACGACCCAGGAGCTCGATCCGCCATGGCGGCGCCTTCGCGGCGGAGCGCGCATCGCCATGAACGACATGGTGCTGACCGCGGACTCGGCCGATTTCAACGGCGACACCGGCGACGCATACGCCCAGGGCCATGTCCATTACGTGAATTTCACCACCGGCGAGAAGCTGGACTGCGACCGCGCGGAATACAACGTGGACACGGAAACGGGCACGTTCTACAACGTGCGGGGCACATCGCCCGCGAAGATCAACTCCAGCCCCGGGGTGCTCAGCACCACCAATCCGTTTTACTTTCAGGGCGAGTGGGCCCGCCGGCTGCAGCAGAAATATGTGATTTATCGCGGCTTCGTCACCGACTGCACCATGCCGCGTCCGTGGTGGCGCCTCACCGGGCCGAAATTCGACATCATCCCCGGTGAACGAGCCAAGGGCTACCGGTCTGTATTCCGCGTGCGCCGCCTTCCTCTGTTTTATGCTCCCGTGTTCTATAAAGACCTGAGGCGCAACCCTCGCCAGAGCGGGTTTCTGTCGCCCAGCATCGGTCACAGCACGCTGCTGGGCTACATGATCGGCATCGGGTATTACTGGGCCATCAATCCCAGCTACGATCTGCTGTACGAGGTACGCGACTACAGCATCCGCGGGTTTGCGCACACTGCGGGGTTCCGGGGAAAGGTGCGGCCCGGCACGGATTTCGATCTCGGCCTCTACGGTCTGAACGATCGGGGCATTCCGCAGCCGAACGGCACGCGGATAAAAGAGGGCGGGTTCTACCTTACGGGAAAGGGCCGCGCGGAACTGGGGGGCGGCTGGGAAGCGCGCGGCAACCTCGATTACCTCAGCTCCTTCGTGTTCCGCCAGAATTTCACGATGACCTTCACCGAGGCGGTGTTCTCGGAGTCGCACACCAATGGGGTGGTCACGAAGCACTGGTCTGACTACGCGGTCAATTTCGTCGGCGAGCGGGTGCAGAACTATGACTTCGATCCTTACAAACCGGACAAGAGCGTCATCACGCGCAAGCTGCCCGAAGCGGATTTCCTGGTGCGCGACAAGCAGATCACCCAAACGGTTCCGCTTTGGTTCTCGCTGGATTCAAGCGCCGGACTGCTGGACCGCGAGCAGCCGGCCTTCAGCAATCCGCTCGGTCTGAACACACCGGCGCTGCAGACGCCGCTGTTCATGCCGCGGCTGGATCTGTATCCGCATCTCACAACCGCGCTGCACCTGGCCGGCTTCAGCCTGGTTCCGACCTTCTCGGTGCGCGAAACGCAGTACGGCGACACACAGCGCAACGGCGTGGGCCAAAGCGCCGGACTGCTGCGCAGCGCCCGCGAGTTCACGCTGGATCTGATTCCGCCCTCGCTGGCGCGCGTCTTCAACGGTCCGAAATTCCTGGGTCCACGGGTGAAGCACGTAATCGAGCCGCGCATCACTTATCACTGGGTGGACGGGATCGGGACCGAAGCACAGAATCTGATCCGCTTCGACAGTACCGAGCTGATGACCAATACGAACGAGCTGAGGGTTTCGCTGACCAACCGTCTGTACGTGAAGCACAAGAAGGACGACGGGGTGGACGAGGCGCTCAGCTGGCAGCTCACGCAAATCCGTTATTTCGATCCGACGTTCGGCGGGGCGCTCGTACCCGGTCAGCGCAACGTGATCCTGAGCACCATGGAGCTGACTGGGTTCGATTTTCTGTCGGGGCCGCGCAGCTATTCTCCGGTCGATTCGATCCTGCGGTTCGAGAAAGGCGTGGGCGTGCAGTGGCGGACCGATTACGATCCCATGCGCCCGGGCATCGTGATGAGCGAACTGACGGCGGACTACCGCTTCAGCAAGTACTGGATCAATCTCGGGCAGGCCACCGTGCGCGAAGACCCGGTGACGATGCCAGTCCCCATCCTGTCGCCATCATCGAACCAGCTGCGGGGTACGTTCGCTATCGGCAATCAGAACCGGCGCGGCTGGAACGCCGGCACCACCTGGTATTACGACTACAAACGAGGCATCCTCGCCTACTCGCTGTCGCAGGTTACCTGGAACACGGACTGCTGCGGCTTCAGCGGCGAGTTCCGCAGGTTCGACTTCGGCACGCGTTTCGAGAACCAGTATCTTTTTTCGTTCTCGATTGCGAACGTGGGCAGCGTCGGGAACCTGCGCCGTCAGGAACGGGTGTTCTAGCCTCGCGGCGCCAGCCGTTGGCTTGCGCGAGGTCAGCGCGGATTCCACGCCGGCGCGGACCGCTGCATTTCCCTCGGCGGCGTAGCGGGAAAAATCATCAACACCGAAACGGCCAGGACGGCGATGACCAGCAGCACAAACACACTGCCCTCCGGCCCGGCGCTGCCGCCCGACAGCCACGAAGGCCCGGTAAGCGAGGTCCCCAGGAGATGGCCGCGGGAAACGATGCCGCTGTCCGGAACGCCGTAAAAGAAGCTCTCCGCCCAGTCCCAGGTCATGTGATAGCCGATGGCCCACCACAGGGACCCGGTGCGGCGCACTGTCCATGCCAGAAACACGGCGATGGCCATTGCGTTCGCGATGCCGAACTTGTTCTCTCCCGCATTACGCAGGTGACCGGCGGCGAAAAGCGCGGCGAGCAGGACAGCGGCGCCCCAGAATCCCATCCCCTCGGAGAGCACGAACAGCAGGTACCCGCGCGTGAGTAACTCTTCGAACAGCGCGACGAGGATAAACATGATCGTGTACTGGAGGGTGTAGCGCGCGATGGCCGGCGCGCCGTGGAGGTCAAAGCCATGAATCGAGAAGCATCCGGCCGCGCGGATCAACAGCAGCAGGAGCGACAGGGAAAGAAAGCCGGACAGCAGGCCCGCGGCCAGCCGTGGCCCGAGGCCCTGCCGGGCAAGACCGAAGTCGGTAACCGGCCGGCCATCGACGAAGCGGGCCATAATCCGTGCCGCCGCGAAGACGATCACGACGGCGACGAGGCGGCCGGCGAGCGACCACAGTACATTCCCGCGATGCTGTTCGATGGCGGCGTCCACCGGCGCGCCAGGCACGATGCTGAACGCGATTAACAGGAGCAGATAGAGCAAGGCGCGCCAGCCGGCGCGGAGGCCGCGGGAGGAGAAGAAGACGCCGTGCAGCGTGAACGCCAAACGGTCCATTCTACCCGGCGTCCCCGGGTTTACGCGGGCAGCGCCTCTACGACGCTGATCGGCGATTCCGTCGCATACACGCGCGCCAGCCGCAGCCCGGCGCCGGCCAACAGATCGCGGAACTCGGAGGCGCGCCGCTCCCTGCCCCCGGTCATCACGAGCATGTTTAAATCCATGAGCGGCCCGAGGTCCGCCTTGTTTTCCTCGGGCAGGACCACCTCGAGCAGCAGCAGGCGCGATGTGGAAGACATGGCGCACCGCACGTTGCGGAGAATGCGGAGCGCTTCGGCGTCGGCCCAGTCGTGGATGATCCACTTGAGCGTGTAGAGATCGCCGCCTTCGGGAACGCACTCGAAGAAGTCGCCAGGGGCGAGGTCGATGCGTTCGCGGGCCGGATCCCCGGTGAGGACGGCGCGAGCTTCGTCGATGACCTGGGGCTGATCGAAGAGCGTGCCGCGGGCCGCTCGATTCTGTCCCAGGATGCCGGCCAGCAGTCGGCCCTGGCCGCCACCGACGTCGATAATGTGCCGGTACGGCGTGAAATCGTAAACGGCGGTGACGGCGCGGAGGACGACCTCGGTAAGGCGGGTCATGGAGTCGTTGAAGGTCGCTGCGAGGGCGGGGTTCCGGGCGAAGTATTGCCAGGGGTCCATACCGAAGGTGGAATGGAACGCCGGCTGGCCCGTCTTCACGCTGTCCAGCAGGTTGCCCCAGGACTGATAATGTACGCGTCCGAGCTCAGAGATGGCGGCGGAACGCAGCGAGCCGGCTACATCGCTGCGAAGCACATCCGAAAGTGCGGTGGGTGCGAACATGCGACCGGGCATCTCGCGGACGACCCCGAAGGAAGCGAGCGCGCGCAGCAGCCTGTAGAGCGCATCGCTGTCGGTCGACGTCGCGGCAGCGAGGTCGGCCGCGCCCCGGGGACCGTCCGTGAGCAGGTCAGGAATGCCCAGAGTCGCCGCCACCTGAACGGCGCGCGACAGCCAGAATCCCGAGACGATCTGGAACATTTTCTGAGCGGCTTCGGCGCGCTCCTGGTCGGTGAAGTTCGAGTACGTTGTGAGTGCGGCAGCAGTTGCCATATATCCTCCTGCAGAAGAACGCGGAAAGAGCAGGAGAAGCAGCTCACGGTTTGTTGGGCAGGGTCGCAGCCTGCGCGAGCTCTTGTGCGCGCCGGGACGGATCCGTTATCTCGATACTCAGTGAGGCGAAGTCCACCCGGGCGGCGGAGCGAATTCGGCCCGAACGCTGGTCTTGTCGGCGGTCGGGAAATCCCGCGGGACCTTCTGGGTCACGTTACCGGTCGCGGCCCACTCCGTGCCGCGCTGGAAGGTGGCGATGAAGCCCACGCCGCTCATGGCGGCGAGATCGTGCCCGAGAGTGGTGTGGAACACGCGGCCCTTGCCGTACGAGATCACCATCAGAATGGGCTCATCGCGGCCGGTGCCCTTGTTGGCCGGATCGGAATGCGCTACCGCGAGAACGGTCATGTTCTCGCCGGGTCCGCGCAGCGTGGCGTAGAGCTCATCGGGCACGTGCATCCAGACCTTCGGCAGACCGCGGGTGATGGGGTGGTCGGTCACCACATCGGTGATGCGGAACGGGAGCCGCGCGCCATGGCTCCCGGCTGGGCCGGGTGAATTGTCGGACACCAGCTTGCCGTCGCGGTAATACCAATAGGGCCCCGATTTCTCGTTGCGCCCGCGCCAGCCGCCGATGCCGATCATCTCGTTATACGCCTTCCAGTTCGGGAATGCGTTATCGGCAGCATGAACGGAGACGAAACCGCCGCCGTTTCGGACGTACTCCTCGAAGGATGCCTTCAGGTCAGCGGGCCAGCGCTCGTCCGGCGCATCGTAGTTGCCCACCACAACCTGGTACTTCGACCAGTCCGGGTGGAACGCGCTGAAATCGCCGCCCGCGGGCGGGGCGGTCACGACATCGGTTTGAAAGATGCCGGCGTCATCGAGCATTCGCTTCAGGTAGGGGGTGGTCTGCTGCCAGGCATGGTAGGGACCGCCGGACTCCCCATCGAGAATCATGACTCGAATGGGCGCCTGTGCCCGGCCCGTCGTTCCGGCGAGGGCCAGGCCGATAAGAATTCCGAGCATCGCGTGTTTCACGTTTCGATCATAGCCGAACGCCGTTTTACGGAAAGACGTCCAAACTTTAGTACTAAATGGATTCACGTACTCTGGCCTGATTCTAAGGTTTTCGCTACACTGCCTGCATGCGGGACCGCACCCAATCGATGCCGGTGGCCCACGCAGAGGCGTGCGACGGCTGCCGCCGTGATTATCCGCCATCGCTGCTGACGGCGGTAGGCAAGGGCGTGCTTCGGGTCTGCCCGAAATGTCTGCCGGAAGCTTTGGCCACGGTTCGGACGGAGCCCTGCAAGGCGGCCGCGACGGCCTGAGTTCAGCAAATCAGAGGACTGCGGCGAGTTCTTTCCACTGCCGGCCCTGTGACTCCGCGACCGCGGGATAAGTGATGCTGCCCTCATACGTATTCACGCCTTCGCAGATCGCCTTGTTGTTCTCGCAGGCGCCTTCGAGCCCGCGGTTGGCCAGTTCCAGCAGATACGGGAGCGTGGCGTTGGTCAGGGCGAAGGTGGAGGTGTGGGGCACGGCCGCGGGCATGTTCGACACGCAGTAGTGCAGCACGTCGTCGACGAAGTAGACGGGATCGGTGTGAGTGGTAGGCCGCGACGTTTCGAAGCAGCCGCCCTGGTCGATGGAAACATCCACCATGACCGCGCCCTTCTTCATTGACGGCAGCATGTCGCGGCGCACCAGGCGCGGCGCGGAGGCGCCCGGGATCAGGACCGCGCCGACCACCAGATCGGCGTGGCGCAGCGACTCGCGAATGGTCAGCTGGTTGGAGGCGAGCGTGACCACCTGGCTGTTGTAAATGTCATCGAGCTCGCGCAGCCGGTTGAGGTTGCGGTCAATGATGGTGACGTGGGCTCCGAGGCCGAAGGCCATACGAGCGGCGTTATGGCCAACGATGCCGCCGCCGAGGATCACGACGTTGGCGGGCGCGACGCCGGGTACGCCGCCCAGCAGCACACCGCGTCCGCCGTTGGGCGCCTCCAGATACTGAGCGCCCACCTGAACGGACATACGGCCAGCAACCTCGCTCATGGGCGTGAGCAGAGGGAGCGAGCCATCGTCCTCGCGGATGGTCTCGTAAGCCACCGAGTTGACGCGGGTGTCGACCAGCTTTTGGGTCAGCTCGGGAAGGGGCGCAAGGTGCAGGTATGTGAACAGGACCAGACCGGGCCGGAAGAACGCGTACTCCTGCGGCTGTGGCTCCTTCACCTTGACCACGATGTTAGCGGCGTTCCAGACGTCGGCGGCGGTGGCCACGACCTCGGCGCCGGCCTTCTGGAAATCGTCATCGGGAATGGAACTGCCGAGCCCGGCGGTGGACTGCACCAGCACTCGATGGCCGGCCTCGCGCAGCGCGGTTACGCTGCCGGGAACCAGGCCGACACGGGCTTCATGGTCTTTGACTTCCTTCGGGACTCCGATAATCATTGGGGGTGCTCCCTGGTGGAACGGTCTGCACCGGGCTGCCGGCCGGTGGCGTTGCTGCGGCGACGGGCTCATGTTTCGACCCGAGGCCCATCAGAATGAGAGATTTGGAGGTGAGCTTGCCGTCGCCGTCCAGGTTGTGGTCGTTCTGGAAGCGGCGCAGCGCGTCCACCGAATCGGCGTTCCATTCCCCGGTCACGGGGCCCTTGTAGTAGCCTTTATCGGCGAGCGCCTGCTGGATTTCCCGGTAGCGGTCGGGCGTGGGCGCCGCCTGATACTGCGGGTGCGAATGGTGCGCGGTGGCGCGGCCGCGGCGGCTCCGGGCGGAGGAATGCCCCGCTTTGGAGGACGTCCTGTGGTTTTTGGAAGTGGCCGTGGTCTTGTGCCGTGAAGAGCCAAAGCCCGGGAGGGACAGGCACAGGACCGCCAGCGGGACGGCGAATCTCATTTCCAAAAACTGATTCTATCAGCCGGTGCGGCGAGGCCGAATCCAGCGGCCCGGTGCTATCATCTAAGTGGTTGAATCTCCTTATAAGGGGGCGCAAAGGCTTCGACGGGATTGAATCGTTGTGGCGAGGCGTGCCGGGTTCCGAGCTCCCGTAAAACGATCGGAAAACCATAACTGCCAATCAGCAGTTTGCATACGCTGCTTAATTAATTAAGTAGCCGTCCCAGGTGGGGGGCCTGCACTCCATCCAGTGGACGTCTTCTCGCAGGCTTGGGCCGAGGGCTTCTGCTCGGAGCAGCAGGCTGACGACAATCGGGCTAAGCGACGGCTTTCTTCGCCGGTTCTCAAGGCGGTCGCCGACAACCACCGAATCGGACACGCACGTAGGCTTGTCATGGCGGACTTTCTCGGACCCGGGTTCGATTCCCGGCGCCTCCACCAACCGACCGCAGGCGACATGAGCACGACGACGCTTCTCACCTTCGCCGAATTCGAAAACATGCCTGAGAAGCCCGGCAAGCAGGAACTCATCGCCGGTGAAGTGATCGAGATGCCCCCACCAGACATAAGCCATACATTGACCACAGAGGCGGTGGTGGACTTGTTACGAGGGGTTCTTGGCAAGGCGAGAGTTCATATGGAGGCTGGCTTTCTGCTTGCTGGGACGAACTGGGTACAACCAGATGCGGCAGTGCTTTGGCCAGACCAACCGCGCACCCGGAAATACTGGACGGGGTCGCCAATGGCCGCCATTGAGGTCTTGTCAGAACACAAGTCGGCGCAGTACGTGCAGGACAAGTTGGAGCTGTACTTCAATCACGGAGCGCGGGAAGTCTGGGTGGTATCGCGCAAGCGGATGAGCATTACGGTTTACCGGCGCGGCGAGGATGGCGCAACCAGCGGGACGCGCGTCACCGATGAGTACACGCCGGAATGGCTGGGGGTCGCTGTGAAACCCGCCGAGCTGATTACTCCCTGAGCAGCGCTTCGAGCTCCGCCCGGAGTTCCTCTTTTTCCGCCAAACCAACGTGCTTTGCCGCGATGCGGCCGGAGCGGTCGATCAGCATGGTCTGCGGCAGCGACTCGACCCCGCCATAGTGCGCCGCCATTTTGTCGTTGCCCACCATGATCCGGTAATTCACGTTCTTTGCGTGGATCCAGGGGCGGACGGCGGTCCAGCCGTCATCATCGAAAGATACGCCCAGCGGGACCAGGCCTTTCCCGCCATAGGTCTGCTGGAACTCGATGAACCACGGGATTTCGATCTGGCATCCGTGGCACCACGTGGCCCAGAAGTCGAGCAGCACGACTTTGCCGCGAAAGCCGGACAGGCGCACCGGCTGGCCGGTGGTATCGGCGAGGGTGAAGTCGGGCGCCGGAGCACGGTCTTTCACAGGCGTGAGATGAGCCGGGGCGGCGGAGAGACCCTGGAGCAGAGCCACCGAACAGTCGAGGCAGCGGTGCGCGAACTCGCGGGGCTGGGGCATGGCCATGGCCGCGGCCACTGTCGCGGTTGCAGCGACAGTCCATGTCCACCGCGCTTTCGGCCGGCTGCGCTGGCGCCGGCGCAAACGCTCGATCGCTTCCTCGACATTCGGCTGCCATTCCTCATCGCTGCGAAGAGCGGCAATCAGCTGCTCAGTATTCGTCGCCATATCTCCTCACAAATTCTTTTCGAAAGCTCTCCTCGGCCCGCGCCAGGAGCGTGCCGACAGAAGCCGCATTGAGTCCCAGAGCGGTCGCGACTTCGCTGTAGCTGAAGCCATTGGCGCGCAGCAGCAGCATTTCCGCCTGGCGGGTGGACAGGGACCGAAGCACATTGCGGACCTGCTCATTCCGCTCGCCGGCAGCGCGAACCTCTTCAGGACCGGGATGCCCGCGAAAAAACGTCAGCAGGCGCTCATACCGTGAGCGACGCGCTTCACGCCTGAGTTCGTCCAGGGCGATGCGAACAGCCGCGCGATAGAGCCATCCATCGATGGTATCGGGCGGCATCGGCCGGGCCCGCGACCATCGGAGGAAGACGTCGACGGCCAGTTCTTCCGCGCAGGCCCGATCGCGGACAATTCCGGCAATCAGGCGGGCAATGGCGGCATAACGACTGCGAAACAGCCGTTCCAGGTCGAAGGGCGTCTCGCCGGCGCTCGCCTCCGCGACAGCTTCTCCCAGTCCGGTCACAGAACAATAACGTCCAGCGGTACGATTTTGTGACAGCTACATCGCCTGACGCTGCAGATCGTCGTAAATTTCCGCCATGCGCCGGGCGGAGGCGGCCAGAGAAAAATTCCGGCAAACGAACTCCTGGCCGACTTTCGCCAGCCGCCGCCGCAGAGGCGCGTCTTCGAACAGGCGGCGGAGTTGGGCGGCCAGCGCCGCGGCATCTCCCGCCTCGAACAGCAGGCCTGTCTCCTCGCGCCGGATCAGCTCGGGATTCCCGCCGACATTGGAGGCGATGCAAGCACAGCCGCAGGCCATGGCTTCCATCAGCGCGTTGGACAGCGCCTCCGTGCGCGAGGGCAGAACGAAGATATCGATTGCACCGAGAACGCGCGGCACCTCCGCGGTGGCGGGCTGGAAGCACACTTGTCCGGCGATCCCGAGGTCGGCCGCGCGCTGCTGAAGGCCGGCGAGTTCCGTGCCGCTGCCGACAATACGAAGCCGCGCGCCGCGGCCCACGAGCGCGAACGCTTCGAGCAGCGTGTGCAGCGATTTTTCCGGCCGCAAGCCGCAGACCACTCCGACAGTGAGTTCTTCCTGGGGATGCCGCTCTGCGCGGAACGCCTCGAGGTCAATGCCGTTGTAACAGAGGTGGATTCGATCGCCCGGCACCTTGAAATCTTCCATGAGGTGGCGCCGCAGGAACTCGCAGTTGACCACGATGCCGGCGGCCATGCCATCGGTCTGCCGCAGCAGCCGCAGGTGCAATGGCGGCGTGAGATCGCGGTGCGCTCGCTGGCTCGAGACCGGCAGCGCGCTCGTAAAATAGCGGACCACCGGAATGGCGAAGACGTTCATCGGATAGTCGAAGCTGTGAACGATATCGATTTTGCGCTCGCGCACGTAGCGCGCCAGCCGCTGTGCGCCGCGGAGCGCCGCGGGTGATTTGAGCGAGTGGACGGGAAGATGGAGGATGGGAACCCCGGCGCGGCGCAGTTCATCGGCGCGGAGCCCCTGCGGGACGAAAGCGCCGACGTGCGGTTCGAAACGGGTGCGGTCGAGTCCGCGCGCGATCTCGGTCAGCTGCCGCTCGCTGCCACCCAGGTTGAGTTCGCCGGCCAGCAGCAGTACGCGTGTCGGCATCCGTGTTCACATGGTTGCATAATCAGGTAGAACAGCTATGTCATCCGATGGGCACGAGCTCCGCGCGGGCGATCCCGCTCCCGACGTCCAGGCCGAGGACGATCAGGGCAAACCGTTCCGCCTCTCCGATCTGAGGGGCAAGAACGTGGTTGTCTTTTTTTATCCGAAGGCCAACACGCCCGGCTGAACGAAGGAAGCCTGCGAGTTCCGTGCGAACTCGGAGAAGTATCGCAAGGCCGATACGGTGATTGTGGGCGTCTCGCCGGACAAGGCGTCGACCCAGGCGAAATTCAAAAGCAAATTCGATCTCCCCTATACGCTGCTTGCCGATACGGAACACAAGGTGGCAGAGGCATTCGGCGTGTGGAAGCAGAAGAGCTTCATGGGAAAGAAGTATATGGGTGTGGAGCGCAGCACCTTCATCATCGGCAAAGACGGGAAGATCGCGAAGACGTTCCCGAAGGTGAGCGTGAATGGACATGCCGAAGAGGTCTATGCCGCGCTCCAGGCGCTGTGATCGTCACTGGAGCGTGAAGTTGACGGTGATCGGGGCGATGACCTCCACCGGCTCTCCATTGAGCGTTGTCGGCCGATAGCGCCACTGCCGGACGGCGTCGAGGGCTGCCTGCACCAGCATGGGATGCCCGCTCACTACGCGCAGGCTCTCGATTGTGCCGTCTTTGGAGATAACGCCGAGTAGTTCCACCGTGCCCTGAATGCGCGCTGTGCGTGCGATTGCAGGATAGACGGGCATTACGAATGCGATTCGTTTTGCCTCTTCCACGCCCGCGCTGACGCGGACCGGGTGATGGGGGGCGGCGGGAGTCGCGACAGTGGGCGCCTTAGGCGGCTCGGGAGCTGGCGGCAGCATGCCTTTGCTCGAGAACAAACTGGCCACACCGAAACCCGATGTGCCGGTGGGCGGTCCGGAAGACACGATGGCGCCGCCCGGGATCTCGGGCTCGCCCTCCAGGATCACCGGATGCGGCGGTATACGAGACGGCGCGATCAGGGTGTGACCAATAAACTGGTGCGGGGCTGGGACGAACTGGTGGTGCGGCTGAAGCGGCGGGGGATCCGCCGGTTTCGGCGGCAGATACACCTCCACTTTCGTGACAGGCAGCAGCGGCAGGCGTTGTCCGTAGATGAGCGGCAGCAGCAGAAGAACGCCAACGACGGCGAGCTCCAGGGTAAAGGAAAAGGGCACGCTCCATCTCCTGGAAGTGCGTTGCCCATTGAGCATGCTTTCGTCGAACATGCCGGTATTGACACCGGCTTGTGCGCACGAGTTCCGCGGAACAATTCGTGGAATTCCGGTGTCTACATCGCTGAATTGCGCTGGCGACGCGTAAGCAGCCACAGGAAAAACGGGCCCCCGAGAAGCGCGGTTACGGCGCCGACAGGAAGCTCGGTGGAAGGCACTGCAATGCGCGCGATCGCGTCGGCAACGATGAGGAATGCGGCGCCGGCGAGAAACGAGGAAGGCAGCACGATGCGCAGATCCTGCCCGAAGAGCAGCCGCGCGGCATGCGGCACGATGAGGCCGACGAAGGCGATGGTGCCGCCCACCGCAACCGTAACGCCGACGATTACCGAGGACAGGAAATAGACGGCGATCTCCGTGCGCCGCACGTTCACGCCAAGCGCGGCGGCGGTTTCCTCATCCATGGCCAGCAGGTGAAGGTCGCGCGCAAAGGTAAACAGGACCAGCCATGCCGGCGTCAGCACCACGGCCATGCGCCACACGATATCGAAGCCGACGGCGTCAAGACTGCCGGCGGTCCAGCGCAGAATTTCGAGGGCGCGATTGGACTGCGTGACGTAAACGAGCACCAGCACGCCCGCCGCGGCGATCATGTTCACGATGACGCCGGCCAGAAGAAGCGCGCCAGGCAGGACGATCACGCCGCTGCGGGCGATACGGTAGACGATGAGCACGGCAGCCATGGCTCCGGCGAACGAGGCCACGAAGACGACGGGGACGCCGAGCGCGCTCGCGCCCCAGCCCAGGGCAATCGCCACACTGGCCCCGAGCGCGCCGCCGCCGGATACGCCGAGGGTGAACGGATCGGCCAGCGGGTTGCGAAAATGGGCCTGAAGCGCGGCGCCGACCACCGAAAGAGACGCCCCGGTTATGGCCGCGAGCGCGACCCGCGGCAGGCGCACCCGAAAGAACACGGCGCGGGCGATCGGGTCATGGCGCAACAGGTCCGGCGTGATGCGCTCATATCCCGCCCAGACGCCGAACAGAATCGCTGCCGCGAGCACCGCCGCGCTGATGGCCAGCGCACGAATCAGCCGCACTCGGAGGCTCATGTCATTCCGACCAGATGAGCGTGCGATCGCCAACGCGGCTGGTGCGCACGCGCGGGTCGTCGTAGACGCTGGCCAGCACGGCATCGGTGAGCACTTCGCGCGGAGGGCCCTGGGCGACGATGGAGCCGCTGCTCATGGCGAAAACGCGGTCGAAGGCAGGGTCGAGGAGTTGCAGGTCGTGCGTGACCATGACCGCGGTGACACCGGTCGCATCGCGCAGATTCGCGAGCGTGCGGACGAGAGCCGCGCGGTGCTTCAGATCGAGCGCGGCCGCGGGCTCATCCAGAAGCAGGACGCGGGGCTGCTGCGCGAGGGCGCGGGCGAGCGTAACCATCTGGCGCTCGCCGCCGGAAAGCTCGGTAACGCGCCGGTTCGCGAGATGCGCGGCGTTGACCGTGGCCAGCGCCTGTTCCGCGATGACGCGGTCCGATTCATCCTCGAAGTGCAGGCGCGGGCTGTAAGGCGTGCGTCCGGTGAGGACGACTTCGATGACCGTGAACGGGAAAGTCAGCGGAGCCGCCTGGGGAACCCATGCGATTTTCCGCGCTCGCTGGCGAAGAGGAATTGAGGGCAGCGGCGCGCCGTCGAGCAGCATTTCGCCACGATCGGGCGTGAGCAGGCCGGCAAGCAGGCGCACCAGAGTCGATTTGCCGCTGCCGTTGCAGCCTATGAGCGCGGCGAGCGTGCCGCGCTCGAGGGCGAGCGTCGCACCGCGGATGACCGGGTCGCGGTCTCGCCAGGAGAACCAGACGTCCCGACTCTCGAGGATCATGGGCGGCATGTGGGGCAGGAGTTTTCGGCTGCTGCGTGCAGGCCTAAGGCCTGCTCTACATGGACCTCGGGGTGGATGATGTGGGCCAGCAGCGCCGCCGTTTTTCCCACCATCTGCGAGGCGTGGGTGACGTACTGCTCGTGAATGGTCGCGATTCGATGATGGCGCAGGGCCTTCAACTCGGGGAAGACACCCCAGACGGCTTCCGTGTCGTCGCGGCCGGCGCCCTGCACGATATCGATGATTACATCGGGGTTCAGGGCGAGCAACTGCTCGTCGCTCAGGCGCGCGTAGCCGGCGGCGACGTCGGGCGCGACCAGCTTGCCTCCAGCCATATCGACCAGCTCACCCAGGAAGCTGTGCCGCGTCGCCACGTACACGTTACGGAGCGCGCCGGGCGTGCGGTCGATGACGCACAGGACCGTGGGATGCGCGAGCTCCCGCGTGCGGTTTCTCACGGCGTCGATTTCCTCCCGCGTCTCGGCGAGAAGCCGCTCCGCCTGGGCGTGCCGCCCGGTTGCCGTGCCGGCAATATCAATCGCGCGAAAGACATCGGCCAGGGTTTGCGTCGGGAGCACCGCCAGAGGCACGCCGAACCGCCGCAACTGCCCGCCGATGAGCCCGTTTTGCGCATCGCTCAGCACGACCAGATCGGGCCGCAGCGCGCTCACGCGTTCGAGGTTGGGCGTGCTCCAGCCGCCGATGTGCGGCAGGTTCTTCACCTCCGGCGGCCACGTGTCGTAATCCGAAACGGCGACAACGCGGCCGATCACGCCCAGGCCGTACAGGATTTCGGTCGCATTCGGCGACATGGAGATGATGCGGCGCGGCAAATTACCGGCGGCGGCGCTCAGGGCCGCGAGCGCCAATATGGTCAGAATTCGAATTGCATCCCTCCGAGTCCGAGGATGCCCGCGGTACGGAAGCCGCTTGCATAATACGTCTGGTCAAAGAGGTTGCTGACCTTTCCGAACAGGCGCACGGCGCGCGTGTCGCTCAGCGGAATGCGGTAGTTCGCGGCCACCGCGGCCTGCTTCATGCCCGGGAACTGGTAAGCGCGGCTGGCAAAAGACACGGGGTCGAGCACCGGCGCGAGATAGTTGCTCGATTCCAGCAGCGTCAGGGAGACGGTGAGGCGGCCCCCGATGCGCTGCGTGGCGACAAGTGAGAAGAGGTTGTCGGGCACAAGGTACGAGCGCAGAATGTTATCGACCAGTGGCGTGCGCTCGCGCGCGTTAGTGTAGGTATACGCCGCGCGGATGTCGAGCGAGCGAGTCGCGGCGACGGCGGCGCTGGCCTCCACGCCGCGCGACAGCCCTCCATTCGTGTTCCGATATCCGCCGAAGCGGCCGAACGGATCTTCGACAGGGTTGATCACGCCGGAAAAATCGAACAGGATCGTTTCCTGGAGACGCGTGTAGAAGTATGTCGCAGAGATGCGGACCCGATCGCGCGCGAAGCTCTGATCGAAGCCGCCATCGATGG
>DASRCB010000028.1:0-10297 GCA_035653295.1 Bryobacteraceae bacterium
CAATTGCGACGGGCGCTCCGGCGGGAACACTTGCCGACCTGCAGCAAAGACGAAGGCCGGGCTGCCCCCATTGAGGGGGGCAGCCCGGCGTCAATTCAAACCCGTCAGCCCGGGGGTTGACAGGGTCGCTCCATATCAGAAAACGAGCTTCACACTCAGCTGGATCATGCGCGGGGCGTTCTCGGTATTCTGCGCCGCGCCGAACGGATAGCACGACTGCTGCGACAGGTCCGTGCACATGCTGTTGTACTGGGCGTAGTTGAAGAAGTTCATGAACTCGCCGCGGAGCCACGCCTGGTATCGCTCCGTCCCGAGATTCTTTGCGACGGAGAAGTCCACGTTGCGGGCGGCGCGTTCGCGCAGCTGCGCCATGCGCTGCGGCGCCGTGCCATAGCGGTAAATGACGTTATTGGGATCGCCATTGATGGTCTGGAACACCGGCGCGGCGAAGGCCTTCGGGTTGATCCAGTTATCGGGCGTGCGGTCGCCGGGCTGCGGGTTGCCCACCCAGTCGGACAGCAGGCTGCCGGGGAAGCCGTAGTTGTTCAGGGGATTGCTCCAGGGATTCGCTACCACCGGACCCAGGGGCAAACCACTGGCCAGACGAACCACCGAGGAGACCTGCCACCCGCCCGCGACCGCCCTGACGACGGCGGGCGCGTTGCTGCCCCATGTCTTGCCCGACCCGTAGGGCAGATCGTAGACCAGCGCGGTCACGAAGCTCTGCGGAACATCGTGGGTGCTGATGTTGTAGTCGAGGCGCGTGTTGTAGAAATCGCGCCACTGATTTCCCGTGGCCCAGCCGAAGAAGTCTTCCGGACCGTTGTCCATGGCTTTCGACCACTGGTACGTGGTCAGCAGGCTGAGGCCGGCGTTGAACGTGTGGTTGTACTTGATGTACAGCGCGTCGAAGTGCGACGAAGCGCCCGAATACGAGCGCTGCAGCTGGAGCGCCCAGTACTGCGGGAACGGTCGCAGCAGCTGGTTGTAAGGAATGGTCTTCGTGTCGGGCGACCCAAGCCACGTATTGGAATTTGCCACGCCGGCGAACGGGTTCGGCACCTGGTGATCCAGCACCGCGGTCCCGAGCGCCAGGTCCGCCGTCGGCAACTGGTCCAGATCGAGTCCCGGATTGCCGTACAGCAGTTTCTTGCCGCGGTTGCCGGTGTAGCCGGCCTCCAACACGCCGCGAGCGCCCACCTGATACTGGAGGTCGAAGCTCCATTGTTCGGTATAGGGCGTCGGATGTTTCTGTTTCGGCCAGATGCCTGCGCCATACGATACGCCGTCGCCAACCATGGTCATCAGGCCCTGGCTGCCGCCGGTCGGCTGATTGATCCCGTTCGGGAACGGATTGCTGACCAGGTTCAGGGGAACGAAGCCGTTCTGCGTGGTGGCGATGTAGTCCGTCGACGAACTGAAACCGAAGCCGAGGCCGGTATCGTCGCCGAGCATGGCGGTAGGCGGCAGGAAGAAGATGCCGGCGCCGGCGCGGGCCACCAGCTTGTCGGTGATCTTGTACGCAATGCCCAGCCGCGGCGCGAAGTCGCGGTTGTTCGACTCCCAGAGATAGCGGTTGCCGGAGCTGGCGTACTCCATGCCTCCCAGCACCTGCCGTCCGATGACCGGCGCTACCTGCCCGCTGATGGGGCTGACCACGTGCGGATCGAAGATGGTCAGGCGATTGAACCGCTCTGTGGCCGGGCGCTGGTTCTCGTATCGCAGGCCCGCGTTGACGGTCAGCCTTGGCGTGACACGCCACTGGTCCTGGATGTAGAAGCCATAGGAATGCAGGCTCAGCGCGGGGTCGAAGTTGATGCCCGTACCTCCGCCGCTCGCCGTTCCCAGAAGCATTGAGGCGATCGGATTGCCGGTCAGGCTGGAGCTGTAGTTCAGTGCGGCGCACTTCCCGCTCGCGTCCGGATCGCAGGAGGTCAGCGCGCTGCTGAAGTTAAGGCTGCCGACCGACTCGTTGACGACATTCATTTGCCCGACGGTGTAGCTGGCGCCGAACTTCAGCGTGTGGCGTGAGAGCACCTTGGTGAGATTTAACTGGGCCGTGTCCGCGTAACGCGTGTAGCGTGCGAACCAGCCGTTGCCGAGGCCAGTGTATCCATTGTCGGCGCCGATGCTTGGCAGGACAGGCGCCTGGAACAGCGCGGGATTCAGGCCGATGGTGGCCGCGTTCGCAACGCCCGTACCCTGCGGGATGTGCGCTTCCTGCCAGCGGCTGTAGCTTACGAAGGCATTGATCACCCAGGTCGGGCTGGGGGTAATCGTGTCATTCAGGACGCCCTGGTAACCGACGTTCTGCTGGTTATTGTTCGTATCCGCGCCGTTGCAGAAGAAGCAGGGATAGTTCTGATCCTGGCGGAAACGCTGCGACCAGCGGAAGAACATGCGGTGCGTCTGGTTCTGCTGCCAGTCGCCGCGCACGTCCATCTTGTCGTTCTCGAACATGGCCGCGCCCTGGTTGTAGTAGTTGTTCAGGTGGTTCGCGCCTTCGCCGGGGCGATTGGGTAGTGGGTACAGGCTGACAATCTTCTGCCCCACCGGGTTCATGAGGTTCGAAGGGACCTGATTGCCGGCGAACGGCGCGCGGGTGTAGCCCGACGCGTTGCCCGTCACCGCCGTCGTGCTGAACGGATTGTAGATGGTGGCCAGCCCGCCGCTGGCATTCAGGGTGTGCGAAAAATCGCCGTTTCGTTCCTCCTGGGTGGGGACCGTGGTCAGCGTGTTTTGCGTGTTCGGCTGCCGAAGCCCTTCGTACGCTCCGAAGAAGAACAGGTTGTAGCGCTTGAGAATGGGGCCGCCGATATTTCCGCCAAACTGGTTCTGCTTGAATTCCCCTTTGGCGATGCCGCGCCTGTTGTTGTACCAGGAGTTCGCGTTCAGCGCATCGTTCTGGAGGTAGTCGTAGGCTTCTCCATGGAATGCGTTCGAGCCGCCGCGGGTGATCATGGTGACAATGCCCGCGCCGCCCTTTTCATACTCGGCGTCGTAGGTGTTGACCAGCACCTGCTGTTCCTGAACGGAATCCTGCATGGGCGCGACCATCAGCCCGCCCCAGTCCAGCGCCTGCGACGGAGCGCCGTCGATGAGCACCGTTTCCTCACCGGTTCGACCGCCGTTGATGCCGAAGTTGCTGGACATCTGATCGAACGTGCCGCCGGTCTGCGTCTGGCCGCCCGGGGCGATGGTCGTGCCGGCGATGGCGAACACGAAATTCAGGGGATTGCGGGTGGAGTTGGGCAGCGACTGGATGAGCCGCGTGTCCAGGGTCACGTTCTTGTTGGCCGTCTCGGTGTCGACCAGCGTTGCCGAAGCCGTGACCTCCACTTTCTGCTCCGTGCCGCCGATCTCCAGAGGAATATTGACCGTGCTTTCCACCTGCGCCTGCAGGTTGATTTTCTCCCGGACATAAGTTTTGAAGCCCGGAACGGTGACCGTGAGTTGATACGTTCCGGGGTTCAGGTTGGTGAATTGATACGTTCCGTTATCCTGCGATACCGTTTCCTGCGCGGCGTTCGTCGCGGTATTCTGCAGCGCCAGGGTGGCGCCGACCACGGCGGCACCGCTGGGGTCCGTAACCGTTCCGGTAATCGAGGATGTGAAGTTCTGACCGTATGAGAACTGAGAGAACGCGGCAGCCAGGAACACTGCAAGGCAAAGCGGCAGCGACATGGCAGGCCGGATGAGTGCATTCTCTGCAACGCGGAGTAAACGCACGTAACCTCCTGTCTGTATCCCTGAAGGGAACTGGCCGCACAATATCATTAAACGAGAAATTTTACAATGCGACCGTAACAGTCCGAGCTGTGCTCTGAACGGCCGTTCGACCGCGGCCTTCACCGTGATGTCACTGGGTTCGTATGTGGCCGGTTTCCGTGCTATTGCAGTGAAGCGACCTCTTTCGCCGTCACGAACACCGGGTCGATGTCCACGGGGATGCCGCCCAGCTTCGCCAGCGCGTGGGCCAGCTCGGGGCGCATCACGCCCAGGGTGTCCAGCATGTGCTTCGCGCCGGCGTAATCGCCGGTGGCCTCGACCATCAGCAGGTCGTGAGCGAGATCGCGAACGGCGTCTTTGATTTTCGCCTGATTCACCGCGAATGTGCCATCGGCCGAGGCCGTGAATCCGCCCTTATCGAGGAGATAATTCATCTGCATGGCCATGCCTTTCCCGTGCGCCTCTTTCAGGCCGAAGCGCAGGGTGCGGAAGGACGATGCCAGGAATGTCGTATAGAGGCGGCGCGGCGCGCCCGCGTCTCCGGGCAGCAGCTGATGGTCGTACATGTACTGGAGGGTGAAGAGGCCCAGCACGTCGGCCTTGGCCTCTTCGATGGCGCTGTAGAGTTCCTTCAGTTCCTGGCGGACGTTGGTCTGCCGGCCGGCGACGGTGATCTGGTGCGGTCCGATGCCGTGGCTCAGCTCGTGGGCGAGGATGTGGGTGAAAAACGGGTCGAAGGCGACCTCGGCCTGGGCGGCGGGTGACAGCACGAGCTTCGAAATCGGAACCAGCGTCGATTCGAACTTGGCCTCCTGCACGTTCTTCAGCATCACCCGCTTGGTGCCCTTTTCGACGATGACCCGCTCGTCATTGGGAAGGTTGTAAGCGGCTGTCTTCACACCGTGGTCGCCGTCGCCGGACGCGAACACCTCGTTCACCACGCGGATCGGGGCCAGCGCTCCCAGCTTCGGGTTCTTGTACTTGTCGTCGATGGGCAGGTTGTTCTCGATCTCCTGCAGGTGATTCGAGAAGAACTGAAGCTTGCGGGTCTCCGCTTCATCGCGGATATTCACGTAGGCTTCGTAGGCGGCCTTGTAGCCGAACAACTCGTCGTTGTAGGTTTCATACGGGCCGATGGTGATATCCAGCGGCGCGTCAAGGTCCATCCACGCGACGTCGCTTTCGTAGTAATCGTCACTGAGGAAGGCAGCGGCGCGTGTGGTCAGGAAACGCTTCAGGGTTGCGTTTTGCGTGAGGCCGGCGGCGTCGCGCAGCAATGCGGCAGCGCGCTGGAGATCGTCGTGATACGCCTGGCTGTAGGGCACGATGGTGAACCGCCGGTTGGCGTCGCGCCGAATCACGGTGAAGAATCCCTCGGCGCGGGTACGATCGGCGGCGCTCAGCGTTTTTACCCAGCTCTCGAACTCATCGCGGGTCATGTCCTCGGGATAGAAGTTGGCGCCGGCGGGCTTCTTCTCCGGGACGTTCGGCAGGAAGGCCGTGTGGCCGTCGAGATCGGACCACGGTCCTTTATTGATACGGAAATAGCGCAGCCGCGCGCGTCCCAGCGGCGAGTGATCCTTCTGAAGCTGATGGTAGAGGGCGACGTCGCCGGACCAGAGCTGCTGCATGAAGACATCGTTGAGCAGCGCGGCGGCCTCGATCAGCCTCGCCAGCGCCTGACGATCGCCGCCGGACAGGCCCGAGATGTCCACGCGCAGCTCGGCGCGCGCATACCGGGAGATCATTTTATCGAGCTGCGCCGCGTCGGGCGCGTGGGTGGTTTCAGCAGTTAGCATGGCGGAAGTAAAGAGAGCGGCGAACAGGGGCGCGTGTCTCATTGCTTCCTATTATTCCGCCTGAGACGGTACTCGCACGCGATACGGTTCGCCCGTATACACTGGCAGCGGGGGTTTTGCGGCATGAGCATTCGTGCGATGGCGCTCGGCGGGGCGATGGCCCTGATTTGTGCGGCGGCAGTAAGTGGCGCGGATCAGGCTCCCGGCGCCGCGGGGCACTGGGAAGGATCGTTCAACGCGCCGACGCCGGAGGGCAACAAGGATGTGGACATGACGGTGGATCTGGCGCGCGGGGCTGGAGGCACGTGGACGGGCAGCGTGGATCTCGGTCCACTGGCGAAGGGGCTGCCGCTGTCGGATATCAGCAGCAGCGGGGCCGCGGTGCACTTCGGGGTGAAGGGCGTCCCCGGCGCGCCATCGTTTGACGGCAAACTGGCGGCCGACGGGCAGAGCATGAGCGGGCAGGCGAACTTCGGGGGCCAGGCGACGACCTTCAAGCTGACGCGCAAAGGCGATGCGAAAGTCGCGCAGCCGCCGAAGAGCACGCCCGTCTCGAAGCAATTGCAGGGCAAATGGCAGGGCGCGCTCTCCGCTCAGAGCACGACCCTGCATCTGGTGCTTGATATCGTGAACCAGGCGGACGGGACCGGCGGCGGCACGCTGACCAGCGTCGATCAGGGCAACGCGGAGATTCCACTGAGCCAGGTCACGCAAAACGGGCGATCGGTAACGTTCGGCGTGCTGGTGATTGGCGGCTCATTCAGCGGGGAGTTGAACGAGGCGGGGACGGAGTTGTCGGGCCAATGGACGCAGGGCCCGAACCAGTTACCGCTGGTGTTTACGAAGGCGGGTGCGGAGAAGAAATAACAGGCTCATGTTGCAATTGAGAATACATACATTCACTACCTTTCTTGTTTTTGCGGGAGTTTGCATCGGCGGCGTTTTTCCGGCGCCGCACGAGCAGAGCCGTTCCGGCTCCGACTTTGTCCTCGATGACTCCGTGGTCATCGCGATTCCGGCGCAGCCGTCTGACGAAGACCGGTTCCTCGCGCGATTCCTGAGCGAGGCGCTGAGCGACCGCTGGGGCGTGCATCTGAAGACCGCCACGGCTGAGGCGCTGGACCCCGGGCGGCGCGCGATCGTCATCAACAGACCGCAGACGGGAATCGCGCCCGAGGAAGGCTACGTGGTGGATGTGAGCAGCGAGCGTATTGTGGCGCAGGGGGCTGACGAGCGCGGAACTTTTTACGCGCTGCAGTCCCTGCGGCAGCTTATCGGAACGCGCGATGGCCGGGTGTATGTGGAGGGCGTTCACCTGCGCGACTGGCCGGACAAGCCCTTCCGCGGCATCAAGCTTTACCTGCCCGGGCGGCAGAACATTCCGTTCTTCAAGCGTTTCGTTCGCGATTTTGTCGCGCTGTATAAGTACAACACGCTGATCGTGGAGATGAACGCATCGATGCGCCTCGACCGGCATCCCGAGCTGAACAGCGGATGGCTGAAATTCGCGCGCGATACGACTTACAGCCGGCGGAACTATCCGCCTGGCGCGCCGCACGATATCGAGCAGAACTCCACGCATCAGGACATCGCCGATGGGGACATTCTGGAGAAGGCGGAGGTCGCCGACCTGGCGCGTTTCATACGGCAGTACCACATCGAGCTGATCCCGGAGCTCCCGTCGTTCACCCACAGTTACTACCTGCTTTCGGAGCACAAGGATCTCTCCGAGGTGCCTGGCGAGAAGTGGCCGGATACTTACTGCCCATCGAATCCGGCCAGTTACAAGCTGTTGTTCGACGTGTATGACGAATACATCGAGGTACTGAAACCCCGCATCATTCATGCCGGGCATGACGAGCTTTTCCTGCCGGTCGGTCTGTGCCCGCGCTGCGGGAACAAGGACATCGGCGAGCGCTACGGCGAGGACGTCAGGAAAATACACGACTATCTGGCGGGCAAGGGAATCCGGATGGCCATCTGGGGCGACATGCTGCTGGAAGGGGTGCGCGGCAAGGGACTGCAAAAGAAGACGGCGCCGGATGGCTGGACCTATTACGCGCCGGGTGGCATGACTCCGGAGCAGGTGGCGCGACTGATTCCGAAAGACATTCTGATCTTTAACTGGTTCTGGGGCGAAGAGCGCAGCGAGGAACACGAGGCGCGGCTGGATGAAATGGGGTTCCGGCAGGTGTACGGCAACTTTGACCCGAGCATCAAGAACTACGCCGTGCGCAGGCGCCGCGCTACGTTGCTGGGCGGCGCGCCGTCGGCCTGGTTCGCGACCGGCGAGTTCGGGTTCGGCAAGGACCTGCTGTCGGATTTCCTGGGATGCAGCAACATTCTGTGGACCGGGAAAGTGATTGACGGAAGGGAACTGTCGGGAATCGTGCAGGAGCGCGTGCCGGAGATCCGGCGGGCGTTTCGGGGCGAGCCTCCGCCGAGCGAGACCGAAGCCGCGGCCGTGCCGCTCAAGCTGGCGGCGCCACTTACCGTGGCCACCAACCGCGCGGGCGCGGAAGCCGCGTTTGCCGTGGGGGTTGATCCAACCAGCCTGATTTTCGTGCAGGCCGCCGCACACCCGGCCAATAATCGCGAAATGTTCCGCGTCCTGTGGGACATGGAGGATACGGCCGACCTGCTGGGCTGGTACGAGGTCGTTTATGAGGATGGATATGTAGTTACCATTCCGATTCGGTACGGCGTTAATATTCAGGAGGCCGGATGGGCGGCGCGCGATTCTGCGCACGATTACTGTTATGGGGCGGATGCCGAGCCGCAGCCGGATGGGACCACTTACTTCGCGTTCGAGTGGATGAATCCGCGGCTGGGGAAGGTTATCAGGGAGATTCGGCTAAGGTCCACGAACGGGTTTCGCGGCGCGTCGGAGCACTTTATCAATGATTACGGGCCGCCGATTCCGGGGAATGAGATCACGTTGAGAGCGGTGAAGGTAGTGAAGCGGCGGGAGTAGGACCAGGCGGGCTGGGAGCCCGCCGCAGGGCGAGGCCCTGCCCCCATCGAGCGAGAACTTCTCCGGAAATCTCGTGCAAGCCAAAGCCTTGCACCACAATCGGTTATGGGAGCACGGTTACGGTTCCCTGCAACGGGAGATCCTGCGACGAACGGCCGACCATTATCTCGAAGATCCCGGGGACGACGCGCCAGTGCATGTCGCGATCGAGTAACTGGAGCTCTTCCGGACCGACGGAGAGAGTTACTGTCTTTGTCTGGCCCGGCGCCAGAGTTACGCGATCGAAGGCGCTGAGGCGTTTGACCGGCGTGGAAACGGGCGCGACCTTTTCGTGCAGGTAAAACTGGACCGTTTCCGTACCGGCGCGCTCACCGGCGTTTTTCACATCAACGCTGACGCGGGCTGTACCGGCGGAGTGAATTTCCGCGGGCTCGATGTGCAGATTCGTGTAATCGAAGCGGGTGTAACTGAGGCCATGCCCGAATGGGTAGAGAGGGGTCGCGGGCACATCTACGTAGCCGCGCTTCAGCTTGTCGATCCAGTATTTCTTCGAGGGCTTGAAATCGTAGTATGCGGGTAACTGGCCGACGTGGCGGGGAATTGTGATGGCCAGGCGGCCGCTGGGGTTGTAGTCGCCGAACAGAACGTCGGCCACGGCTTCGCCTCCGCGCTCTCCGGGGCGCCACGCCTCCACGATCGCGGGGACATGCTCGGCGGTCCAGCGGGTTGACAGCGGCCGGCCGTTTACCAGCACGACGACAGTCGGAGTTCCTGTTTCGTAGACAGCGCGGATCAGGTCCTCCTGCACCCCGGTCAGATCCAGGCTGGCGACATCGTGGCCCTCACCGTCGGTAGGCGGGTCCCTGGCTTCGTCCACATCATCGCGCCCCTGGTTTTCGCCCACGACAACGATGGCCACCTCGGCGCTCTTCGCCGCGCGCACGGCTTCGGGGAACCCACTCCTGTCGTCGCCGAGGACGCCACACCCTCGCGCGTGGACGATCTTCGTCTCGTTGCCGGCTTTCGCCCGAATGCCTTCGAGCACCGTAACCACGTGCTGCGTGACGGTATGGGGCGAGTAGTCGCCGAGCAGGTTGCCGGGGTTCTCGGCGTCGGGTCCGATGACCGCGATCGATTTGAGGTTTTTCCGCAGCGGCAGAGTGTTCCTGTCATTCTTTAGCAGCACGATTCCCTCACGGCCGGCACGAAGAGCCAAGTCCTGATAACGCTGGGAATGGACAGTTCGGGCGGCGTGCTCGACGTCGACGTACGGGTGCTCAAACAGCCCCAGCCGGAACTTGAGCTCGAGCACACGGCGCACCGCGCGGTCGACCAGCGCCATCGGGACTCGGCCTTCCTCGACGTTCTCGATGAGGGGGCCCATGTAGGCAGGCTCGTAGGTGATGTTGACATCGACGCCGGCTTTCAACGCCATCGCTCCCGCTTCTTTCTGTGTCGCGGCGATGTCTTCATAGAGCAGGGTTCCGAAGCCGCCGCCCTCGCTTACAACGATGCCGTTGAAGCCGAGCTCCTGGCGCAGCACATCGTTCATCCACTTTTCGGACCCGTGCGCGGGGACGTCCTCGACCTCGGGATAACCAGCCATAACGCCCAGAGCGCCGGCTTTGGTAATGGCCCCGATCCAGGGCGGCAGCACGTTCTCGCGCAGCGACCGTTCGGACATTTCAATAGCGCCGCGCTCGAGTCCGCCAGCAGGCTCGCTTTGCGTGGGGAAGTCGGTGAGCAGCGCGACCACCTTGTCCGGCGCGGAGATGTCCGGCCCCTGCGCGCCCTG
>DASRCB010000029.1:0-25433 GCA_035653295.1 Bryobacteraceae bacterium
CCGGGCATTCTCGATCCACAGCCGACGAATCAGGGCGTTCCGACACCATGGACGAGGCTGACAGCCGCCCTATGTGGGCTCCACGCCGGGGATTTGTTCGTCGTCGCCGGTCGGACCTCGATGGGCAAAACGGCGGCGGCCCTTCAGATCGCTGTGATGGCCGCACTTGCTCGTGTCCCTGTAGCGGTCTGCTCGCTCGAAATGGACGCTGCGAGCCTCATGAAACGCATTCTGGCGGTCATCTCAGGAGTCCATTCGCAGCAGATGCGCGCCGGCACGCTGAGTGATGACGACCGACAGCGACTAAGACATGCTGCTGCGCTGATAGATAACGCACCATTGTGGATCGACGACAAGCTGTCGCGTACCTTGTCCGGCATCGAGGCTGGCATCCGCAAGCTGACGGCCACGAAGGGCATTGCCCCGCGCCTGATCATCGTCGATTACATCCAGCTCATGAAAGGCGTCGGCCGGCAGGAAAACAGAGTTCAGGAACTCGCCGAGATCAGCCACGGTATGAAGCACCTGGCTGTGCGCACGAAGGCTACCGTGATCCTTCTGTCTCAGCTCAACCGTGGATGCGAGCAGGACAATCGCCGGCCGCAGCTCTCGGACATCAAAGAGTGCGGCTCTATCGAAGAGGACGCTGATGTCGTCCTGTTCACGCATCGCCCCGACCGCATGGGCAGCGACGCCGAGTTTATCGTGGCCAAACAGCGAAATGGTCCGATCGGCATGATGTCCATGGTCTTTCACGGAGCCACACAACGCTTTGAAGAGGTGGGCGGCCCTATGACTTAGCCCGTCCAAAATTTACGATCAGCAGCGGCACAGCTCCTTGAGGTGCAGAAGCAATGGAGAGCATTTCAAAGCTGAATGCAGGACCTGGCGCTAAGCCCGACTACCTGGCCCGATAGCGTGCAGAAGACTGTGCTACGGAGCCGCGAAATCTCTCGCACGGAGGATAAATGACTATTAAGAAACGTAAGTCTATTCGCGCCACGATCGGCACCGAAGTGTACGTGTCATTCGATACGCGCAAGGTTTACAAGGGCACGGTCGGGGGCTTCTCGACTGTGACGGGAACTATGCAGTACCTCGTCGCGATCGAAGGCAAGGACGTGCCCCAGTATTGCAAGGAAGCAGGTGGGCCTTATCACTGGCTGTTTGCGAACGAGATTGGTCTAACGGCGGCCGAAGCACGGATCAACCATGTCGGGTAGTTTCCGCTCGTCCCGTTCCAGCGGTTGGACGGAAATCAAGGAAGGATCAGAACAAGGCGCGAAGGTAGGTACGGGTTCGCCCGTGGCAGGCCCACGGTACTACGACGACCGGGGACTGGCGCGCAACAAATCTACGGTGTCTAATAATGACATCGGTAAGCGGCTCCTGAATGTGACGGAGGCCGCCCAATACCTGGGTCTTCAGGTGGACACAGTCTACAAGAAGGCTCGGCTGCGGGAGCTTCCGTTCGTCAAGGTTGGGCGCGCGTTGCGGTTCGATGTCAAAGCGCTGGAACGCTTTGTCGAACAGCACACGATCCAGCCAATCGACTGAAAGGAGTTCGCAGGATGTCCATTCACAAGGAAGCTGACGGAGTGTACAAGATCCGATGGCGGGAAGGAGGGAGGAACAAAAGCCTCCGTGTCCGCGGCTCGCATGAGCTGGCGAAGAAGGTCCTTCGCAAGAAGATGTCTGCTCGGGACGAGAATCGGCACCTCGATGTGAAGCGCGAAGTGAACTATCGCGTGTCGGCCCTCATCGACCGATACTGGGCCGAGTACGCCGATAGGAAGAAGTCGCGTGACCGGGAACGGAGTGTATTGGAGGGAATCCGAGACGAACTGGGCAGCCGGTTCGTTCGAGAGGTTGGCGGGGCAGCCGTTCAGAAGTGGTATGGCGGCCTCACGGGCGCGAAGGGGCTGTCAGCCGGCACGGCCGTGCGCCACTTCAACGTCATGCACCACATGATGGAGAAGGCGGCGACGATCTGGTCTGGCGATACCGGCATCACGCGGAACCCCGCGGACGATGTCGAGGTTTACAGACCGGATGACCAGCGAGATCGGTACCTTTCTGAGGACGAGATCCGCAGGCTGAAGGCGACCCTCGACGACAAGCTGTACCGGAAGGGCACGCGGGAGATCAATCAGACGTTCTTCCGGCTGCGGCTGATCGTTCTGGTCGCACTCACGACGGGCATGAGGATCGCGGAGATTTTCAGCCTGAAGTGGGGCGACCTTCTGTACGGCGAAGGCCTGATCGCCGTCCGGGCCAAGCTGAAACGCGGCAAGGTTCGGTACGTGCCCATGACCCCGGAACTGGCAGCTGAGTTCAGGCGGTATCCCGCGGTGTTCGGGGAAGCGAGAATCTTCCCGCCGGAGCCCGGTGCGACTCGGGAACGGCAGAGAGTGGATAAGAGCTTCGCTACGGTGCTGGACTTGGCCGGCATCGAGGAGTTTCGGTTCCACGATCTGCGGCACACGTTCGCGTCCTGGTACATGATGAACGGCGGCGACCTGTACGAGCTGGCCAAGATTCTCGGCCATTCCAACCTGAAGATGACCGAGCGGTACGCAAAGCTCGCAAGGAAGCACATCGCAAGGACTGGCAGTACCGCGCGGGAGATGTGGAAGATGATGCAGAACGATTTGGGGGCGCAATCAGCAACGGGAATATGAATGTTCCCGTATTGTTCCCCTCGTTATTAACCCTTGTTTCTGGTCGCTTATAAGTGCTTTAGGATGTGGTGGCCAGGGACGGAATCGAACCGCCGACGCCAGCCTTTTCAGGGCTGCGCTCTACCAGCTGAGCTACCTGGCCTTGGAGAGGTCCTGCGGCTGCGTACCGCCGCAAGAACTTCATTCTAACAAACGCCCTGTGCGGGCGTCTCCAGCGCCGGCTGATGGATCTCCTGCAGGCTCCACACCCGGATCGGGTCCCGTTTCCTCGACGCCACCGCTTCCACCGCCGCCCTGGCGCCGCTCAGGGTAGTGATGCACGGAATCCGATAGGTGATCGCCGTCCGCCGGATCGCCTTTTCATCGCTGAACGATGTCCCGCCGGTGGTGGTGTAAATCACCAGGTTCATCGAGCCCGCCTTCAGCAGGTCCACGGCATTCGGACGGCCCTCGTTCACCTTGAACACCGTCTTCACCGTGACCCCCGCGGCCCGCAGCACCGCCGCCGTGCCGCGCGTCGCGGCGATGCGGAATCCCATCGCCTCAAACCGCTTCGCGATCGGCGCCGCGGCCTGCTTGTCGCGATCGTTCACGCTGATGAACACCCACCCGGACTCGGGCAGCGGCGTGCCCGCGCTCAACTGGGCCTTGGCAAACGCCTCGCCGAAATTCATGCCCACGCCCATCACTTCGCCCGTGGAACGCATCTCCGGTCCCAGCGCCGGATCCACGCCGGGAAACTTGCTGAACGGAAATACCGGCGACTTCACGAAGAACTGCTTCACCTCCAGGCAGCCCGCGGCGAGACCGGCCGCGATCTCTGGAAAATCCCGCAGCTTGCGGCCCAGCATCAGGCCGACCGCAATCTTTGGCAGCGGCACCCCCGTCGCCTTGCTCACGTACGGAACGGTGCGCGAGGCGCGTGGATTCACCTCGAGCACGTACACGCGCCCGTTCTGAATCGCGTACTGCACATTCATCAGCCCGATCACATTCAGCGATTTGGCCAGCCGCGTGGTGTAATCGCGAATCGTGGCCAGCTCTTTCTCGCCCAGCGAATGCGGAGGCAGCACGCACGAGCTGTCGCCCGAATGTACGCCGGCCTCTTCGATGTGCTCCATGATGCCGGCGATCAGCACCTCTTCGCCGTCGCACAGAGCATCCACGTCAACTTCGGTCGCGTCCTCGAGGAAACGGTCGATCAGCACCGGCCGATCCTGTGAGAAGGCGACCGCCTCGCGCATGTACTGCCGCACCATCTCTTCGTCGTAAGCGATCACCATGGCGCGGCCACCCAGCACGTAGCTGGGCCGCACCAGAACGGGATACCCCAGCTGCCGCGCCACCGCGCAGGCCTGCTCCGGGGTTGTCGCCGTGCCGTTCGGAGGCGCCGGAATACCGAGATCGTCCAGCAGCGCGCCGAACAGCTTGCGGTCTTCGGCCAGATCGATGTTCGCCGGATCCGTGCCGATGATCGGCACCCCGGCGCGCTTCAGCGGCAGCGCGAGCGTCAGGGGCGTCTGGCCGCCGAACTGCACGATCACGCCCGCGGGCTGCTCGGTGTCCACAATGTTCAGCACTTCTTCCAGCGTGAGCGGTTCGAAATAGAGCCGGTCGCTGGTGTCGTAATCGGTCGATACCGTCTCCGGGTTACAGTTGACCATCACCGACTCGTAGCCGAAATCCTGCAGCGCGTAGGAGGCGTGGCAGCAGCAGTAGTCGAACTCGATTCCCTGCCCGATACGATTCGGACCGCTGCCAAGAATCATCACCTTGGGCCGCGTCGCGTCCGCTGCGTTCGACTCGTCCTCGGATTCGTAGCTTGAGTAGAGATACGGCGTAAAGCTCTCGAACTCGGCCGCGCATGTATCCACGCGATTGAAGACAGCGCGGATCCCCAAGTCGAGGCGCCTGCGGCGAACCTCCAGCGGATGTGCGTTCCACAGTCGGCCGAGCTGCGTGTCGCTGACTCCGTTGCGCTTGGCCGAAAGCAGATCCTCGCGCGTCGCCGTCTCCAGAGTCTTCTGCGCCAGCTCGTCTTCCAGCGCAACCGCCTCCTGCATGTGACGCAGGAACCAGGGGTCGATGTGCGTGACCTCGTGAATCTCCTCCGGCGTCCAGCCGCGCTCCAGCGCGAAGCGCACGTAGCCGATGCGCTCCGGGTTGGGCGTGATGAGCTTGCCGGAGATCAGCTTCTCGTCATAGACCTGCGCCGACGGTGATTTGCCCGTCTCGAGGCTGCGCAGCGCCTTGGCGAGCGACTGTTTGAAGGTGCGCCCGATGGACATCACCTCCCCAACGCTCTTCATCTGCGTCCCCAGCGACGACTCCGCGCCGGGGAACTTCTCGAACTGCCAGCGCGGCACTTTCACCACCACGTAATCGATGGTCGGCTCAAAACAGGCCGGGGTCTTGCGGGTGATGTCGTTCCTGATTTCGTCAAGCCGGTAGCCGACCGCCAGCTTGGCGGCGATCTTGGCAATAGGAAATCCGGTCGCCTTCGACGCGAGCGCGGAGCTGCGCGACACACGCGGATTCATCTCCACGATCACCATACGGCCATCGTCGGGATTGATCGCGAACTGCACGTTCGAGCCGCCGGTGTCCACGCCGATCTCGCGCAGGCACGCCAGGGCCGCATCGCGCATCATCTGATACTCACGGTCGGTCAGCGTCTGCGCCGGTGCCACGGTAATCGAATCCCCGGTGTGCACGCCCATGGCATCGAAGTTCTCGATCGAGCAGACGATGATGGCGTTGTCCGCCAGATCGCGCATCACCTCCAGCTCGAACTCCTTCCAGCCGATGACGCTCTCCTCCATCAGCACTTCGTGCACGGGCGAGAGGTCCAGGCCGCGTTCGAGGATCTCGATCAGCTCCTCATGGTTGTACGCGATCCCTCCGCCCGTGCCTCCGAGCGTAAAACTGGGCCGCAGAATCGCCGGAAAGCCGATCTTCGCCGCGAACTTCAGCCCCGCGTCCACGCTGTTCACCAGCTGCGACTGCGGCATTTCCAGCCCGATACGCTGCATCGCGTCCTTGAACAGCAGCCGGTCTTCAGCTTTCTTGATGGAGTCGAGCTTGGCGCCGATCAGCTCCACGCCATATTTGTCGAGCACGCCCGCCTCGGCCAGCGCAACGGAGAGATTCAGACCGGTCTGCCCTCCGACGGTGGAGAGCAGAGCGTCCGGGCGCTCGCGGCGGATCACCTCTTCGGCGAACTCGACCGTCAGAGGCTCGACGTACGTCCGGTCCGCCAGGGCCGGGTCGGTCATGATGGTCGCCGGATTCGAGTTGATCAGCACCACCTCGTATCCGTCGGAACGAAGCGCTTTGCAGGCCTGCGCGCCGGAGTAGTCGAACTCGCACGCCTGACCGATGATGATCGGCCCGGAGCCGACGATGAGGATGCGGTGAAGATCGTTGCGGCGCGGCATGGGCTAGGCCTTTCGCTCCTTCTGCATCAGCTCGAAGAAGTCATCGAACAGGTAATGGGAATCGTGCGGACCGGGCGCCGCTTCCGGGTGATATTGCACACAGAACACCGGATAATTGCGATGCCGGAAGCCCTCCAGCGTCTGATCGTTCAGGTTAACGTGCGTCAGTTCCACTTCATTCGCATTCAGCGAATCGGCGTCCACTGCGAAGCCGTGATTGTGAGATGTGATCTCCACTTTTTTCGTGATTTGATTCAGCACCGGATGATTCGCGCCGCGATGCCCAAAGGGCAGCTTGTATGTCTTCCCGCCCAGCGCGAGTCCGAGAATCTGCTGCCCGAGGCAAATGCCGAACATCGGTTTCTTCCCCATCAGCTTCCGGACCTGCTGCTGCTGGAATTCGAGAGGCTCGGGATCACCAGGGCCATTGGACAGGAAGATGCCATCGGGGTTCAGCGCCAGCACATCTTCGGCCGTCGTGTGCGCGGGAACGACGGTGACGTGCGCCCCGGTGTGCACCAGGCGCCGCAGGATATTCCGCTTGATCCCGAAATCGTAAGCCACAACGTGGCAGCATTGCTCGCGCGGTGGCGGTACGCGATCGGAAGCGGAAACCGGCTCCACGGGCTTGTCCCACTCATACCGTGCGGCGGTGCTGACGCGCGTCGCCAGATCCAGGCCGGCCATCGAGGGCGCGTGGCGGGCGCGCTCCACCAGTTCGCGCGCCGTAGCGCCGCCCGCGGAAAGCACCCCACGCATGACACCGCGCGTCCGCAGATGCCGGACCAAAGCGCGGGTGTCGATCTCGGCCGCCACGGGTATGTCATTTTCGGCCAGGAACTGCTCTGCCGTCTCGTTCGAGCGCCAGTTGCTGGCCACGCGTGAGAAGTCACGAACCACGAGGCCCTCGATATAAGGACGGCCCGCTTCCTGGTCGTACGCGTTCGCACCGTAATTGCCGATTTCCGGATAAGTCAGGACAACGATCTGGCCGGCGTATGAGGGATCGGTGAAGATCTCCTGATATCCGGTAATGGACGTGTTGAAGACAACTTCACCGACGCTGTCTTTATGCGCACCAAAGCTTCTGCCCTCGAAGACCGTGCCGTCTTCCAGGGCGAGAATCGCAGAATTCAATTCGGGTGATCCTCCAGCCGCCTCGCCGGGCGTGAGTATAACTCTATTTTCGCACGCCGTCGATGGCTGCTCGAGTTAGAGTTGGTGGGCCGAAAAAGGCTGCTGCGCCGGCGAAAAGTGCGCGCGCCTCCTCCGCCAATACCAGCTTAGCGCGCACCGGGGGGCTTGCCGCAAGACCCCGGTCGTGCCGTAAAGTCGCTGAGGAATGGAGGTGGGCGATGAGCGAGCATGCGGTCGTTATAGCCGGAGGGGGTCCGGCTGGGCTGATGTTGGCCGGCGAATTGGCGCTGGCCGGCATTGACGTGGCCATTGTCGAGCGGCGCTGCAGTCAGCACCTGGCCGGCTCGCGCGCCGGCGGCCTCCACTCCCGCACCATCGAGATCCTCGATCAGCGCGGAATCGCCGACCGGTTCCTCACCCAGGGGCAGACGTATCCGGTCGTGCACTTCCACGTACCTCTGGACCTGAGTGACTTCCCCACCCGGCACAATTACGTGCTGGGCCTGTCGCAGAACCATATCGAGCGCATCCTCGCCGGCTGGGTCGGCGAGCTCGCGGTCCCCATCTATCGCGGACGTGAGGTGACGGGCTTCGCCCAGGACGGAACCGGCGTCGATGTCCAACTCTCCGGCGGCGGACCCATCCGGGCGCAATATCTCATCGGCTGCGACGGAGGACGCAGCGTCATCCGGAAAGCAGCCGGCATCGAGTTCCCCGGCTGGGATGCGGCGACGAGCTGGCTGATCGCAGAGGCGCAGGTGGCCGTGGAGCCGGAATGGGGCTCCCGCCACGATGCGATCGGCACCCACGCCGTGGGCAAGCAAGAGAATGGAACGCCGCTGGGCGTGCGAGTGGTGCTGACCGAAAAACGCGTGGAAGCCGGCAGGGAGCCGACCCTGCGCGACGTGAGTGAGGTGCTGTTCGCCGTGTACGGGACGGACTACGGCATCCACAGTCCGACCTGGATTTCAAGGTTCACCGATATGGCGCGCCAGGCGGCAGCGTACCGCGACAGGCGAGTCCTGTTGGCCGGCGACGCCGCGCATGTGCACGCCCCGGTCGGCGGCCAGGGCCTCAACATCGGCGTGCAGGATGCAGTCAATCTGGGATGGAAGCTGGCTCAGGTGGTGAAGGGCGCTTCGCCGGAAACCCTTCTCGATACGTACCATGCGGAGCGCCACCCGATCGCCGCTCGCGTGCTCCGCAACACCATGGCGCAGGTCGCGCTTCGCCGCCCGGACGACCGCTCGAAGGCCCTCGCCGACACCGTCACCGAGTTGCTCGCCATGGACGAGCCTCGCAAACGGCTGGCCGCGGAGATGTCTGGTCTGGGCATTCACTACGACCTGGGAACGGGACATCCACTGCTCGGCCGCCGCATGCCCGACGTCGATCTCGTCACCGCCGACGGCACGGTACGGTTCTTCACCCTGTTGCACGATGCCCGCCCGGTCCTCGTGAATCTGGGTGATCCCGGCGCCTTCGATACCTCTCCATGGGCGGATCGCGTTCAGTTGCGGAACGCCCATTACTCGGGTACATGGGAGCTTCCGGCCATAGGAGCCGTTAGCGCGCCCACCGCCGTGCTGGTTCGGCCTGATGGGTATGTGGCCTGGGTGGGAGAGGGAAGCCTTGTGGGGCTCAGTGAGGCGCTGACTGCCTGGTTCGGACCGCCTCGCACGGCATAGGACGGAACTCTTGCATTCCGCCTAATTGTGTAGTAGAGTAGACCACGGATGTCATAGATCATGAGCGCCACACGCGTCAGCCGGTTCGAAATGCAATTGCTGGAACAGATGTGGAAGCTCGGCCCTGCTTCGATTCGCGAGATTCAGGAGAGTCTGCCGGAGGAGAACCGGCCCGCATACACCACGGTCCAAACGATGATCTATCGCCTGGAGCAGAAGGGTGCGGTGAAGAGGGTGAAGAAGATCGGCAACGCGCATGTGTTTGAGCCGGTACTGAAGCGCAAAGCCGTTCGCGGGCAACTCGTTTCCGATCTGCTGGAGCTGTTTGGCGGCTCGCCGGCAACGCTCGTCTCCCACCTGATCGAGACAGGCCGCCTCAGCCTTGCCGACGTGCGCGCGGCCGAAGCGGAACTGGAGCGAAGGGGAAAGCGGTCATGACGACGACCGTACGAATGAGCCTGATTTGCGCAGCAGCTGCCGCTCTCGCCGCGCAGACCCCAACGGTGCACATGCTGAATCTGAGCCACCCTGGGGCGGCCGATTTTCAAATCGGCGATCGCTTCCAGGCGGTAGTCGCCGGCCCGCCAGGCGCACCGGTGAGCCTCCGAACGATCGCGAATGGCCGGACCGACTGGGGCCCGGTCATAGCAAATCTGGACGATGCCGGCGAATGGTCAACAACGGGACAGTTTGCGACAGCCGATTTTGGCGATTGGACGCACGTCTGGACCGTCGGCGGGAAGCTCGCGACACCCGTTGTCGAGCTGTCCGTCCAGCCGCCGTGCCTGAAAGGCGGGTTCGCGCTGACCTCCGTCTCCAGCCGGGCCGTGTCTGTGCAGTGCGATACGGCCGAGGGCAGGCGGACCTTCGCGACGCGCTCCGATACCGAGCCGTTCCGTACGCCCGACGGACGGTGGGTTGCCGGCCGCCTGCACAGCTACGCGAGCCCGGAAGCGTACCAAATGGAAATCATGGAATCGTTCCTTCGAACCGGACCGCCGGGGCCGCGCATTCGACAGCGCGGCGATGATGCGGCGGTGAAGATCACCCAGATCATCGGGCCGAACGCTCTGAGCGATAAGGAAATCGGTAACGTGTGCGCGATCGTTCGAGCGGCGTTCGGCGATCCGGCGCACACCCCGGAAGCGGCGAAACGGCCATCCGCCACAATTGCCCTGCTGCATCGTCTGGAGGCGGAGACCGAAGATGCCGGCGTTCAGCAAAGCATCGAGGAGACGATCCGCGACATTCAGATGGACCCGGAGGTGGGCCGATGATGAACGGTCTCGGCGAATCCTTACTGGCGTCGACCGCCGTCGCGCTGGCAATCGCACTGTTTGCCGCTGCGCTTCGCTCGCGCATTCCCGCCGCTACGCGCCACGCACTGTGGCTGCTCGCGGCCGTGCAGTTTGCAATTCCTCTGGCGCTCGTGCGCGATGCCGGTATGCGGCTCGCGTCAATCGTGGGGCTGGGACACGCACCGGCGCCTCCCGGCATCGACATCACCCGCGTAATGATCGCGCCGCACAACGCCCCAATGATTCGCGCCGCTGGTTCCGGTGAATGGTCGCCGGTACTCGTCGCGGCGGTGTGGATGGCGCCAGCGGCAATACTCCTGGCGGCGTGGCTTCGACGTCTTCTCGCGGCGCGCCCGTCTCCGTACGCCCGCCCCAGCGACGCCGAGCGAGAGGCGTTCGACCGGGCGAAACGCCGGATGGGCATCGACCGCCCGGTAGAGCTCACGCTTGGCGCCGCCGGCGCACAACCGTCGGCCCACGGCTGGCGTACACCGGCGATTATGATTCCTGCAGGCCTGTCCGCAAAGCTGGGCCCACACGAGCTGGAATCGATCCTGCTGCACGAACTCGCGCACGTCAAGCGGCGAGACAACTTATGGGCGTGTGTGCTGCACGCCCTGTCCTGCGTGTTCTGGTTCCACCCGCTGTTGTGGTGGATCGAGCGGCAGGCTGCCGCCGACCGCGAACGGGCCTGCGATGAACTTGTGCTGGCTCGCGGAGCCGAGCCGAATCACTATATCGAAGCCATCTGCCGTGCCGTCCGCTTCTGCGCCCAGGGCGCTGTTACTGGCGTCTCGCCGGCGAACGGAGTTGATCTGAAGCAACGAATGGAGATGATCATGTCTTTTTCCGAGCAGAAGCACCAATCCCGAATCTGGCGCCTCGCGCCGGCGCTGCTCACCTTCGCCCTTTTGGCGGTTCCCCTCAGCACCGGTCTGCTGCGCGGCGGTCCGCAAACACTGGAGAAGCGGGCAGGCGTGGAGTTCGTCAGCGCGAAAGTGCTGACCAGCGGGTCCGGCGGCGACCATGCGAAAACACTCACGGCTCTGGCTGCCCTGTTCAATCCTTTCGAAACTCCGCAACTGCTGAGCCTGAGCAATCGATGGGCGAAATGGCTGAGCCAGGATGTCGCGTATCTTATTCGTCCGGAAGAGCGAGCCGCGTTTCTGAGGCTCGGCTCGGACGAAGAGCGCGCGCATTTCGTTGATCAGTTCTGGGCGCAGCGGGCTCAGGCGGCGGGTCTTGACGAACATACGCTGCGTGCTGAGCACGAGCGGCGCCTCTCATTTGCGACCGAGCACTACAGCGGAACCGCATCTGACCGCGCGCGGCTGTACGTCGTAATGGGCCCGCCGGACGAGATTGAATCCCACCCTTCTGAGCATTACGAGCAGTGGCTGTATCACTCCCTCGACAGAACCACGGACAGTCTGCTGGTGACGTTCAATATCTAAGCCATGACCGCGTGGGCAGTGGTGAGCACTCCGCCATCGATTTGAAAGGCTTCGAGGAATTTGCGCGCGACCGATTCGTCGATCGCACGCACCGCGTCCTCTACCACTTCAACTCGCGTCGCGAGCTTCAGCAGGCCGATGGCGGCGAACTTCACGCAAACATCGGTGACGAGGCCGTACACTATGCAGCGCTCGGCGCCCAGCCGGTCGAGAATGCCTGGCAGGTTTTCGTTGCGAAACGCGTCGACGTGCCGCTTCTCGAGGATGATCTGCTGCGCGCCATCGATGTCGACCTCCGCTTTGCGGCAAGACACAACCACTCGTTTCGGCAGCAGCGTCGACGCCGGCTTTTGCTGCGACAGCGCTCCGGCCACACAGTGCGGATGCCAGTCGCGAAACTCCGGGTCGTCTTCGGTGTGCGCGTCGGTAGTGGAGATTACCGGAATGCCCGCGCTGGCGGCATATTGATTCAGTCCGGCTACCAGCGGCAGGATCTTCTCCGCCCCAGGCGCGTACAGAGCGCCGGCCGGAAGAATGAAATCGAACTGCGTATCGATATCGAAAAAGACCGTCTTCACCGCTGCGCCTCCGTATTCAGTTCCGCAAGAACGCCTTCGGACAACCGCTTGAGCTCCGGGCTGTACTCCACGGGATACTCTTGCTCGGCTTCGAAGAGGCTGCGGCACGCGATCGGCAGCCGGTCCAGGCTCTCGCGGGCGTTCTGTCGGGCTGCGTGGACGTCCGGCAGCGGCTCGACAAGCTCGCCTCCAACCATCACGGGACGAATGAGCGGCACGGCGTTTCCGGGGTCCGTACCGCACTCGGCCGCGCGCGCGATTTCGTCGTGATCGGCGTACCGAAATACCTGCTTCATGCCCGGCCGCGTGTGCTTGCCTTCACTGAGTTTTGCCGTGTAGCGGCGGCCTCCGTTCTCTTCCAGTTCAACCAGCTTGTATACGGCGCCGATGGCCGGCGCATCGGCCGAGGTCGCCAGATCGGTGCCGACGCCGAACCCGTCCAGCGGCGCGCCCGCGGCCATGAATTCGAGGATCTTGTATTCGTTCAGATCGCTGGTGGCCATGATCTTCGCCTCGCGCAGGCCGGCGTCGTCGAGAATGCGTCGCACCTCGCGCGACAGTTCCACCAGATTGCCGCTGTCCAGGCGCACACCCCACAACGGTTTTCCCAGTGATGCCGCCAGCTGCGCGCCCGCGATCGTGTCATACGTGTCGATAAGGTAAATCGTCTCCGGACCCAGCAGCCGCTGCAGCCGTTCGTACGATTCCCGCTCGCTGGCGAAGGACTGCACCCAGGAGTGCGCCGCCGTGCCGAACACCGGAATCCCGTAACGATATCCTGCCTCGGTGTTGCTGGTGCCGATGCAGCCGCCGATATAGGCCGCGCGCGCCGCGAGCACGCCGGCCTGCGGGGAATGCGCGCGCCGCGTCCCGAACTCCACCACTCCGCGCTTGCCGGCCACTTCACAGATGCGCGCCGCCTTGGTTGCGATCAGCGACTGAAAGCCGACCGTAGCGAGAAGATACGTCTCCACGATCTGCGCCTGAAGCAGCGGCGCGCGCACTGTCAGCAGCGGCTCTTCGGCAAATACCGGAGTCCCCTCGGCTATGGCGTACAGGTCCCCGCGGAAGCAAAATCGAAGCAGTTCCTCGAAAAACGCATCCTGCACGCTGCGGAACTGCGCCAAAGAGCGAAGATACTCGACCTCTTCCGGGCGAAACCGCAGGTTCGCCAGATAGTCCACCACCTGCTGCAGCCCGGCGGCGATGACGTAGTTGCGATTCGCCGGGAGCCGCCGGAAGAAAAGCTCGAACACGGCCCGGTCTTCGTGCTTGCCGGCCTCGAAGTAACCAGCGGCCATGGTCAGCTGGTAGAGGTCGGTCAGAAGCCCGGTCATTGCGGTCCCGCCTACTCCTCCTCGGTCTGCGAGGCGAGGCGGGTCACAACCGTCATATCCTCCAGCGTAGTTACGTCGCCGGTCACGGTGTGCGTGGTCACGATCTCGCGCAGCAGCCGGCGCATGATTTTTCCGCTGCGGGTCTTCGGCAGCGCCTCCGTAAATCGGATCTCCTCCGGGCGCGCGAAGCCGCCGATCTCGTGTGCGACCCACTGCCGCAGTTCGCCGCCCAGCTTTTCGGGATCGAAGTCGCCGCGTTTCAGAGTGACGAAGCAGCAAACCGCCTGACCGGTGATCTCGTGCGGCTTGCCGACCACGGCCGCTTCAGCGACCGCGGGGTGCCGCACCAGCGCCGACTCCACCTCCATCGTGCTGAGCCGATGCCCGCTCACATTCATCACGTCATCGACACGGCCCAGGACCCAGTAATACCCGTCCGAGTCCCGGCGCGCCGCGTCGCCGGTGAAATACGTCCCCGGAATGCGCGACCAGTATTGCTGCTCGTACCTCTGCGGATCGCCCCAGATCGTCCGCGCCATAGCGGGCCACGGCTGGCGAATCACCAGAAATCCTTCGCGATTGTCTCCGCAGGGCTGGCCGTGGAAATCGACGATGTCCGGCACGACACCAGGCAGCGGCAGGGTGGCCGAACCCGGTTTTGTCGGGACCGCGCCGGGAATCGGCGCGATCATCATGGCCCCTGTCTCCGTCTGCCACCACGTATCGACAATCGGACACCGCGCCTTCCCGATGACACGGTGATACCATTCCCACGCCGCGGGATTGATCGGCTCGCCGACAGAGCCGAGCAGCCGCAGGCTCGACAGGTCGTGCTGATTCGGCCACTGCTCGCCCTGCCGGATGAATGCGCGGATCGCCGTCGGCGAAGTGTACAGGATGCTCACTTTTTCCCGCTCGATCAGCTGCCACCAGCGGTCCCACTGCGGATGGTCGGGCGCACCTTCGTACATGACGCTCGTCGCGCCGCAGCAGAGCGGGCCGTAAACGATGTAGCTGTGGCCGGTGACCCAGCCGACATCGGCGGCGCACCAGTATACGTCTTCCTCGCGCAGGTCGAACACCCAGAGGACGGTCATCATGACCTGAAGCAGATAGCCGGCAGTGGTGTGCAGAATGCCCTTGGGCTTACCCGTGGTGCCGGAAGTGTACAGGACATATAACGGATGCTCGGAATCCACCGGCACGGCATCGCACGAATCTGAAACGCCTTGCTCCAGCTCGTGCCACCATACATCGCGGCCCTGCTTCATGGGCACGTCGGATCCGACCCGCTTGAGGACGATAACATCGCGCACCCCGGGGCAGTCGTTGAGCGCTTCGTCCACTGCGGCCTTCAGCTTCACTTCGCGCCCGCGCCGCCAGCCCCCGTCAGCGGTGATGACAACGGCTGCGTTCAGGTCCTGGATGCGGGCCTTCAGCGCTTCCGCCGAGAAGCCGCCAAAAACCACGCTGTGAATAATGCCTAACCGGGTGCAGGCCAGCATGGCCACGGGCAGTTCCGGGACCATCGGCATATAAATGATGGCGCAGTCGCCGGCCCCATAGCCGCGGCTCTTAAGAACATTGGCGAAACGGCAGACCAGTCGGTGCAACTCGCGGTAACTGATCGCGCGCCGGTCGCCGGGCTCGCCCTCCCACAAAATGGCCGTCTTATCACCGCGCGCCTCGAGGTGCCGGTCGAGACAGTTGAACGAGACGTTCAGCTTCCCACCATCGAACCATTTCGCGATGGGCGCGTTCCACTCCAGCACGCGATTCCATTTCTGAAACCACGTCAGGTGCTTGTCGGCCAGTTCGCCCCAGAACCCCTCTGGATCGTCTTTCGCGCGATCGTACAGTCGCCGGTATCCCTCCATGCCCTGCACCCGGGCGCTGCTCGTGAATTCACTACTCGGTGGGTAGACGTTTGCCTCGGTCATTCGAGGCGATTGTAACGCGAGCGGCGATGCGCAGCGGGCGTTTCGCTGTTACACTCCGACTTGGCCCAACCGATTCACACGCGCATCTTCGACGCCGGCCAGGGCTATGGCGCGATCACCGGTCTGCGGACATTGGTCGACTGCACGGTCGTAAAGCGCGAAAAGAGATGGTGGATGTACCTCTGCGGCGCCGAGACAGGCTCGCATGAGATCGACATGTTCAGCGCCAGCCTGCCCGAGGGAGCGCCGCTGTCCGCAACCGGATGGTCCCTCACGGCTCGCACGGATGACCCGACCCGGCCCGCTCTCCTTGCCGGCAAATCGCGAAGCCACTGGTGGGACGGGGCGGGTGGCCGCCACTGCGTGTCGTATGCACGCGGCTGGGACCCACGGGCCCACGCGTGGGTCGATCGGCTCTATTACGCGGGCGCGGCACGGGATTTCATGGGCCCGTACGCGATTGGCTACCTCGAGTGGGACGACGAGAACTGGCTGGACCAGGAAGCGCCCGTCTTTACCGCGAACGAATACTGGGAGCGCGGCAGCGTCTACGAGCCGAACCTCATTTATGACAACGACCGGTGGAAGCTATGGTACGTCGCGGGCGCAAACCAGGATGATTACCTGGTTCAGGGCTACGCCGAAAGCCCTGACGGCCGTACGAAGTGGTCTCATCATCGGATCGTGTTCCCGCCCGAAGACAAGGTCTTCGATTTCTGCCCAGCCCGGTTCGAGCACGGTTACGAGGCGGTCTTCGCGCGCGTGAACGTCAGCGGCGCAGAACTGCCTAAGACTGGATTGTGGTGGTGCGAAGCCGAGGAGCCCTCACCCGACATCTCGCGGTGGAGCGAACCGATTCGAATCGCCGGCCCCGGCCCCTGGAAACCCGTGCTGCTCCAGTCCGAAACGGACCCAAACCGCAGGTTTGTGTTCCACGACAACCAGTACCCCAACACGACTGGGAGGGGAATTCCGATCCACTTCACCGTCGACTGCCTTGAGTTCGATCGGCAGTCACTGCCGAAATTGGCCCCCTAAATGGGAAGAGCTTTGAACCGACAGGTTCAAAGCTCAAGGAACTGGTTGGGCAGGGTTGTTGATTGGGTTTTTAGCAGAAATGTCGTTGGTGTGTGGTGTCTACAGCAGAGGGTCTTGGCTGGGGATCAACCTTTGTTCCTTGAGCCTTCCCTTTAATCATCGATCTGCCTTAAAGCAACGCTCGTGCCAAAGGCTATCTCGCACATCTTCAACGCATTAATTCGATGCACGGACCCTGCGAACGCAATTCTTACCGAAACGGTACCGTCAACCGTACCATCCGCGTGCAAATCTGACTCCTGCCGTACCGGATTGAACCTGGCAGGATCGGGCGACCACATCCGCAAGGTCAGTCAGTCCAGCGCGTACAGATAACCGTCCGTGCTACCGAAGTAAACGACCCCGTCCACGACCAGTGGAGACGAGAAGATCACCCCGGCACTGAACTGGCGATCCGCGGCGACAATCGGCGCTTCCCTCCACGGCGAGTAGAACAGCAGTCCGCCGTTGATTTTCCGCTCGGAGGTGAGCGTCCAGTCCTGGTTCTTCTTCGAGGTTTCTGTCTCGAATCGCCACAGCAGGGCGCCACTCGAAAGATCGCGGGCCTCCAGCGTGCCGTTCAGAACGCCGTAGTACGCGATACCCGAGGCGATCGCCGGAGACGAGAACACGTATGCGGTCGTGCTCTGCTTCAGCACGGGTTTCCCCGTGGCCGCATCAGCGACGTGGAACAGGCTCGAGTCGGAGGTCGCGAACACCACCTTGCCATCCACCACGGCCGGTGAAACAATCACCCAGCTTCCCTCATTCGGGAAACGCCACTTCTCCTTTCCCGTAGCGGCATCGAGGGCATACACGTTGGAATCGCGGCAGCCCGTGTAGACCACGCCTTCGACTACCGCGGGCGACGACTGAAATCCCACCTGGTTGTGAATGACCGGATCCTCGCCTCCGTGAAATCTCCATTTCTCTTTACCTGTCGCGGCATCGATGGCGTAGAAGTAGCTGTCCCAGCTCCCCACGTAGATCGTGCCGGAATCGAAAGCCGGGGACGCGTGCACCACATCGCCGGTGGCGAACTTCCACCGCAGTTCGCCGCTGGCGGCATCGAGCGCGTACACATTCCCGTCGCCGCTTCCGAAGTAGACGGCGCCCTGCTCCACCACCGGGCTCGACAGGTAAACATCGTACGGATCGGGGATGGTCTGGTTCTTCGGCAGCAGCCCGTGAATGCCTTTGGCTTCGAACCGCCGCTCGCCGCCGGTGGTAAACCGCCATCGCAGGCGGCCGCTGTCGGCCTCCACGGCATAAAACCGCCCGTCGTAGCTGCCGAAGTAGACGAGACCGTTGGCGACCGCAGGACTGCAGGGCGCCGGGCCACGAGTCACGAACCGCCACTTCTGTCGACCGGTCGCGGCATCGACCGCGTAGACGTTCCCGTCGTCGCTGCCGAAATAGATCACGCCTTTGGCCCACACCGGCGAGGACACGATGCGATCCCCCGTCGGAAATCTCCACTTGACGCCGTGCAACTGCCGCGGACCTGGTCCGGCGTACCGGCCTGTGTGTGCCGCGTCCGCACGAAACATCGACTGTCCGAAACAAAGGCCGCCGAATACGGCGACGAGCATGGTGGTTCGCATGTTGTAGGTCCTCACCGGGGCTGGGCGACGCGGTGCAGAACGAGCGCTGCCTCATACGGGCCCTGCTGCCACGTTCCGCTGATTTCTCCGCCGCCGTACCGGGCGTCGTAGATCAGGTACTGATCCGGAATCTCGAGGGTTAACAGATCGGACTCCTGGGTGACCAGTGGAACATCCAGGTGGACTTCGCGGCGACCTTTCAGGTCGAGCTTCGCGGAACCGTGCCCGTCCGCCCGGTTCGCCAGCGATAGGCGGACGTGCACGTTATGGTCGATGAACATCATGTCCCCTTCCCATGCGCCTTCCATCTCTTTTGCGACAGCGGCGCTTTGCCGCGGAGGTTCGACCTGCGGCGGCCCAGTCCGGTGCAAAGTAAAGGGCGCTTGATTGCCGGCCTGCTCGAAATCGCCCGTGAACGCGCCGCCCGGGGTGAGATGCCCGTGAATCCTCACGCCGCCGAGCGCGCCTTTGATGGCGAACGCCACATCTGAGCCCTGGATTGCAATGTCGGACAGCTGCACGCCGGCCACGTCGAACCCCGGCAGGATCGCGGAACCGACCCAGGTTCCGCCGTTGCTCCGGGCCAAATCGATAACCATCCCGCAAGTTTGGCCGGGCATTTGAAGCTCGCCCTCCCAACGCGCCGCGGCAGGTTCAGCGGCATTGGCAAGCAGGGCTGCAATACAGCCGAGTGCGGCTCGAGCCAGCATAGACATGCGCGTCGCCGTAGCAAACCCCATGCCACGCTCAGTATCGGCCAGTGTTGAGTAATCCCGCGGTCAGGTGTTCAATCGTGGTACGGCGTGGTCGCAGGTGGACAGAGAAGCCTCAACCGGATGCCTTCGCGGCGAGCAGCGGAAGCGGATCGATTGGACCGCTTGCGGTGTAAACGCCGAAATGCAGGTGAGGCGGTGTGGTTCGCGCGTTCCCCGTGTTCCCGACATAACCAATGACCGTCCCCCGACCCACATCTGCGCCGATGTGGTCGGCCGCTACGTAGCGGTCCAGATGAGCGTAGTAGTAGGTGCGGCCACCGGCGCCGAGCACCGACACTGTGTGACCGCCCAGTCGGTTTTCGCCCACGTGCACAATCACCCCGGAGGCGGCCGCGACTACGGGCGTGCCGCGTGGCGCGAAGATGTCCTGACCTTCGTGGCGGCGCGCCCGGCCCCGGCGCGCGTGCCAGGTATCGGCAACACGCCGCACGCTGACTCCTGCCACCGGCATCGTGAGATTACGGTCAGGCGGCTCGGCCATGAGGCGGGCGATGCGGAACGGCAGCTCGATATTTTGCCAGCCTGCCCATAACGGCCCCAGACCGTAGTTGTTGACGACGAAAGTGGCCACTGCCGCCACAGACAGCACAACCAGAACCCCGGATCGCACGCTCAGATTTTAGATGCTTGCCGCCGTGCGTGCGTCGCGCAGCCGTCTTCTGAGTTCGTCGGTGGCGCGCCGGTGGCACTTCAGGCAGAGGGTTCGAATATTGGACAGGTCGCATTCCCCTCCGCCCTCAGCCACCGGCACGATGTGGTCGGCATCCCAGAGGCTGCGGCGCACGCCGGGTCGAAGGCCGAACTCCGCGAACGCGCGCAGGCGTGCCCCGCCCCGCAGACGCCGGATGCGATTGAACTCACGAACGCAGTCCAGACCGCAGCCGGCGCACACGCCGCGATCGCGCTCGAACGCCCTTTCCCGCAGGTACCCTGGGTCGGACCGCAGCCGCCACTCTTCCACGCACCAGTTGGAGCAGAACGTCCGCCGGCCGGCGGGGACCTCGAGTCCGCACCAGCGGCACAGCGGCCGCCCGCCTGGGCCTCTCGGCAGCGAGGCAGGGTTGGCAGGTCCCCCCGGCATGGAGCGCGCCGTGCTCATTCCTGAAACATTGTACGCCAGGGATGTTTCCGCAAAGCCGCCAATCGCAGGAGGCAGGGAACAACTTTGCCGCGTTACACATCTAACGGTACAAGACTGGGTTGCGACCCCAGAGTTGATTCGGTATACTCCGCATTGCGTTAGACTTATCGTATCGAGCTCAGGCCGGACAGCGGGCGCATCCGCCGCGCCTCGTTCCGCCCGGAGCAGGAATCAGACGAAAATTACTCGGGAGGCTAGTTTGGTGAAAGCATCGAGATTGCTGATGGCTGTGGCGGTGACGGGGATATTGAGCATCGCCTCGCCCGACCTCATGCTCGCCCAGGACACCGGCACGCAGAGCCAGGGCCAGACTCAGGGCGGCGCTCAGGCCAGCGGCGGAACCGCCGCACAGGGCCCGCAGAAGAACTGGAAAGACCGCAACGAATACGACCTGTACGTGAGCATCACCAAGGAGACCGATCCCCACAAGAAGATCGATCTCCTCAATCAGTGGCAGAGCAAGTATCCCAATACGGAGTTCAAAGACCTGCGGGACGCGCTCTTCCTGACCACCTACGCCGCGCTCAACCAGCCGCAGCAGACCATCGACGCGGCGAAAACCATTTTGGCGACGGACCCCTCAAACTTCCAGGCGCTCTATTTCACTACCATCATGGCGCCGCAGATCACGCCGGTCACGCCCGACGTGCTGGATCAGGCGGAAAAGGCGGCTAACGGCCTCATCGCCGCGATCCCGACGCAGTTCGATGCCTCGAAGAAACCCGCTCAGGTCAGCCAAACCGACTGGGACAAGGCTAAGACCGACACCGAGGCTCTGGCCCACACGACGCTCGGCTGGGTCGCCATGCAGCGAAAGGATTACGCCAAAGCAGAAACCGAGTTCACCCAGAGCCTCCAGCAAAACCCCGCCGCTGGTCAGGTTTCTTACTGGCTGGGCACCGTAATTCTGGCCGAGAAAGATCCCAACAAGCAGGCCCCGGCGCTGTACGAATTCGCTCGTGCGGCGGCCTACGACGGCGCGGGTTCACTCAATCCCGCCGGCCGTGCGCAGGTAAAGCAGTACCTGACCAAGGCCTACACGGACTACCATGGCGGCGCGGATGGTCTCGACCAGCTGCTGGCCCAGGCGAAGACGGCGGCCATACCGCCGGGAGGATTGCTGAACTTCAAGATCCTGAGCACTGCCGACAAGGCCGCGGAAGAAGCCAAAAAGCAACAGGAACTGGCGCAGCAAAACCCCAGTCTCGCGCTCTGGCTGAACCTCAAGAACGAACTCACGGGCGCCAACGGCGAATCGTACTTCAACACCAATATGAAGGGCGCGCAGACGCCGGCATTCACCGGAGCGTTGGTCAGCGAAGAGCCGGAGACGCGGCCGAGGAAGCTGGTGCTGGCCATTGCCGATGGCAAGACGCCGGACTGCACCATCGAGCTTGAATCCCCGCTGCCCGGAAAGGCCGATCCGGGGACGCAGATCACCTTCCAGGGCATTGCGCAGAGCTACACCGCAAACCCATTCATGGTGACGTTCAAAGCTGAGAAGGCCAATGTCAAAGGTTGGCCCGGTAAAGAGGCCCCGGTCCACCATCCGGCTCGCCGCCGCCGCGGCTGATCGCTCTCGTTAGCGCGACAGAGGCCGGCCTGAAGCGATTCGGGCCGGCCTTTTCAGTCTTTCAGCGCTTGTTCGAGATCCGTCGCGAACGCGCGCAGCCGCCTTACCTGGTCCTCCGTCGCCCGCTGCTCGAACCCTCGCCTCACGAACCAGCCTTCGCCTCCCCGCCACAGCAGCACCGCGAGTCCACTGTCCGTGAGCAGCCCCGGCGCGCCGATGTTCCCGAAGTTGTTCTCTTTGGTCCGTTCGACGAGCGAAACGAATCCATCGCGCTCGAACAGGAAATGCGTGCTCAGGTCGGCTGCGGGAATGATCTGAATGCCGGCGGCGGCGATTTTCTCCAGCTTCTCGATCACATCTTGTACCGGCCGAGGTCCTCGTCATTGAGTCCCTCCAGCCAGCGCCGCAGCTCTTCGTTGTTGTTCACCTTCTCGGAAACCGCGGTGGACATCTTCGAATTCTTCAGCACAACGTCATCGACATAGATGGGGCAGTCAAGGCGCAGCGCCAGAGCGAGCGCGTCGCTCGGCCGCGAGTCCACGCTGATGAGCTCACCGTTCTTCTCCAGCCAGATCACAGCGTAAAAGGTGTCGTCGCGCAGGTCGCTCACCACCACCTTGCGCACGCCCGTATCCAGCCCGTGCAGCAGGATCTTGATGAGGTCGTGGGTCATCGGCCGGGGCGTTGAGACCTTTTCAATTTCGAGAGCAATCGCGTTGGCTTCGTAGATGCCGACCCAAATGGGTAGGATGGCCGTCCCACCAATATCCTTCAGCACCACGATCGGCATGTTGGTAACCGGATCCATCATCAGCCCGCGAATCTTCATCTCGACTTCCATGTTCCCCCCTTGCCGCCGCCAGTCCGACCTCAGTTCGTGCTCAACATCGCATCGCCGGCCAGTGAATTCGGGCCGGCGCGGGTCACCCGCACCGGGAGATAGCTCCCGATCAAATTATCGCCGTTTCCGGGCGCCGGGTGCAGGGCGTGGGTAAAATTCAGGGTCTGGTTGCGCGACGTGCGGCCGATCCATTGTCCGGTGGCGCGGTTGAATCCTTCCACCATGGCCTCCTCGACGGCGCCCACCAGATTGGAGTTCCGGCGGATCTGAATGGACCGCTGGTGATCCTGCAAAACGCTCAGGCGCCGCCCTTTCTCGTCCTCCGGAATGTGATCCTCCAGCGCCAGAGCCGGCGTGTTCGGCCGCTTCGAGTACTTGAAGCTGAACAGCGCGTCGTACTCCACTTCGTCCAGCAGCGACAGCGTGCCCCGAAAATCCTCATCCGTTTCCCCGGGGAAGCCGACAATGATATCGGTGGTGATAGCAATGGGGCGCTTTGCCGCCTTCATCCACTCGATGCGCCGCAGGTACTCATCCCTGGTATACAGCCGCTGCATCCGTCCGAGCACCGCCGTCGAGCCGGACTGCACCGGCAGATGAACGTGGTTGCAGAGCACCGGGTTATCGTCGATCGCATCGATGATGTCCTTCACGAAATCACGCGGATGTGAAGTGGTGAACCGCACCCGGCGAATGCCGGCAACTTCCGCCACCCCGCGTAGCAGCCGGGCGAAATCCCATCCGCGCTCTGACGCGTCGCGGTAGCTGTTGACGTTCTGTCCCAGGAGTTGGATCTCGGTGTAGCCCGCATCGGCCAGCCGGCGCGTCTCCTCCAGGATGCTCTCGCTGGTCCGGCTGCGCTCCGGCCCGCGGGTGAAGGGCACCACGCAGTAGGCGCAGGATTTGTCGCAGCCTTCGATGATGGTGATATAAGCGCGATGCGGGTTGTCGCGCCGCGTCATGGGCGTGTCGAAGGTCTCTTCTGTGTCGAGGCTCAGGCCCGTTACCCGCCTGCCCCCGTTCTCGATTTGCACCAGCAGATCGGAAAGCTTGTTGTAGCTGGCGGAACCGCACACCAGACTGACATGCGGGGCCCGTTCGAAAATGCGCTCGCCTTCCTGCTGCGCCACGCACCCGAGCACCCCGAAAACCTTGCCCCTGCCATGGTCGCGTTTGAACTGCTGCAGGCGGCTGAACACCTTCTGTTCGGCCTTGTCACGAATGCTGCAGGTGTTATACAGGACGAGCTCGGCCGATTCCGGCGTCTCCACCTGTTCGTAACCCTGATTGAGAAGCGTGCCAATGACTTTCTCCGAGTCATGCACGTTCATCTGACAGCCAAACGTCTCGATGTAGAACTTCTTCATGGCGGGGGAGCGCTGATCCTATTGTACGATCGCGGCGGAAAGCGGACTACCCAAGCTTCGCGAACAAGTCCGTAAGGGGAATGTGGATAAACGGCTCCGCCCGCAGGACGCCACCCTCAGGCTTTCTGAATTCACCTGTATTACAAACCCAGGCCTGCCGGCCCACCGGATCGAGAACCCAAATGTTCGGAATGCCGAATGCGGTGTAGTCGTCAATCCGCTCCTGCATGCTGCGCAAAGTGTCATCCTTCGAAAGAACCTCGATGCACAGCAACGGCGGTTCCGTGAAGACCGCTTCAGGCCGCTGTCCCCGCGAGATGACGCAGATATCCGGTATTCGGAAACGACCCGGCGCAACCCGGATCCGCTGCTCGGGGAGCACTTCAATATTCCATTCATCCTGGCGGATTCCAAACCAGATGATCAAAATGCCCTGCAGCTTGCTGTGATCGTATTCGCCCACATTACGCCCGATTAGCTGGCCGTCAACGAGTTCGCAGTCCGGGCGATAGCTCGTGGCGAGATACTCAGCCTCACTGATGAGAGCAGCTGTGGCCATTGGTGGATACCTCTTATTATGGCTTTTTTATTCCCTCTGCAGGAAGTAATTCACCGCCGGCGTGACCACCAGCGACAGCACCATGGACGCCAGCAACCCGCCGATCACCGCGATCGCCAGCGGCTGCAGCATCTGCGAGCCGGCGCCCAGAGCCAGCGCCAGCGGAATCATGCCGGCGATCGCCGCGAGGGCGGTCATCATGATAGGCCGCAGTCTTCGCTCGCCCGCCGCGACCATCGCCTGTTCGGCGCTCATGCCTTCGGCGCGATAGCGCTGGTCGGCGTCCAGCAGCAGAATACCGTTCTTGGCCACGATGCCGATCACCATGATCAGCCCCATGAAGGACGAGATGTTGAATGTCGTCCCCGTGATCAGCAGCGCCAGCACCACTCCCGAAGTGGACAGCAGCGCGGAGGAAAGAATCGCCACCGGCGCCGCGAAGGTGCCGAACTCGAACAGCAGCACCGTAAACACCAGCACGATCGCCAGCGCCAGCACGATCACCAGGTCGTGGAACGAGCGCTGCTGCTCGGCGTACCCGCCGCCATATTGCACGCGCATCGAGGGCGGCAGATTCAATCCCGCGACCGCCTTCTTCACCGCAGCGATGCCGCTGCCCAGATTGAGACCCTCCAGCCGCGCCGTAACCGACAACACTCGCTGGAGGTTCTCGCGTACGATTTCCGTCTGCCCGGGATCCCACTGCACATTGGCCAGCGATCCCAAATTCGCCGTTTTTCCAGTCGAGCTCACCAGCAGAGCGTTGCGGATGTCCTCCACAGTCGCCCGGTACGCTTCGGGATAGCGCACCCGCACGGTGTAAGAGCGGTCATTGATGATAACCGGATTCTGCGCCGGTTCGCCCTGCAGCAGCGCGCTGGCATCGAGCTCCACTTCATCGGTCGAGAAACCGGAGCGAGCCACCGCCATGGGGTCCACATCGAA
>DASRCB010000030.1:0-2750 GCA_035653295.1 Bryobacteraceae bacterium
CGCGCACCAGCGTCAGCTCGTTGTTGCCTCCGCCGCCCCAGGCATCGTACGCGCCGAAGGTCTGCTGCGCATCGGCGAACGACGAAAGGATCGTGGGCGCGCCGCCGACGGGGCCCCGGCTGGCCGTCCCCACTATGCCGATGTTGCCCGTTGCAATGCCTGTTACTCCGATGAGTCCTTCCGCGCGCACTTCGATATAAGTGCCGGGAATGATCATCTCCGTGATGGTTTCCGACATTAAGCCCCCTGTGTCACTTCAGAGTCATGGTTTCGTGGAACTGCGAGTCGATCGTCACGTCGACTTCGTGGATTTCGCCGCCCGGACCGATCACCGGACTGGCGATGTCTTCATGAACAATCGAAAAGGTGAGAGCGGTATGAAGGCCCGCGCCGCCGCCTGAAAGCTGCATTCCTGTTCCGGGAATCGTGGCCGCCGTCTGGAACAGGACGAATCCCGCATTGGTCAGGTCGGCGCTCGCTCCGGCAAGCAGGGTCGAGATTGCGCCGCTGATCTGATTCATTGCGGCCGCGTTCGCGGCCCAGATGTCCACCTGCATCTGGCCGGTGGTTCTGGTTCCGGTGCTTACGGTCCACTGAGCGCCGTCGAAGCCTATGCCCGCAACACCGCCGATGCCAATAGGGCTTTCCGCCGCGGCGAGGAGGGAAACCGCGATCAGCGGCATGTCGCCCGCCTGCGCGGGTCCGACCAGCCCAATGTGGTCCGCGGCGATGGTCGCCGGCGGTATCTTCTGCAGAATGGCGATGAAACTCTGAATCGCCTGGCTCGCCGCCAAAACTTCATTCCTCCTTCGCGCGATACAGCGTCTCCGCGGCCTGACTGCGGCTCTCGGAAACGAGTCCCTTACTTACCAACGCCTGCAACGCGTCGAGCACCAACCGCACGCTCGGAGCCGGACGCATATTCTGGAGCCAGAACTGCCGCACGCCCACGATGGTGTCGCTCGCTCCTGGATGCAGCGAGAGATATCGCAGAATCTGCTCCGCGACCCGGTCGATCTCTCCTGCGTTCTCCAGATTCACCGATATAGGCACAGGAGTAGCCACAATCGGGGCTCTTGTTTTCAGCGCGCAGTGTGCAAGGGTGCGGCGGTTTCACCGCATGGGAAATGTTCTTCTGTCGCACGCGGTTTCGCCTGCGACGGTGTTACCGGGCATCCGAAGCGATGGTGCGGGGCGAACGCCGCACCCGCGGCTTTTCACCCGCAGACCCGCTCTACCGCATGCTTGCGCATGAGCCGCTGGAACGTGCGCCGATCCTTGCCCACTTCCCGCGCCGCCCGGCTCACGTTCCCGCTCGCGCGCGCCAGTGCCTCCTGCACGTAAACCCGCTCGAACTCGGCAATCCGCAGCGATTTCTGCTGCCGCAGCGATGATGCGGAATCTTCCGGCCGGCTCTCCGTCTCGATTCCCAGGTCCTCGAAACGCAGCACCTGACCCCGAGCCATGACAACACCCCTGTGAATCATGCCTTCCAGCTCGCGAACATTCCCTGGCCAGGCGCGCTCGCCGAGCCGCCGCAGCACGCCGGGTGCGAAGGTCATCGCCGGCCGCGAATACTGGCCCGCGTACCTGGCGAGGATGCTCTGCGCAAGAAGCGGAATGTCGTCCCGCCGCTCGGCAAGAGAAGGCAGATGCAACGACAGGATGTGGAGGCGGTGATAGAGATCCTCCCGCATTTCGCCCGCACGCACTTTGCGCCGAAGATCGGCGTTGCTTGCCGCAATGATGCGCACGTCCGCGGTCAGCGTCTGCGCGCTTCCCAGCGGCCGGTACTCACGATCCTGCAGAAAGCGCAACAGCTTCACCTGTGCTGCGAGGCTCAGCGCGTCCACTTCATCGAGCAGCAGAGTGCCTCCGTTGGCCACGGACACCAGCCCCTTTTCCGCGCTGACCGCGCCGGTGAACGCGCCGCGCGCGTGGCCGAACAGCTCATTCTCGAACAAGTGATCCGGCAGCGCGCCACAGTTGACCGGCACGAAACCACGCGAGGCCCGCAGGCTGCTGTAGTGGATGGCTCGGGCGAAGAGCTCTTTCCCGGCGCCCGTCTCGCCCGTGATCATTACGGATGCATCGGATGCGGCGAGTGCAGGAAGCTTTTCGAGCAACTCCAGAAACGGCCGGCTTTCACCGACCAGGAAATCGAGCTTCAGGCCCTCGCGTATCGCCCTCGCGTCGCCGCAGGATTTTTCCTGTGCGGGGCAAAGCCGGCGGACGCGCTCGTTCACTTCCAGGGGCCGAAATGGGCAGAAGACAAAATCATCGAAACTGCACAGGACGGCCGCGAGCCGCTTGTCCACAATCGCGCTCGCTGGATCGCAAAACACGCCGATTACGGCCGCCGGCGCCCATCGGTCCCGCACTTTCGGAAGCAGCTCGAGAACGGTGTCGATCGCTGAGAAGCGCAGCAGCACGAGGCCTGCCGGTCCCGTGGCCGCGTCGAGAGTTGCGGGCGCGCCCACATCGAGAGCGTCCGTGTTTGAGAGTTCCGTCAGGTGCCGCGCAAGCTTATCGCATGTCTGGCTGGCGCATGCCTTCGAATCTCCATTGAGCAGAATGATCCTGCGCGCGACCATCGCTCTCCTCCTCCGAAATGTGTGTCCCGATTATAGGGAACGACACCCTCAAAATGGAAGCATTTTTACTGCGTCCACACGTAAGGCAGCTCACTTCTCCATGCCGGGACATGGCGCCCGCCGCATAGAAGTCAACAGCATAGCCGCGACTTGTTA
>DASRCB010000031.1:0-33264 GCA_035653295.1 Bryobacteraceae bacterium
TTCACCATGCGCGTGCCGATGGTCCACGAATGGTGCAGCGTCACGGTCGAGGTCTTCACCGAGTTGGTCAGATTGGTTCCCGGAAGCAGACCATAGCCGGCTGGATCAAGGACATCCTCACGGCTGTAGGAATACCGGCCCCACAGATTCATGTTCTGGTTGATGATGTAATCGATGCGCCCGGCGCCCTGGTCGTCGTTGGTGGGGTTACTGACCACGCCGACATAGTTATTCCGTAAGCCTGGCCGGTTCGGCGCCGGCACGAATTTCGACTGCAGGAATTTCGCCGTCGAAGCGTTCCAGCACTCCTGCGGAATGGTCATATTTGGCCAGGCGACATCGGTGTTGGGGTTCGTGTTGTAACAGCCGGCCGGCAGCGAGTTCCCGCCGCGGAACAGGGAATTTCCGCTGCTGTCGGTGATGTGCGGCATGTAAATGGGTACGCCGTACGCCGAGAAGTCGCCGTTCGTTACGCCCGATACGGGCACCGTCGCGGTCTCGAAGTTGCTGGTGCGGTCGCGAAGGCCCTCATAGCTGGCGAAGTAAAACAGCTTGTCTCTCTTGATTCGGCCGCCCGCTGTGGCGCCGAACTGGTTTCGACGGAACGCCGGCTTGGGAGCCCCGGAGAAGCTGTCGATATCGTTAAAGAAGTCCTTCGCGTCCAGCGCGTCATTGCGCAGGAAATCGTACGCCGTCCCGTGCAGCTGGTTCGTGCCGCCCTTGGTCACGGCATTGATCTGCGCGGCCCCACGGCCATACTCCGCGGTATACGAGTTGGTCTGAACCTTGAATTCCTGGATCTCGTCAATCGACGGCAGCGCGGCGATGGTGTTCGAGTCCGGCGAGGTATCCACGGCCCCATCGAGCAGGTAATTCGTGTCCTGCGACCGCGCGCCGCCCAGCGAGTACTGGTCGTTCGAGCGCCGGCCGATGTTGCGCGCGTCCTGGAAACTGGTGTTGCCGTCTTTTGTGAACGTAACGCCGGGCCCGAGCGTCGCCAGGTCGAGGAAGCTCCGCCCGTTCAGCGGCAGGTCAACGACGCGTTTGTTGTCGATCACCTGACCGACCGTGCTGGTCTCGGTCTCCAGCAGAGGCGCGGACGCGGTCGCCGTCACCGATTCGGTGACCTGACCCACCTCGAGCGTGACGTCCACACGCGCCGTTTGATCCACCTGCAGCGTGAACGGCTCCACGGTCGCCGTGCGGAAGCTGGCGTGGGTTACCGTCACGGTGTACCGGCCCGGCTCCAGCGCCGTCACCGTGTAGTCGCCGCTGTTGGTGGTTCGGGTAACGTGCGAGACGTTGCGGTCGACATTCGTCACCGTCACCTGGGCATCCGGCAGCACCGCCCCGGACTTGTCCAGCACCATGCCGGTCACGCTTCCCGTTCCGACCTGCCCGAAACCGATCGTGGCAAATGCGAGCGCAGCGAAAGCAATCAGACATACGATTCGCGAGAACATACCCAGCGGTAACCTCCCCGTAACAGATTGCAGTGAGGATAACGCCGTTCACGGCGCCGAATCAAGACAGATTCCGCGTCAGCACGTCAATTCGATGTAAGAAGTTCGTTGGTGGCCCCGAAGTGCCTCGAACACTCACGTCCTTTCGGACACCAGATCCTAAGTCTGGCGCGTCTGCCAATTCCGCCACGGGGCCCAGCGCGACCGGCTACAAGGCTGCAGGTACAGGATACCAGCGCTCCGCCTCAGCGGCTTCATCGGGCTCCGACAATTGAATGTAACGCGGACGCGGGTCGCCGCAGGGGCAGCGGCCTTCGTCGATGGTGAACCCGGCGCGCGCCCCCGCGCCGGCAGTCAGGTGCAGGCCGTCATGGGCATCGCACTCGCTCGCCAGCAACTCGTTCGTGCGGCTCAGATACTGCTCGAACACCGGAACTCCGAATCGCTCCCACAGGTAATCGCGTTCCTCGTCGCGCAGGCACGCGCCATCCTCGTACGTGAACACTACGACCCCGCGGCTAACGGTAATACCACGAACCGCAGCCTGGCGGAGCTGTTCCACTGTTCCTGCGACGGCATCGACTGTGCACTCGGCGGGCGACAATTGGCTGACGTCCGGGACCACATGCACCACGCGCGAGGGCGCGAATGCGGTGGCCAGCACCATGGTCACCGGCGGTTCCCCGGAAGGGTAATGAAAGACGGCTCCCGCGTGACCCCGCCACGGTAACCTCATCTCCTTCATGCAGTGCGCGAATCGAAAAAATGCTCTCACCTGTTTCGATACGATTGAAGGTTCAGACATGCTGAAACTCGGAACCCTGCGCTGGAAAGGGCGCTGTTCGAAACACCCCAGATATGACCCTGCGGAGGATGGGGAGGGTGGCATTCGCGGCGGTTGCCAGCGCTGTCTGCGCCTGTTGGACATCTACCAGCAGCACGGGCGTCTCGTCCGCCTCATGCGCGAATTCGGCCCGCTGCGCGAACGCGGCGCCCAGAAGCTGGTTACCTCCGCGGACCGCCGCCAAACCTCACTGTTCGACTGAGGCGCCTGATGTTGCTGGTCGCGCTGCTGTTTGCCGCCGCCCAGGCTACGTACGAAGTAGACGGCCAGGTCCCCGCGGCAGCCCCGGCATCAGTCAGCCTGTTCGGCGCGACGACGCCTTTCGCGACTTCAACTCTCGCCGACAGCGCCGGGCACTTTCGATTCCGGAGGGTTACGCCGGGCGCGTATACGCTGGCCGTCTTTGTGCCCGGCAAGGGTGAGTGGCGAACCACCGTTGACGTCGGTCCGGGCTCCGCCGACGCCCGTTGCCGCGTGCACGTCTCGGTCGACTCACCGGCGTTCGCGTTCGATGCCGAAACGCAGCGCAACACGGTTTCGGCGCGGGCGCTCACCATACCCGGAGCCGCTCGGCGAGAGTACGAGCAGGCGCAAAAGGACCTCGGCCGGCGCGATGTCGGGTCCGCGGTCGCACACCTCCAACGCGCCGTACAACTGGCGCCGCAGTTCGCCGTCGCATGGAACAACCTCGGCGCCATTTCCTACCAGGCTCAGCGTTTCGAGCAAGCCGAGGCGCAGTTCCGCCGCGCGCTGAAGGAGGATCCGCACTGCTACGAAGCCCTCGTCAACCTTGGCGGCGTGCTGGCGACAGAGCGGAAACCGAGCGAAGCCCTCGCTTACAACCAGCACGCGGTCCTCGTCAGGCCAAACGACGCTCTGGCCAAATCCCCAGCTCGGCCTGACATTCTATCTGCTGAATCGGCTCGACTCCGCGGAGGAATACCTGGAGCATGCGCGGCGGCTCGACCCCACGCATTTTTCGAACCCGCAGTTAACGCTCGCGGAAATCCACCTTCGCAAACATGAGCCGGGTAAAGCCGCGGATGATTTGCAGGATTTCCTGGCGCACCATCCGGATTATAAGAGCGCCGAGGAGATCCGGCGAACCATTGCGAGGCTGCGTGCGCGTGATTAGCCGCTTATTTGGCCCTGTGCAGCTGCGCGGCCCGGTCGCGTGCGTGGGCGACCAGAGCCGTAAACCCCGGGTCGCCATGCAGCGGACGCAGGTCGCTGTCGCCCTCGAGCCCGAGATCCTCATCCGCTGTCAATCCGTGGTCTATCGCGTCCCGCAGCAGGGTGAGAGCCTCCGCCCTGTTCTTGTTCTGCTGCACGAGCGCGCAGGCCAGATTGTACCTGGCCTCGGCGGTTCGATTCTCTTCCGGGCTCCTTGCGTTCAGAACAGGCAGCACCGTCCGGTAGAGTTTCTCCGCCGCGGCGTAGTTCTTTTGCATCATGTCGATGGCCACAACATCCAGCGCCGTGGCAACTGTGGAGTCGTGCCCTGGCCCAAGCACCCGCATTTGCCCGTCGAGCTCTTCCCTTAGAAGCCGCTCCCGTTCCGCGGGCCGGCCCTCGGCGCCGGCACAGTAGGCGAGTATGCTCAGTGTCTGAAACCGAAACGGATGATCGGAGCCGAACACCCGGGCTTCGCGCTCCAGCGCATCGCGCGCAACCGATTCCGCCTCCCGATAACGCCCCTGGCGATAAATCTCGTGTGCGAGATTATTCATCGTGATGATCGCGCCCGGCGCGTCGGCGCCCGCCAACGTTGTTTCGATGCGAAGTGCATCCCGCTCGAGCCGCTCCGCTTCGGCGAACCGCCCCAGCGCGCTCAAATCTCCCGCGAGATTATCCATGGACGCCGCTGTATCGGGATTTCTCTCGCCGAGCACCCGCCGGCGCGCCTCGAGCACTCGACGGTTCAGCTCCATTGCTTCCCTGTCACGCCCCTCGTTGAATAACGAAACGGCAAGATTGTTCGCGGCCCGAAGCGTCGCTGGATCTTCGGCGCCGCGAATCCGTTCGTAGGTTTGCTCCGACTTCCGCAGCAGCGCCTCGGCGCGGGTGTAAAAGCCCAGGCGGTTGTACACCGACCCCATCACATTCATCAGTTCGGCCCGCACCTCGGGTTCCTGGGACAAACCGGTCTCAATCTCTTTGGACGACCGGTCGAGCACCTCGCGCACCGTGACGTTGTTCCCACGCGCGTTGCCAGGGTCGCTCATGTTGAACATGTCGGTGAGAAACGCCGTTACCCGATTGGCGCGGTCCCGTTCGCGAGTGATACGGTGCAGCTGCACCGCCTGCCAAATGCTGAAGGAGGCGGCGAGCACCACGGCCGTGGCCGCCACCAGGACGCCCATTCTGTGTCGCCGGACATACTTGCGCGCGCGGTAAGAAACCGTCGCCGGCCGGGCCTGTACGGGCTCATTGCGCAGCCAGCGTCCGATGTCCGCGGCAAGTTCGGCCGCGCTCGCGTAACGCCGCGCGCGGTCTTTCTCCAGCGCCTTGAGCGTAATGGCATCCAGCTCGCCACGAACCGAGCGGAGAAGCCTGCCCGCGTCGACGCCGCGTTTTTCGGCGGTTTCCAGGGACCCAGCGGTGCGCGATTTCAACTTGCTGCTCGGGCGTGGCGTATCGCCGTCGCGCAATCGGCTCGGGATCTCTTCCATGGGCACCCGGTCGAAGCGCACCGGCAGGTCGCCGACCAGGAGCTCATACAGCACAACACCGAGCGAATACACGTCCGACCTGGTGTCGATGTCTTCTCCCGCCGAATTCGCCTGCTCGGGGCTCATATACTCCGGCGTGCCGATGAGCGAACCGGCGCGCGTGTACAGAGTGGCCGCGGTCAGGCGCTGCGCCGTTGCCCTTGCGATACCGAAGTCGATAATGCGCGGCGTCGGCTGGTGGTCCACCTCGCTCACCAGAATGTTGGAGGGTTTTAGATCGCGGTGAATAATCGCCTTCTGATGAGCATGCTGCACGCCCTCGCATACGCGCATGAACAGGCCGAGGCGCTCGGGGACGGTGAGCCGGTGTTCATCGCACCACGTGGTAATGGGCATTCCGCTCACGTACTCCATGACGAAGTACGGCCGCCCCTGCGGCGTCGACCCGGCATCGAAGATCTTTGCGATTACCGGGTGATTCATCAGCGCCAGCGCCTGCCTCTCCGACTCGAAGCGGGCAATCACCTCGCGGGTGTCCATGCCGGCCTTGATCAGCTTCACCGCGACGCGCCGCCGCACCGGATGTTTCTGCTCGGCCAGCCAGACCTGCCCCATGCCGCCCTGCCCGATCGGCTCCAGCAGTTGATAATGGCCGAGCATGGAACCGGTCGTAATCGCTTCCACACCCACCGTCTCGGTTTCCGACAGCCTCTCCGCATCCGTTGGCGCCGTACGCCGCTCCGATGGATTGCCCGGTGTGGCCATGGAAGTGTTGATCTGATAGTCTACCCCGCCATCAGTCCCGTCCAACACGGGTTTCCACGATTTATCGGTGGCTGAAGCAGTCCGCTCCGCACTCGCGGATTACAACCTTGTGCCACTCCCGAAACCACGCCCGAAACTCCTCCATTGCCCGCGCTTTCTCCCGCCCGAGCGGAACCGCGTGCTCGGCGGGCGTGATCCGGCGGATGTGCGCCGCTTCTTTGATCGCCATCGGGACGGGGAACTGCTCGTGCCAGGCCAGGAACTCCCGCACGCGCACGAGCAGCGATTCCGTCGACGCCGCATCGGCTGCTGCGACCGCCCGCTCCAGCGCCACCAGCAGCTCGGGAATGCATGCCGCTATGCCCGATACCGTACCTGCCGCGCCGAACGGACGCGCCTGTGCGCACAGCAGCTCACTTCCCGATAGAATTGCCTTCCCACGCGCCGCGGGCGATTCCAGCAGCGTGCGGACGTATTCCAGGGAGCCGCTGGAATCCTTGATGCCACTGAAGCCTGCGGTCAGGAGTTCGGCCGCCGTTGGCGCCTCGATCGCGCTGGTGAACGCCGGAATGTTGTACAGGTATGCCGGAATCCAGCGGCCTACCGCTTCGAGGAACCGCAGCATGAACTCCCGGATGGTTTCCTGATCATACCGGTAATAGATCGGCGGCATCACCAGCACGCCGGCCGCGCCCGCCGAGGCGGCTTCCTCGGCCAGCCGTATGGCGCCATCCAGCATGGAGTGCGAGACGTTGGCGTAAGTTGGGCAGCGGCTTCGTTTCACGGCAAGGCTCACCGCGCGAGCCCGGTCTTCCGTCTCGAACAGAGGAAACTCGCCCGTGGACCCGAACAGCACCGTGCCGTCCACGCCCGCGCGGCAGAGGAAGTCCACGATCTCCAGCAGCGCGCCGAGGTCGGGCCCACTCTCTCCGGGCCTCCGCGGTGTCACGGAGGCGGCAAGCATGCCGCGCATGCCGCCCGCGCCTTCGCCTGCCCGGCTCGAATTCCGCATGCTCATCACCGCTGTCACGAGTGGCTCGCCGGAAACGCACGTGGCACGAGCCGCGCCGCCGGACAGAGTTGCCGGGGCGCAACACCTGAATCATAACGCGGCCCCAACGTTCCGGCCGCCTGCGGTGTGAGCGCGGGATTACTGGACGGAAGGCTGTTGGTTCTGGCGCGCGTTACGGCTGATGGTGCGCATCACCAGGCTGCGTGGATCCAGCAGGTGCTGGGGACGAAACTCGCGCAGTGACCACCGCGAGCCCGGTTCGAACTCCACACCCAGAAAATAGCCGATCTCGCGATATACGCAATAGCGAACTATGCCGCTCAACTCGCCCTTTTGGTGGTTGATGCGAACTACGGTGTTGAGCGGAAAGGGCCGATCTACCTGAACACAGGCTCCGGAAAGCGAAATGTCCTCGAGATTGGCGACGCTGTGGCGGCTCCTGCCCGTCTTGTCTTTCCAGGTGATGTCGATCAGATCCGAGCACAACATCCTGGTTTCTATCCGCCTGTCGTTCATCACTCTTTTTATCGGTCCCACGCGAACAAACGTTTACGCGGGCGGATTTTGATAATTGCCCTGGGACCGCCTTAAGGGTCCAGCCTGACGGTTTAGGAGGCAGCGTACGGAACGTCGGTACTAGACCATTCCTGCCATGGCCATAGCCCCAGGAGATGATGATCCTATGTGGCGCGCCGCCCTGATCAGCGTGGCGATCATCGTCCTGTTCGGGATCGTGCTCCCGCTCAGCAAGGGAATCAACTTCCTCGACCCGCTGATCCTCTCCGGCTGCCTCGTTCTCAGCCTGGTGATCGTCGGACCCGCTGCCGCCAGCTCCTTCTCCGGACCGCAACCGACCGATGGCCCCGCGGCGCTGCGCCGTCTCGGAGTCGTGGTTCTGTATGCCTGGGCTCTGGGCGACGCCGTCCTCGCCGCCGGCGTAATGACCGTCAACCTGAGCGGCCATTACCGCCACATGTTCATGCTCAGCGGATCGTTTCTGCTCGCGGCCCTGGCCTGCAGCGCGGCCGCAACCATTTTTATCGGGATTGTTTCGGCGCTGACGGCGCGCCGGTACTCAGCCACCGCGGCCCGCAACGCTCTGCGATTCGTTTTTCTCGGGATTGTGCTGTTCCTCTTTGCCATGGCCCGGTTCAGTGGCCCGGAATGGCTTCAGAATATGCATGCATGGTGCACTGTCCCCCACCTGCGAAAGTTTTTCGCGTTTGCGGCGATCGGGCTGGCGATCGCCGATGCGCCGCTCGCCGCGGTTCTGCTTCGGGGCGCGCGCTACAGTGTTCCTCAGGAGGAAGACTCGCCAACATGAAACGCACCGCATCCGCCACCTGGCGCGGAGGACTCAAAGACGGCATCGGCTCCATCAGCAGCGCCAGCCATGTGCTTGATCAGACGCCGTACTCCTTCGGCACGCGCTTTGCCGAGGGCACCGGCACCAATCCCGAAGAGCTGATCGCCGCCGCCCATGCCGGCTGCTTCAGCATGGCGCTCTCGGCGCAGCTCGGTGAAGCGGGGCTGACCGCGACCGAAATCCGGACCACCGCGACGGTGCAATTGGAAAAGGATGCCGAGCGCGGCGGATGGGCGGTCATCGAGAGCCACCTCGACGTCCACGCGCGCATTCCCGGCGCACGGCAGGACGTATTCGAAAAAGCCGCGAACGCCGCCGAAACCGGGTGTCCTATATCCAAGCTGCTCAACGCGCGAATCAGCATGGACACTCATCTGGACAGCTGACGCCGGCCCCGCCCCGCGCCATGCGCATCGATAAATGGCTTTGGGCCGCCCGATTTTTCAAGACCAGGTCTCTCGCCTCGCGCGCATGCGATCTCGGCCGAATCTCGAGTAACGGCGTACCCGCCAAACCGGCGCGCGAGATTCGCCAGGGCGATGTTCTCCGTATCCGCAACGCCAGCGACGATTATGAAGTGCAGGTGGTCGAGCTCAGTGAAATGCGCGGCCCCGCCGCGGTTGCGCAGACGTTGTATCGCGAAACCGACGCCAGCCGCGAGGCGCGCCTGCGCCGGGCCGAAGAACGTAAAGCCATGGCTCCGGTGGAAATGATCCACGGGGGCAAGCCGTCGACCCGCGACCGGCGGCAGCTAAACCGCCTTCGCGGCCGTCCCTGAAAGAGATTCCAGCAGGCGCCGGCTTGCGTCCGCGATCTCATGGACGGCGCGGTCGAACGCCTCCTGGTTTGCCCGGGAAGGCTTGTGAAACCCGCTGATCTTGCGCACGAACTGGAGCGCCGCGGCATCCATCTCCGCGCTCGTGGCCGGCTCGCCCGGCCGGCGCAGCACTTTGATGCTCCGGCACATCAGCGGCCGGCCCCCTGCCGCGAACGAGTCCGCGCGAAAATCTCCCGGTAAAACTCCGGGTGCGACTGCCACGTCTGGGCCGTGATCATCCGCCCATCGCACACCGCCTGCTCGCACACAAAGGTCGCGCCGGCCTGCTCGGCCTCGAGCCGCACGTGCTCATAGCAGGTCATTTGCTTGCCCTGGGCAAGCCCCGCCGCCGCGAGGACCTGAATGCCATGACAAATGCCGAAGATCCATTTCCCTTCGCGATCGAACTGGCGCAGGATCTCGAGCAGCCGCGCGTTGTTGCGCAGGTACTCGGGCGCGCGGCCGCCCAGCACCAGCACGGCATCGTAATCGGCGGCATTGACCTCGTCGAAAGCTATGTCCGCTTCGAGACCATACCCCGGCCGCTCGACATAGGTGTCCCATCCGGGCTCGAAATCGTGCATCACCAGATGCAGCCGGCGCCGCGACGGCGCAGCCACCACCGGATCCCAGCCTTCTTCCCGAAAACGATGGACGGCGTACAGCGCTTCGTACGACTCGCCGCCATCACCGGTGATAATCAGAACTCGCATCATTCTTACTGTAATCCGGCGTCGGGGGAGGCGGCCCAACCCACCGCCTCAGCAGTTCGGCTTTATCGATTGCCGGACGGCGGTGAATCCGGCGTCGGCGCGAAAAGGATTGAAGGCAGGCTCGGCATCGATTCGCGCGCCGTCGTGAAAGCCGTTGGCGATGGCGCGCCCGAGCGCTTCGATCGCGCGGCGTTTATCGCGCAGGCCGGCGCTGGCCACGGCGAGACCGTAATTGGCTTCGGGGTTGTTGGGTTGAATCATGAGCGCGAGGCTCCAGGCAGCCGCGGCGTCGGCGTATTTCTGTTCCGCGAGCCGGGCCCGTCCCTGTTCGATCGCGCCAATGAACGTCCCCGCCAGGACGCGCCGCGCCGCGCGCCGTTTGGGCCCGTCCTCCGGTAGATCCTGGTCCCGGTGCAGACTTTCAATCAGCTGTCTGCGCTCATCGTCATCGCTGCGTTGCATGACCGCGGTCAGAAGCTGGTAGCGCTCGGCAGTCTTGCTTTGGATGGAAGTCAGGGCCGGAGGAGGCTCAGGCTTCAGGCGTCCGGAGAGGAAGTCGATGGCCTCCCCTGCCAGCGATTCCGGCAGCCAGTCGTGGCCGCCATTCCACTCGGCAAAGTGCTGCGGGACCCCCCGCCGGCTCAGCGTTACGCACATGGCGTACACTTCGTCGAAATTGAAATCATCCGTGGCCGCCGTCCCATAGACGGGGAACGTCGCGTCCATGGGGACCGGACCCCCGAATGCCGCGCCGCTGGCGACCACACCCGCGATGCGGCCATTGCGCGCCCACGCCAGCGCGAGCCGGGCGCCTCCGGAGAAGCCCGCAACATACACGTGATCGTTGTCGATGGCGAACCGTTCATGGGTGTCCCGCACTATGGAAACGATTGCATCGCGCGATTCCCGCGGAGCCGCGTTTCGCGAGTTGTTCGAACCGGCAACGATCCAGCCCGCCGCGCCCGCGGCTTTGGCGAAGCGTTCCACCGGGATGCGGCCGCGGGCCAGCGGATCGAGGCAGTACAGGATCGGCCAGGGCCGGTCCGGCGAGTAGGCTGGCGGCAGATAAAGCGCGTAGCTTTGGCGATCGTCGCCGGTGCAGACAACACGGTCGATAATGCGGCCTTTCGGGAGTTCCGCGGCGTAAGAGCTGAATAAGCCGACTGCGGCGGCCAGCAACACGGTTCGCAGGTTGCACATAGTTCCAATCGAACAGTATCTGATGGATCAGGCGCGCGCCGCGGCCGAGCCGCTTTTACATATCGTTTACGCGCAACCCATGTCACGTAATCCTGCTCCACGCAATAATGACGGGAGCCGCATAACGCCACTGCTGCGTTCTGGTGTCAGAAGCACGAATGATTCAGTACGGGGAATTATCCGAAGTAGTTCGCCTTGGCCTCGACCGGTTCAAGTACGATGAACGCTATTCCCTGAGCGCGCTCGCCGATGCATTTGCCTGCCGCAGCGGACCTGAGGAGGACGACACGGCGCTGCTCGAACGGATCTGCGCCGCTTACATCAAAGCAGCGGAGTACGAACGGTCGGCTGCCGGCCCATTCGCGGCGACCCCCTGGTGGCAACAAACCAGGCGGAAGCACCTGACGCCGGTAATGGAGGCGCTGCGCGGCAGGAACATCGAAGCGCTGCGGCACATGTACCGCAATTTCTTTCGGAACCCCTGCAGCACGAATCTCGTGGGGCTCCCTGTCGACATGCAGCGATGCTACTTCAGCGGTGAAATCGACCCGTTGTACGGCCGTTTCTTTCTGGGAGACGCCCTGCACCGCCTCGATCTATGGAAGGCGGTGACAAAGGGACGTTTTCCGATCGCCGCGTTGCGCTCACCTGCCGTCGGCAACCCGTACGGAATCACGGTGGATGGAGTATTTATTCGAATTGCCGCCGAATCCCAGCACTTTTACGCGCAGGAGCTTGCCCGGCTTCTCGGCGACAGTAATCCAGGAACGGTGCTCGAGATCGGCGGCGGGTTTGGCGGCATGGCAGGTTATCTGATTCGTGACACCCCGCGCCTTACCTATCTCAATTTCGATGTGCCCGAGACCATTGCCCTGGCGTCGTATTATCTTCTGCGATCGTTCCCGAGTCTCACCGCCACTCTGTACGGAGAGGCGGACATCACTCCTGACGTTCTGCATCGCTCGGACATCATATTGATGCCGACCTGGCAAATTGCCGCCGTACCCGATTCCAGCGTGAATGTCTCCTTCAGCTCGCATGTACTCGGAGACCTGTCTCCCGAGGCCGCTCACGAGTACACTGCGCACCTCGCCAGAGTAACTCGCGATCATGTCCTCATCGTCGACCGGGATCACACCGACAGCGATGTCCCGCGGACTCCGTTTCCGGCCTTCAACCTCGCCAGAAAACGCCCAGCATTCTGGGAAACCGCAAAGAGTCTGCGCAACAACCAGGCGGAGTGGCTTTATACGGCTTGTGCCGATTCTCAACGAAGCCAGGCGGCGAGTTTCCGGCCGACGAGGTCTTCGACCTCACCAATATCGTTCCGGTAGTATTCGACCAGGAGCGCCCGATCTTCCGGTGAGAGGACCATAGGCTCCGCTTCGCCGCTCTCATGAGCTTCGAAGCGAACCGCGGAAGACGTTTTCGACACACCGAGAAACGCCAGGATCCGATCGAACCACCTCGCGTAGTCCTCCCTCGCGTCTTCATAGAAGGAAATCAGAATCTGTTCCCGAGGAAAAACATCCAGGTACCTCTTGATCTGGGGGGCGTACCTGCCGAACTCCAGAAAAGGGTGAAACAGGCTGAATCTGTCGCCCGGGTCCTCGAAAGCCCGCTCCAAATGCCGGCGAAACGTTTCTCGAACGTGCCCCTGTGAAACACTCTTCCGATACTGGGCGAACGCCCTCTCAGCCGGATCCATGAGAACAATGATGATTTTCGAATGCGGCAGGCGGGACGCGATCGCGCTCGCCGCCGATTTGGACCAGAGATAACAGACGCTCCCCTCACCAACCGCCTTTTCGCGCCCACAGCCCTGAAACAGCCGCAGATAATCGTTCCATTCGGAAACGATGCCCCCGAACCTGCGTTCGCGCATATTGCCTTCGAGGTATTGCTTCGTGAGCCGAGCCCGCTTCCGCATTCCGTCCTGCAATTCGGCGACGAAGTATACCGGCCGGATCTCCGATGAAAAGTAGCATGGCTCCTTGAGCGGACTCATGTAAACGTCCGGATGCTGCGCCAGCTCATAGTAGAGAGCGTCCGTCCCCGCCTTCGGAGCCCCTGCGATGAAGAAGTTCGGCGTTTTGTCAGGACGTGCCGTCATACATCGCAAAACACCCGGATCAGGCTAACTTCGTATGCTCCACATATAGTTTCGAGCGGCGGAGGCGGCGCCAGCGAAGGCCCTGCACGAGCGAGGGTAGCAGCGTGGTCGCATGATGGCTGGCGCGATCGAGAGAGAGGCGGCTGCCGCGAACCGGCAGAAGGCGGCGCAGAAGGACGTTGATCCGCCCCCGCAGGCTGGGGATCAGCGCCAGGTGCAGCCACACGGCATCCTTGCTGCCTGCCTGGAGCGGCGACATGGCGAAGCGGTCGAGCCAGAGCTGAACGTCGTTGGGCAGCACCGCGGGTTCATAAGTTCGGCAATGGAACCACGCCCGGAGAATTTCGAACACAACCGTCTGCAGAACGCGCAACTCCGGGCTGTGAAGCTCCCGCCACCGCGACCAGAAGATCGCATCGCGGGCATGGGTATCAAGAAAGCGGGCGATCTCCCAGGCGCGCTGCAGCGGCAGATCGCCGTGCAGCAGATGGAGAAGCAGATGGAGCGCGGCGAACCCCAGCAGGTCCTGTGGGCAGAGAACGGGCGCCGGCCGGCCGGCGATCTCCCGAACCTGCAGCCGCGTGAGAAAGCGATCTTCACCGCTCACCGGAATGTACTCGGAGTCGCTCCGCCAAAGATCGTGATGGAGCTCGACGCGGATGGGCATTTCGGGATCGAACACGTCGCCACGCCAGCGCCAGTTGCTGGGCAGCGCCATGGGCGGCAGGTGCCGGTCCGACCCGGAACGGACATGGCGGCGTTCGTAGCCGATCTGGTTCAGCGCGCGGCGGGCATCGTGGACGGCTCCGTTTGGGATCCAGAGGTCAATATCGCCCTGGGCGCGCAGGATCGGATCGGGACTCAGCTTCGGGCAATGGCTCATCCCCTTCAGCAGGACGAAGCCGATTTCCCGCCGCCGCAGGATATCGATAATGGTCCCGAGTTCCTGTTCCAGGCGCGCGAACCGCAGCGAGTAGCGGCGCCGGGAGGGCTCCATGCGCTCGCAGACAAATTCCGGCAGCAGTGGTCCCAGCGCGGACTGCAGCACGAAGGTGATCTGGTGGCCGTCGCACCAGTCCAGCAGCTTCGGCCATTGATCCCGGCTCACCGCCAGCAGCGCGTCCGGCGAAGCGTCATGGAAACGCAGGGCATCGACGATGGCCGCGGCGGACACTTCAGTGGTGGCCATTGACGTTGCCCGCGACAAGGTGGTGGAGCAGGGCGATGGCGTCATCGAGGTCGGCGTACCGCAGCTCCCAGGCGGGTACGGCGAGCAGCCGCCGCAGCGCCTCGTGGCGCTCCTCGAACTCCGGGACCTGCACCTCCCACAGCGACTTGCGAAGCTGCTGCCAGGCGGCTTCCGGGGAGAGGGCCAGCAGCTCCGCCGCGCCGCCTTCGTACCCCGGACGGTTGAGGAACACCATGTAATCGATCGTGCTCTGGTCGGCAGTGCGCAGGCCTTCCAGGGTATTGGTGCGCACCTCGATCCCCGGCCTCCCATACGTGCGCACAGTGGCGGTGCGGCCGCGGAACTCGGGGAAGAGCTCGCCGGCGGTTTCTCGGAAACGGAACTTCTGTGGCTGCCCGATCACAAGTGGGCGCGGAGCGGCGCGCACGAAAGCGCTGGTATCGTCGGACACGTAAGTCCAGCCGCGGCGCGCGCAGGCATAGGCCAGCGACGATTTGCCCGCGCCCGAATCGCCGGCCAGAAGCACGCCCTTGCCGTTCAGATTCACGCAGGCCGCATGCACGGTGGCCATATAACGGGTCTCGAGCAGCGGATAAACCATTACGTCGAGGAAGCACTGGCGCAGATAGCCGGTGTTCTCGGCGGTGTTCTTCGTCACCCACCCGAAGCTGAACCCGCTGCGCAGATCGAGCACGGCGAAATTCTCGGAATCCCCGGCAATGCTGATCAGGTGGCCCTGCGACCGGAAGAAGGGCGCTTCCCGGCAGCCGGGACTCTCGCTGTCTGAGACGAGCAGCCGAATCTCCACGGGCGCGACGTCGAACCGCTGCCGGCAGGCGCCCCAGCTTACGTCCGCCGCCTCCATGATGACCTGCGAATTAGAGCGAATCCGCGCCGGGAAGCCGTACGGGTACCGGACCACTTCGTAGCCGAGCGCGGTCCGCGTCAGCATCGGGTCGTTGAACTGGAGGTCAGGCGCAGTGCGGATCGGCATTCTGATTTGCCTGATCTTCGCAGATCCCCGCAGCCCGGTCGCAAAGCCGATGTAAGAACGTCGTAAAGTCTGCCGGCCTACGGAATGTACGGAATTTTTACGACTCCGGAGCAGGCTTTCCGGCGGGCGGTGACATACTCAGGCCAGCGCTAACGACATGCATCGAAAGTCGAAAAAGGTTGTTTTCTTCTTCCCGGCGTTCTCCAGCAAGGAGGCGACCGCGCCGCTTGGCATTCTGGCCGTCTCGACCCCGCTGCTGCGGGCCGGATATGACGTGCGGATCATTGATTCCACCATCACGCCGCGGTTCCACGAGCGGGTCCTGCAGGAGCTCGACGACGCGCTGTGCCTCGCCGTGTCGCTCGTTACCGGTCCGATGATCCGCGAGACAGTGCAGATCGCCCGCGCCGCGAAACAGCTCTATCCGGACAAGCCGGTCATCCTGGGAGGCTGGCATCCATCGCTGCTGCCGCATCAGACCCTGGCCGCCGATTGCGTGGACATCGTGGTGCGCGGCCAGGGCGAGGACGCGCTGCTCGAGGTGGTCCGGCGCATCGAGGACGGGGCCGATATGCGCGGCATCGCCGGCGTCGGCTTCAAACAGGACGGCAGGATCTGCTTCAACCCTCCCCGCGAGCTGCGGCCCATTCGCGAGCTGCCCCCCAAGGCGTATCATCTGGCCGATTTCGATGCCTACGAGCGCGTCGCCGGGCGGCGCTGGGCCATGTACACCTCCAGCCTCGCCTGCCCGTACGAATGCGCTTACTGCACCAACCAGGGTTTGTACGGGCGCAAGTGGAACGCGCTGGATCCGGAGCAGGTGGTCGACGAAATTACCGATCTGGTGACGCGCTACCGGCTGAGCCTGCTGTGGGTGGTGGACGACAACTTCCTGGTCGATCGCGAGCGGGCGCTGGGAATCGCCGAAGGCCTGGTGCGCAGCGGCGTGAAGTTCGACTGGAGCATTCAGGCGACCACAAACCTGGTCACGCGCATGAGCGTGGACGAACTGAAACTGCTGCGGCGCGCCGGCCTGTCGCAGATTTCCCAGGGCGCCGACTCGGGCTCGCTGCGGGTCATGAAGCTCATGCACAAGACCTTCCAGACCCTGGAAACCATCCACCTCTCCGCCGAAAGGCTGACCGCGGCCGGCATTCGGCCCTCCTTCAACATGATTTTCGGCTTCCCCGGCGAGACCGATGCCGAGCGGCGCGAATCTGTAAACCTGATCATGGACGTGTGCCGAAAATATCCCGGCGCCGAGTTCTGGACCAATATCTTCACGCCCTATCCCGGATCGCCCATCATGGACAAGGCCTTCGAACTGGGGATTCAGGTCCCCGATTCACTGGAAGGCTGGGTGGATTTCTTCCCGCGCTATACCGAGCTGCCGTGGCTCAGGGGTCCGGCGCACACGCGCCTTCAGACCATGCGCGAATATCTGCGCCTCGCCTTTACGCGCGTGCCGATTTCCGGCTTCCAGACCCATCCGGTAACGCGCGCGGTGCAGCGCGGGATCTCGGTAACGGCGCGATGGCGCCTCGATCGCGACATGTACCGCCTGCCCTTCGAGATCACGCTCAATAACACCGCGAAAAAGCTGTTCCCGGCGATGCCGAAGCCGAAGGTGGACGCCTCGCAACTCTCCGCTGAGGTGGTGACCTGTTGAAGACGTCGACGGACATTCTGCTGACGCATTCGAACCATCTGTTCTTCGACCCCAAGCAGGTGCGGAAAATGCAGCCATATCCGCCTCTCCAGACCCTGATCGCGGCGGCCGTGCTGCGTGCCGAGGGTTATTCGGTGGCGCTGTTCGACAGCACCTTTGCGGAGCCGGAGGCCGGGTTTCGGGAGGCTCTGAAGCGATATCGGCCGGGGCTCGTGGTGGTGGCGGAAGATAACTTCAACTTCCTGACCAAGATGTGCCTGGTGCGCAACCGGGAAGTCGCCTTTGGCTTCGCCGCCGCCGCGCGCCAGATGGGCGTGCGCATCATCGTCAACGGTTCGGACGCCGCGGACCGCGCCGGCGACTATCTGGCCGCCGGGTTCGATGCGGTGATTGCCGGCGAATTGGAGCAGACGCTGCTCGAGTTCTGCGCCGTCCGTGCACAGGGCCTCGCCGGGCTGGTGTGGATGGGACCGGACGGCCGCGTTCAGCACGGCCCCATAAGGAAACCGAATTTCGATCTCGGCGCTCTGCCGGAACCCGCATGGGACCTGGTGGACATGGGCGCGTATCGCGACGCATGGCGCAGCGCGCACGGATACTTCTCCCTGAATCTGGTTTCGAGCCGCGGATGTCCCTTCCGCTGCAATTGGTGCGCGAAGCCGATTTACGGCGGAACCTATCGCTTCCATTCGCCCGCGGCGGTCGCGCGCGACATGCTGCATCTGAAGCGGGAATACCAGCCCGACATGATCTGGTTCGCCGACGACATCTTCGCGCTGTCGCGGCAATGGACCGCGGAGTTTGCGGCCGAAGTGGAGCGGCTGGACGCGCGCGTGCCGTTCCGCATGCAATCGCGATGCGATCTCATGACCCGGGATACCGTGGCCGACCTGCGGCGCGCCGGGTGCGCCGAGGTGTGGATGGGAGCCGAATCGGGGTCGCAGCGCGTGCTCGACGCCATGGAAAAGGACCTTTCTGTGCGCGCTGTGAGGGCTGCCTGTGAGAATGCGCGCGCGCACGACATTCGCCCCTGTCTGTTCCTCCAGTTCGGCTATCCCGGCGAGACCTGGGACGACATCCAGCAGACCATCGATATGGTCCGCGCCGTGCGCCCCGCCGACGTCGGCATCTCGGTTTCGTATCCGCTGCCGAATACGCGGCTGTACGAAAAGGTGCGGGCGGATCGCGCCGCAAAAACCAACTGGCGCGATTCGGACGATCTGGACCTCATGTTTCGCGGCGCCTATACCACCGAGTTTTATCGCGCGCTGGCCGATGCGCTGCACGCCGAGGTGAGAAGCGGCGCGGCGCATGCAGCGCCGTTGTGGCGAACGGTGCGGCAAATGGAAGCCGTGAGCAGGACGGAACCTCCCCCGGCGCCGTTCCACTTCCCCGTTCTGCAACAGGTTGCCGGCTGAACACCATGGACCTGCTGTTGACGCACGGCTATTTCCTGTCCGAGGATCCGAAGGAGCAGCGGATCATGAAACCGTATCCGCCGCTCGGAATTCTGTATCTCTCGTCGCACCTGCGCCGTCTCGGCTTCGACGTCGAAATCTACGATTCCACGTTTGGCTCCCGGGCCGAGTTGTTCCGTCTTTTGGAAACCGGGCGCCCCTCGGTGCTGGGAGTGTGCGCCAACCTGCTCACCCGTCCCGAGGCGCTGCGCATCGTGGCCCACGCGAAATCGCGGGGCTGGTTCGTGGTCGTCGGAGGCCCGGAGCCTGCCAACTACGCCGAGCAGTATCTCGACGCGGGAGCGGACGCCGTGGTGCAGGGTGAGGGCGAGCGCGCCATGGCGTGCCTCCTCGCGTGCCTGAAACAGGGCGGCTCGCTTTCACCCGATCTTCCTTCGCTCATCTACCGTGCTCCGGATGGACAAATCGTGCGGACGGCGAAGGCCCCGCTGATCGAGGATCTCGATGCCCAGCCATGGCCGGATCGGGAGCGCATCGATATCGAACGGTACGTGCGGACATGGCGCGATCGCCATGGCACGGGCTCGCTCTCGCTGATTACGGCGCGCGGCTGCCCGTATCACTGCCGCTGGTGCAGCCATGCCGTGTATGGGAACACCCATCGGCGCAGGTCGCCTGTTGCTGTCGTTGACGAGGTGCAGCATCTGCTGGAACGATATGGGCCGGACATGCTTTGGCTCGCCGACGACGTCTTTACCATTCACCACGGCTGGCTCTTCAAATATGCCGCGGAGATGCGCTCGCGCGGTTTGAAGATCCCCTTCGAGTGCATCACGCGCGCCGATCGGCTGAACGCGCAGGTGGCCGATACCCTGGCCGAGCTTGGGTGCATGCGGGTGTGGATCGGATCCGAGAGCGGATCGCAGCGCATTCTCGACGCCATGCAGCGCGGTGTGCGCGTGGAGCAGGTGCAGCGGGCCATGGACCTCTGCCGCGCCGCCGGCATTCAAACCGGCATGTTCATCATGTGGGGCTACGAGGGCGAGGAGACCGAAGACATCGAAGCGACGGTCGCGCACGTGAAGCGCTGCAAGCCCGACGTCTGCCTCACCACCGTCTCGTATCCGATCGCGGGCACGCCGTATCACGCCGAGCTCGGCGACAAGCTGGTGCGAATCGGCGAATGGGCAAGTTCCACGGACCGGGATATCGCCATTCGCGGCCGCCATTCGCGCCGCTACTTCCAGTTTGCCGATGAGCTGCTGAAAGCGCAGACAGAGGAAGCCGCCGAAGCAGCCCGCGCGGGCCTGCACGCGACGGCCGCCGAGGTAGAAGCATGACCCGCAGTACGGTAACCCTTCGCCCTGCACAGATCCCATGTGGTGCGGGCCTTTGGCCTGCACGAAACCCGCGCGTGAGCGCGACCCGCCGTCCAGAACCGCCCTGCTCCCCACCCGAGGTGCAGTCATGAGCGCCGGCGTGCAGCACATGCCGGCCGAAGGCCGGCCCCACAAACCCCGCCAGCAATTCCTCCGCGAATATGGCGCAGTCCGCGCCTCCGAATGCCGCGGCTCCGACGACCCCCGCTGGTATTACGCCCTGCCCTGGATCGACCTCACCGGACGCCTCGCCTCCCAGTGGCGCATGCGCGGCCAGAGCTGGCGCTATTTCGAGACACGCATTCTTCCGCATTACGAACACACCGCCGCGCGGCCGCTTCGCGTCCTCGACCTCGGAGCAGGGAACTGCTGGATGTCGTGGCGGCTGGCGCTCCGGGGCCATTCGCCCGTGGCCCTGGATATCTTCACCGATGAGCGCGACGGCCTACGTGCCTCGCGGCACTATCGCGCGCAGACGCCTTTCCCCGTGCTCGAAGCCGAGTTCGACCGCGTCCCGCTGGCGTCGCGGTCCGCCGACCTGGCCATCTTCAACGCCTCACTGCACTACTCCAGCAATTTCCGGCGCACGCTTGCCGAGGTCCTGCGCGTACTGCGGCCCGGCGGCGCCGTGGTCGTGATCGACTCGCCGGTCTACCGCGTCCCGGAACACGGGCGGCTGATGGTGGCCGAGAGGCGCGCGCGCTTTCAGCGTGAATACGGATTCCCCTCCGACGCGCAGGGCAGCATCGAATATCTCGACGAAATTTCCCTGGCGCATTTGGCCGCCGAGCTGGGGATTCGCTGGACCATTCACAAACCCTGGTACGGGCTCTCCTGGCATCTGCGGCCCGTCCGCGCCTGGCTGCAACGAAAGCGTCCGCCGTCGCGCTTCTGGATTCTCGTCGGAGAGTCGCGATGATTGTTCTGCTCCATCCCCGCAGCACGCGCCCGAAGAATCGGCGATTCCCGCTGGCGGTGCTTTCCCTCGCGGCGGTCATCGAAGGCCGCGAGGAATACGCCATCGTCGACGGCAACCTCGACCCCGACCCCGGCGCCACGCTGGACCGCATTATGCGGGAGAGCGGCATCGAGCTGCTGGCCGTATCGGTGATGCCGGGACCGCAGATGGTCGCCGCCGCCGCGCTGTGCCGGGAGTTTCGCCGCCGCCATCCCGCCGTGCCCATCCTGTGGGGCGGCTACTTCCCGTCGCTGTACGCCGACGCCACGCTCAATTCCAAATACGTTGACTTCGTGGTGCGCGGGCAGGGTGAAGAAACGTTCCTCGAAGCGATCGAGGCGATTCGGGGTCGCATGAGCCCGTCGAAGGTGAGATGGCTCTCGTTTCGGGACGCGTTTGGGCTGCACGTGCACAACGCGCCGCGGCCGCTGGCCTCGCCGAACGCCTTTCCGACGCTGCCGTACCATCGCCTCGTCTCGCCGGAAAAATACATCGCGCGGACCTTCCTCGGTTCTCGGACCGTGGTGCACCAGGCGAGCATCGGATGTCCATTCCGCTGCCGCTTCTGCGGCGTCGTCCCGCTGTTCGATGGGCGCCAGAAGATGGAATCGCCGCAGCGCACCGCCGAAGTCCTCCATCATCTTCAGCGCACGTACGCCATCAACGCGGTGCAGTTTTACGACAACAATTTCTTCCTGCGCGAGGACCACGCGGCCGAACTGTTCGACCGCATGGCGCCGTTACAACTGCGCTGGTGGGCGGAAGGGCGCATCGACCTCCTGCTGCGCTATTCGGAGCCCACGTTCGAGAAGCTGCGGGCCGCGGGCGCCACGATGATCTTCTTCGGCGCGGAATCGGGTTCGGACGAGGTGCTGAAGCAGATGAACAAGCAGCTTCGCGCCGAACAGACCCTGGAACTCGCCGCGCGTATTCGGCAGTACGGAATCATCCCGGAGTTCTCCTTCGTGGTCGGCAATCCGGAGGACCCCGAGGGCGACACGCGCAAAACCATCGAGTTCATCCGCCGCATCAAGCGCATCAATCCGGATTCCGAGATCATCGTCCAGCACTACATCCCGGTGCCCCATCCCGACGGATCGTACGGCGGCCGGGGCAGGGTGCGATTCCCGGAGACGATCGAGGAATGGGCCACCGAGCGCTGGCAAAACTTCACCATTCGCACCGAGCCGAACACGCCGTGGCTGCCGCGCCGCATCAAGCGCCGTATCGATGGCTTCGAGCTTGTGGTGAACTGCCGCTGGCCGACGGTGCAGGATATCTATCTGCCACGCTGGGGCCGGGCCGCTCTCAAGGCGCTCAGCTCGTGGCGCTATGCCTTCGGCGTCTATGAGTATCCGTTCGAGCTGCGCCTGGCGCAGCATTACGTGAACCTGCGCAAGCCGCGCTTCGAGAGCCTGTGATGACCGTTGGTGTTCTTCAGGGGCATGCGTTGTGGTCGGCGACGTACGACACTTTGCCGAATCCGCTACTCGCGCTCGAGCTTCGCACCGCCGAGCCGTGGCTCCCTCCGCTGGCTTCGAAAACCGTGGTGGACGTGGGATGCGGTACGGGACGGTGGGCGCGCTATGCGCGGGAGCGGGGCGCGACGGCGATCGGTGTGGATTTCTGCGAGCCCATGCTGCGCGCCGGCGCGGCGGGTCCCTTGCTTGTGAAGGGAGACGCGCTGCAGTTGCCCATTCCGACCGGGGCCGCCGACCTGGCGATCTGTGCGTTCACGGCCGGGTATCTGGAATCGCCCCGCCGGCTCCTGTCGGAGCTGTCGCGCATCACCCGCCGTGGCGGACTGGTGCTGGTGAGCGACGTGCATCCGGCGGCGATCGCGGCGGGGTGGACGCGATCCTTCCGGCACGACGGCGATCTGTGCGAGATCGAAAATCGCGCACATCCGGTGGAGGGTTTTCTGGCCGCCGCGAGCCGCAGGGGAATGGCCTTGCTGCGTCTGGCCGAGCCCTCCCTCGGAGAGCCGGAGCGCGATATCTTTCGCCAGCGCGGACGCGACGATCGCTTCGCCGCCGTGTCCGGAACCCGGGCGATATTCGTCCTGCTGTGGAGGAGGCTGTGAAGGCCGGCGCCATTGTGGAGCAGGCCTCAGGCCTGCACGGAGCTCCGGCGGCCGCTGTGATCCTCCGCGGCGCCCGTGTGGCACGGTCCGCCAGGCGCGCGGAGAAGGCCGATGTCGCCGTCGCGCGCGGACGAATTCGCCACATTGGCCGCGTGGCCGGACGAAAAGGCCTTGATCTCAGCGATTGCCTCATCCTGCCGGGCCTCATCAACGCACACGACCACCTCGACTTCAGCGTCTTTCCCCGGCTCGGCGATGGCCCGTACGAAACCTGCGGCCACTGGGCCCGCGATATACGTGCGCGCTTCGCGGACGCCATCGACCAGGTTCGCAGCATCGCGCGCGAGGAGCGCCTCATCTGGGGCGGCATTCGAAACCTGGCGTGCGGTGTGACCACCGTGTGTCATCACAATCCATCGCACTCCGTGTTCGCGCGCGGCTTTCCGGTGCGCGTGATGCGCCGTTTTTCCTGGGCCCACTCGCTGGAATTCAGCCCGGAGCTTGCGCGCAGCCACGCCGCCTGCCCGAGCACGCGCCCGTTCATCTTCCACGCCGGCGAGGCCGTCAACGGCGCCGGCCGGCGTGAAATGGTAACGCTCGCCCGGCTCGGCCTGTTCGCGCCGAATTCGGTTCTGGTGCACGCTGTCGCGCTCGACCGCGACTTCCTCAGTCTCGCGCGGCAGAACGGTTGCGCGCTGGTATGGTGTCCGAGTTCCAACATGTTCATCCTCGGCCGAACGCTTACGCGGGAGGTGTTGAATTCGGGCCTCCCCGTTGCGCTGGGGACCGATTCGGGCATCAGCGCCGAAGGCGACATGCTGGACGAGCTCCGTTTCGCGCAGGCAATTTCGGGTCTCACCGAAGCGCGCTTGTACGGCATGGTCACCAGCGGCGCCGCGAGCGTTCTGCGGCTCGCCGACGGCGAGGGCTCTCTGTCCGCCGGCGCTCTTGCCGACTTCGTCGTCTTCCGTGACGCGGGCCAGTCCCCCTGCGAAGCCCTGTTCCGGCAGCTCCCCGAGGCAGTGTTTATCGGCGGCCGCCTTCAGCTTGCCTCCGAAGAGTTCGCCGCGCGTACTCCGGAAGCCGAAGATTTTACCCCGCTCAGCATTCAGGGCCGCGGCCGCGTTCGCGTACGATGCCGCATCCCCGCCATGCGGCCCGGCATCCGGCTGGCCGGCCGCGAGGTGACCGTATGAATCCCCGGCTCGCGAAACTGCCGGTGCTGGTCATCTCGGCCCACAGCCGCTGTAACTGCCGCTGCGGCATGTGCGACATCTGGCGCAACACCGATTCCGTCTGCTTCAGCAGGGAAGACCTCGCGCGCCAGCTTGACGATATCCGGGCTCTGGGCGTGGAGTCCGTCGTTTTTACCGGGGGCGAGCCACTGCTGAACCCGGATCTGTTTCCAATGGCCGCCATGCTGCGCGAGCACGGCATTCGCGTGACGCTGCTGAGCACGGGCCTGCTCGTGGCCCGTTATGCGCGGGAGATCGCCTCCGGCCTCGATGACCTGATTGTTTCCCTCGACGGCCCACGTGGCGTTCATGACCGCATTCGCGGCGTGATCGGCGCCTTCGATCAGCTTGCAGCGGGCGTGCGCGCCGTGAGAAAGGCTTCCCCGGAATTCCCTGTCGCCGCCCGATGCACCGTGCAGCGCGCCAACCATCATTCCGTGAGGGACACGGCGACGGCCGCCAAATCGCTCGAGCTGAACTGGATTTCATATCTCGCCGTCGATATCAGTTCCGCTGCGTTCAATCACGATGAGACGGCCTTCGCGCGGCTGAAATCGTCGCTGCTGCTGAACGACCTCGAAATCCGCGATCTGGAGCGTGAATTCCGTTTGCTCAAGGAAGGCCCGCTCTCCTCCATGGTTGCCGAATCGGAAATGAAGCTGGCCCGCATCGTCGAGTATTTCCGCGCCATGGCCGAGGGCAGGGAGCCGCAGGCGCCGCGCTGCAACGCGCCCTGGGTGTCCGCCGTTGTCGAGCAGGACGGGCTCATCCGGCCGTGCTTCTTCCATCCGGGATTCGGCAACGTGAAAAATGGTTCGCTCGCCGAGACGCTGAACGCCGAACCCGCAATTCACTTTCGCCGTACGCTGAACGTGGCCGACAACCCGACTTGCCGCCGCTGCGTGTGCTCGCTGTACCGAGCCGAGGGGAAGGGTTGATGCGCATCGCTTTGGTCCATTACTGGCTGCTCGGAATGCGCGGGGGCGAAAAGGTCCTGGAAGCGTTCTGCCGCATGTTCCCGCAGGCCGACATCTTCACCCTGTTCTATGATCCGGCGCGCGTCTCGGAAACCATTCGCGCCCACCGTATCGAGACATCATGGCTGAATCCGCTGCGCCGCTGCTATCGCGGTCTGCTGCCCCTTATGCCCTCCGCGCTGGAGAGCTTCGATCTGCGCGCCTACGATCTGGTCATCAGCAGTGAGTCAGGACCGGCGAAAGGCGTGATCACGCGCTCCGATTCCCGCCATATCTGCTATTGCCACACGCCCATGCGTTATCTCTGGGACCTCTATCCGGCGTATCGGAAAGAGTGGACGCGTTCCCGGCTGAAGCGGGCGGCGATGATCCCCCTGACCGGTTATCTGCGCCTTTGGGACTACGCTTCTGCGGCCCGCGTCGACGAGTTCGTGGCCAACAGCCGGAATGTGCAGCGGCGCATCGCCCACGTGTGGCGGCGCGACTCGCGGGTCATTTATCCCCCGGTTGCGGTGGCCGATTTCCGCCATGAGCGCCCGGAGGATTACTTCCTCATCGTGTCCGAACTGGTCCCGTATAAGCAGATCGACTGCGCGGTTCGGGTATTTACATCGCGCGGCATGAAGCTGCGCATTGTGGGCGACGGGCCCGAGTATCGGCGGCTGAAGACGATGGCTGGCCCGACGGTTCAGTTTAGCGGCCGTGTTTCTGACGCGGAACTGCGGACGCTGTATGCGCGTTGCCGGGCGCTGATCGTGCCTGGAGAAGAAGACTTCGGCATCGCCATGGTCGAGGCGCTCGCATCCGGCAAGCCGGTGGTCGCGGTAGGCCGCGGGGGGGCGGCGGAGATCGTGCCGTCGCACATCACCGCGGGAATACTCTATCCCGAGGCGACGGATGAATCGCTCGATCAGGGCCTGAAGCGCTTCGAAGCCATCGAGGCCCGCGTGAACCCCAGAGAACTGCGATCCTGGGCGGCGAAATTCTCCGAGCCGGTGTTCCAGCGTGAGATGAACGCGCTGATCCGGGCCGGCGGCGGCCGAAGCGCCACCCTGGCCGCGGCGAAGTGATCCGCCCGGGCCCGATCACACGGAATCGCACGAATCGAATCAACAACTTCCGTACCCAGCCCATTTCGGCTTTGCGAAGATCGTAATGCGAAGGCTGGCCAGGCTGAGCAGATTGTTCGATTCGTTGTTCGTTGCGTAGTTTGCAACCGCTGGGCGCTTAACCGGCGCTAAACGGGGCTCCTCTCCGGATCGGTACCGCAAGGGATAACGATGCGCATCCAATTAAACGACGAGGACAGCGTACAGACAGTGAGCTGTAGTCCGGACATCGCGTTCCGGGTTGCGGCGAGTGCGTTGAATTGTGGTCCACCGGGCGTCGCGTTCTAAGAAACAACGCGTCCGGTCAATCAGTGACGACGACAGAGCAGCCGGGTCCGGCCCGCGCCGCGGGCGGCGCGGGCCTGGGCCTGCCATTCAACACTCAGATCACCACTTTGGGTATACGTGCGCCTTTCTGGCAACTACGCCCCGCAACACCACCTGCTCGGCCATAATCGGCTCATGGCCGATTTGCGCCAGGAATTCGGCGACATCGATATTTATCTCTTCGACCAGCTTTTGCGCGGCCGCATCAGGCCCGGCATGCGCATCCTCGACGCGGGCTGTGGATACGGACGCAATCTGATTTACATGCTGCGGCACGGCTACGAGGTGTACGGAGTCGATCCCGATCCCCTAGCCATTGAAGCGGTTCGGCGCCTGGCCCCGCCGGCCTCAGAAAACTTCCGCGCTGAACCCGTCGAGAGCATGTCCTTCCCCGACGCCTTCGCAGATGTCGTGCTGAGCAGCGCCGTGCTGCACTTCGCGCACGATGACGAGCACTTCGATGCCATGCTCCGCGGCACGTGGCGCGTGCTGAAACCTGGCGGAATGCTCTTCTGCCGCCTGGCCTCTACCATCGGCATGCCGGAGCGCATGACGCGCCTCTCAGGACGCCTCTTTCTGCTGCCCGACGGCTCGACGCGCTACCTCGTTGACGAGCCGCTCCTGGAATCCCTAACAGAACGGCTTGGCGCGTCGCTGCTCGATCCACTCAAAACGACCATCGTTCAGAACCAGCGCTGCATGACTACCTGGGTGCTGCGGAAGCTCTGAGGTGGTCGTACCCGCGCGGCTCCAGCTTCAGGCCCATGAACCGGATCGCGCCCGCACGGCCCTTTGTCATCGTGCCGATCCGATACCCGGGCACGCGCCGCCGCGGGGGCGCGGTGTAGAGCAGCTCGTAGTCCTCGCCGGCGTGCAACGCTTCCTCGAGCGATGCCGTCTTGAGCACGGGCAGCGGGCGATCGATATCGGCTGCAAGTCCGGATGCAACGCACAGCCGGTGCAGGTCGGTGGAGAGCCCATCGCTGATGTCCATCGCCGCCGTTGCGCGGCCCACTAATCGCCGGCCGATGTCCAGCCGCGGAATAATCTCGGGGCGATGGTTCCAGCCACCCAGTGGTCCCGAAACGTAGAGCGCATCCCCCGGGCGCGCGCCGTCGCGCCGCAGCGCTTTCCCGCGGGCGACGGAGCCGCAAACCATCACATCGCAGACCACGCGCTCGCCATGCGACAGATCGCCGCCCGCGAGCGCAGTCCCCGTATCGCGAGCCAGCCGCAGCACGCCGCGGTAAAAAGATTCCGCCCAGCGCGCGTCGGTTCGCGCTGACAGCGCCAGCGAGATCAGGCATAATTGCGGCGCCGCGCCCATCGCCGCGATGTCGCTCAGGCTTCGGGCCAGAGCGCGGCGGCCGAGCGTGCGAGCATCAGCATCGGCCCGGCGGAAATGCACGTCTTCAATGAACAGGTCTGTGGTGAACACCAGTTCCTGTCCTGCGATCGGGCGGTAAACTGCGCAGTCATCGCCGATTCCGAGCGCGAGCCCGCGCGCAGCCGGCCAGTTCATCCGCCGGATGCGCGCGATCAGCTCGTCTTCGGTCACGGCTCGGCCGTTGTGGCTTCGGCCATGACCAGACCCGAAGGCAGCTCTTCGCCGAAGATCTTGGTCAGGTCTTCCTGCTCCTCGCCTTCGAGCACCGGGCGCAGCGGCTCGGGAATGGTCCGCCGCACCAGCTCAACCGTGGCCGGGGGCAGGTCGCGCGTAACGTCGCCCGTCCGCCGCGCGATGGACACCAGCGCGTCGGCGCTTCCCGGTATTTTCGCCAGCGCCTCGGCCCAGCGCGAAGCGGTTGCCGGTGGGACGACCAGGTTATTCGGCCCGTAGAACAGCTTGCGCGCGCCCAGCCGCGCAAGACACCACAGGCTCACATCGCGCATTTCGCCCTGCTTCACCCGCGTGATCAGCGCATCTCCAAGCTGCGTTTTCGTAATCACCGGCAGCAGCTCGAGACTCGCGGCCGTGCGCCACATTTCCCGAAGCAGACTGTTATTGATGCGCGGCGGCTTCTTCGATCCGCGCGGCAGCAGGTTCGGCGAAAGCCGCTGGAACATGTCCGTCTGCTGATTGCGGTTGAGCCCTCCGGCCAGGCGGCCCCAGAAAATCCACCAGTCGATCTCGTTCTGTACGTGATTACTGAAGGTGAGGCCGGAGGCGTAGATGCGGCGCGCCTGTTCGAGGCGCCATTCATCGCCGGGAAAGCCGAAACCGGGGCGCAGGCAGAAACCGCACAGATTCAGCCAGCGCATCTCCAGCCCAGCCGATTTCTTCCGCGCATCGGCCAGCTCGAGCATGCGGTCGGCGAAATGGCGAATGGTGGAAAGCGGCCAGGAGTTGCGGCCCAGCGCCAGCGCCTGCTCGAGGCGGCCCGGCACTTCGGCCTGATCGAGCGAGCCCATGCCGAATGCCGCGGTGATCAGCTTCTCCGCTTCCGCCAGCGCTTCTTCGCTTACCACCGCGGCGGCGCGGGCGGGCGCTCGTTTCTGCGCGGCCTGCTTCCGCAGTTCGAACTGCAGCCGCCAGCGATGCTCGCTGATTTTCGAATCGGCCCAGACCTCCAGGGTCCCCACTTCGGTCAGCTTCACGCCGAGCTTCACGGGAATCAGCCGCTCGCCCTGCTTGCCAAAGCGGATCACCGCATCCAGCGGCGCGTGCAGATGCAGATCTTCGCTGCCTTCGACGGGAATCGCGTGGCCGACCGCGTCGTCCACGCGCGTCAGTGAACTATAAAGCCGGAACGACACGGGCTTGTTCGCCACCAGCCTCAGGTTGCCGTTATCGAACTCCAGCGTCTGCCCCTCTTCCGTGCCGCGGGGCACCAGACACACCGCCTCGTTCTCGCCAACGCCGATGTAATACGCGCGCGGCAGACCGCCGCGAACCAGCAGCCCCGCGCCGGTGGAGCGAACGTACGAGTAATAAGCGGCGCCGACGGAAACCGCGAGATCGAGGTCCTGGTTTTCCAGCACCAGCGGCCGCTTGCCGTACCACTTCTCGATGACGTCGGCTACGCGGTCGCGGCAGATTGCCGGGATGAAGAAGCCGCCATTGAACAGGACCGCGTCCGGCCGGGCGTCCTCGTGCGCGCTGAGGAATGCCGCCAGATGACGCGTCACCGCGGGGTCGGAAACATAAGGCAGGCCCAGCTCGCGGAACAGGCTGCGTTTTTCTTCTTTGGGTTTTTCGTGCAGATCGCAGAAGGGCAGAAAGCCGCCGAGGGTCAGCTCCAGGGCCTCTTCGCGGGTGATTTCGGTCTTCAGCGTGCCGCCGATCAGAGCGGAACCGCCGCCGAGCACGGTCACGTCAACGCTCTTCAAAGTGTCATCGGCGAGCAGGCGTTCCTTCGCCGCCGCGCACTGCCGCCGCAGCGCGCTGCGCTGCTTCAAGGTGAGCGCCGAGCCGAGCTTCGCCTCGACCAGCCACGCCAGGGTGAGATCGAGGTTATCGCCGCCCAGCAGCAGATGCTTGCCCACGGCCGTGCGCGTGAATTCGACGCGGTCGCCCTGGCGGTTGACTCGGATCAGCGTGAAGTCGCTGGTCCCGCCACCCACGTCGCACACCAGCACCAGCATGCCGTCGAAAAGGCTTTTCTGCGATTGCGAGAGATGATTTGCGATCCACGAGTAGAACGCCGCCGCCGGTTCTTCCAGCAGCGTGAGGTGCTCGAAGCCGGCATCGCGCGCGGCCTGCACCGTCAGCTCGCGCGCCTCCTCGTCGAACGAGGCGGGAACGGTGAGGACGATGTCCTGTTCGGAAAGCGGCTGCTCCGGATGGCCTTCGTTCCAGGCATCGCGCATACGCGCCAGAACGATGGAGGACACCTCCACCGGTGAAAGAATGCGGCCGGCCTCCTGAGCATCCCAGGGAAGGATCTTCGCCGTCCGGTCGACTTCCGGATTCGAAAGCCAGGACTTGGCCGAGTGCACCGAACGCGTGGGCACCAGCGCGCCCTGCTCGCGGGCGTATGTTCCCACGTAGGTCTGATCGCCGAGGTAAACGAAGGACGGCAGCGTGCGGCGCGGCTCGATCTGATGCTGCGTCACATGCTGCGGGATGTCCAGTTCATGGATAGGTGGAAAGTCGGCTTCGGCGGCTTCGGCAACGTCGATCCAGGCCAATGCGGAATTCGTGGTGCCGAGGTCGACCCCGACCTTCACCGCGCTTCGACGCGCCGCTCCGCCGTCCGCCGGATTCACTGCTGCGCCACCCGCTCTCGAACGTTGAACTCCAGCTTCCAGCGCCGGCCATCGCGCGCCACGCACCACAGCTGCAGCAGGCCTGTCTCGGTCACCACGGTTTCGAGCGTCACCGGCACGAACTCGCCCACGTTCCCATCGGCGGGCAGGTTCACTTCAATCGGCGAGAGCTCCTCGAGATCCTCGCCTTTGTCTTCGATCATGTCGCCCGGCTGATCATTCTTGCGTGTCGCGGAGTTGAAGAAACGGAACTCTGCCGGCTCGCCGACCACCAGGCCGAACTCGCGGCTGGGCAGATTCAGGGACGTGCCCTCTTCCATGCCGAACGGCGCGACGGCGAGCGCCTTGAGCGGCGCCGGGATGCCGGGCACGGCGGGCATCGCGGCCTCGATGCCGACATAGTAGGTGCGCGGCACGCCTCCGCGAATGCGCACGCCACGGCCCTCGCGCGACATGCCGTAATAGGCCGCGCCCCGGGATACGGCGTGCATCAGGTCTTCGCCAAGCAGTGGCTTGACCGGCTGCATGCCTTCCTCGGCCAGCCAGTTGTTGAGTACCTCGATGATGCGTTCTCGAACCACCGACGCCCGCAGCACGCCGCCATTGAACAGCACGTGAGTGGGGCAGGCGAGCCCGCTGCGGCCGCGTCGCACGCTGCCGTGTTCGGCCGTGGCCGCCTGCTGCCGCAGGAAGCGCGCCAGGTGTTTCGTCATCGCCGGATCGGAGGCGTAAGGCAGACCGATTTCCGCCAGCGCCGCTCGCGTGCGCCGCTGCGGAAGATCGTTGCTCGACACCAGCGGCAGAAAACCGTCGAGCAGGATCTGGTCCAGGTCTTTGCGCGTCAGCTTGGTTTTGATCGTGCCGCCGACCAGCCCCGTGCCGCGGCCGAGGATCGTGACCGCCTGGTCCTTGCCTTCGTGGCCCGGTTCGAGCAGCCGTTCCTTGGCCAGCCGGCACTGCTGCCAGAGCGCGTAAACCTGAAGGGAATCGAGCTTCGTCCCCTTTTCTGAGAGCTGGTGCTCGAGCAGCCGGGCCAGCGCGAGGTCGATGTTATCGCCTCCGAGCAGCAGGTGCTCACCGACAGCCACCCGTTCGAGCTGAAGCTCGCCATCCTTTTCCGTGACCGCGATGAGCGTGAAGTCGGTGGTGCCGCCGCCGATATCGACCACCAGGATCAGGTCGCCGACGGTGACCCGCTCGCGCCAGTCGGGATGCCGCTCGATCCACGCATAGAATGCCGCCTGCGGCTCTTCCAGCAGCACGACGCCTCGGTAGGCGGCCTCCTCGGCGGCCTTCAAAGTGAGCTCGCGCGCCACGGCGTCGAACGACGCCGGGACCGTCACCAGCACGCGCTGATTTTCGAGCGGCGCGTCCGGATGCGTGTGATTCCATGCGTGCCGCAGGTGGTTGAGATACTCGCGTGAGACGGCCAGGGGCGAGATCTTTTCCACGCCTTCCGGCGCGTTGGGTGGAAGGATCGGCGAGCTGCGGCTCACGCCCGCGTAGGACAGCCATGACTTGGCGGATGAGATGCCGCGCGCCGGCGCCTCGGCCCCGCGCTTCTGCGCCAGCACGCCGGTGACGAAGGGTGGAAGGCCCCACGGCAGACCCAGTGTGTCCGGCGGGAAATCCGTCGGCGAGGGGATGTAGAGGAACGATGGCAGCAGCGGCTCGGGGCGCACTTCTCCCGGATTGATCAGCTGCTCGACGGGAAACAGCGTAACCGGCGGAAGGGCGTGCGGGTCCGCCGCCGCGTTCATGTCCGCGAACGCAAGGCTCGAGTTCGTGGTACCCAGGTCGATACCAATTACAAACGGTGAATCAGGCAAGGCCGGCTATTCAACCTCGATTTCCGCGGGCGCAATGATGGATACGTTCTGGCTGGCGGCCAGGGTGGGCAGATTGACGCCGGAGGCGCGCCAGCCCTTGTGCCGAAGCGTTCCGCCGGGGGCCTTGCCACTGGCCGGAACATTGCCCAGAAGCTTCATCGCCGCGGGATCGCTCTTCTCAATTTTCGTGTACGTGCCTTCCACGCCGTCGACCACCGGCGCGAGCTGGACGTATCGTTCCAGAGCGGCGCGGGCGTCAGTGTGCAGGTTCCGCACAGCCGCGCCTACCTGATCGTCGGAATAAGCTGAGATGTCTTCCATGAGGAAGTCAACCAGCCGTGCGTCTCGCTGCAGGATGCCGAGCAGCTGGAGCGCGCTATCGGACGGCTTGACCGTGGGCACAGGCTTGGGCGGCGGCGCGGCAACGGGCTTTTTGAAGCCGTACGCTTCGGCGATATCGGCGGGCAGGCTACCGGTAAAGAGAATGGCAAAGAAGCTGCGTATCGCGAACAAAATGCGCTGCAAAGATGTATGTGCCTCTCAGGTACAGGATAGCGTGCGGGGCGCAAAGAGCCACACCTGCGGCGGGCGCGACACTGTCGTCGATTTCTTCCGAGACCCCGGAGGCCCGGCGAGCGTCATTTCATTAAAGCCGGTATACTGAGAACAGGCTCTTTTCGCCTCCTATGAATCGCCGTTTCAAGTTCGCTGTCGTTTCGATGTCGTCGTGTCTCGTCGCGCTGATGCTCTTCGGCGCCGTGCGCGGCAATAGCGCCTCCCCCGAGGACACCTACCGCCATCTCGCCGTTTACACGGAAGTGCTTTCGCGGATCAAGAGCGATTACGTGGAAGAGCCGGACATGAAGAATGTCACCCTCGGCGCTCTTAATGGCCTGCTGGAGTCGATAGATCCTTACGCCAGC
>DASRCB010000032.1:0-6610 GCA_035653295.1 Bryobacteraceae bacterium
GACATTCGACCGTTCTGCAATGCAAACGCCTTCAGCACGTCGTGGCTCGCGAGAAAGTACACGCGACCATTCCAGTACGCCGGAGCCGAGTACATGCCGCCGCTCAGACGAACAGTCTGCACCGCGTGCGCATCGCTGCCCGCGTGAAAGTGACTCATGTGGTCGCGATCGAGCAGGTAGATGACGCCCTCCTTGCCTACCGCTACCAGCAGATGCGGATGCGCACCCGCCTGGTCCGGCAGGACCACGACCCCGCCGGAGCCGAGATCGTTGTCGGAGCCATTGAGGCGCGCCTGGTTGAATGGCGTGAAGAAGTCGAGCGCGGCAAGCCCGCCGCTGCCGAGCCGCAGCTTCAGGACCGTGTCGCCGTAATCGCGCCCGCCGCGATCGGCGTCGAACGTGCCGTTTCCGGTCGAGACGTAGAAGTTGCCCGCCTCGTCGACGGCCGGCCCGCTGTCGCCGGCCCAGATGCCGCTCTCGCTGTCCTCCGGCGAGGTGTTGAAGGCGCCCGTCTGCCGCAGTGTATGCGCGTCATAGGTGAGCACCCAGCCGTGGTACGGACCGTAGTCGCACGAGGAGGCCCAGGTAAGCCAGACCTGGCCATTCGCCAGGGTCAGCGCGGCGCGCGGGTTCTCTTTGAATGCGTTGAAGGTGACGGCGCCCGAGAACATGCCCAGAAAGCCGCCGTTCCGGCTTTCGACCGAAGCCCGGATCAGCACCGGGCTGCCGCTCCTCTCAGCGCCGCTGTGCACATCGAGGGCGTGCAGCCGCTGGTAATAGAGCCACGAGCCGTCGCCGCGCTCGCGTGTCCGCACCAGGACATACAGCGTCCCGCTCGCGGCATCGATCACCGGGGTCGAGGTAATGCCGATCTCCGGCGCGATGAACGGACACATGACGGCGCGGTCCGGGATGGTCTCCACATTGCCGCCGACGAAGCTCTTATGCCACAGCGGCTCGAGCGGCTGCCCGGCGGCATCGAAAGCGTACACGCTGTCGTGCTCAGTAGCGATGAAGACCACATCATGGCGGCCCTTGCCGGAGATGTCCACACCGCGGAGATACAGCGGCTGAGCGTACACGTCCCCGTCTACCAGCCAGCGGAACTGACGTCCGAACGAGCCCACGTTCACGTTGGCCGGGGTCAGTGCGGTCTCCGCCGTGTTGGCGCCCGTGCGGGCGTTGTCGTACTGCGATGTGAGCACCTGCGCATGGAGGCTCACCACAAGCACGACCGTCGTCAGCCGACCCATTGTAGAATTCTACACAATCTTCCGGGGCCGTACAATTGTGTCAGTGATCAAACGAATCATCTTCGTCGCACTCCTCACAGCCGCTGCCGCGCTGGCCCAGGAGACTGCGGGCTACGTCTTCGCCGCGCCGGGATCCGCCTCGGGTACAGGCACGATACAGGGCGGGGTCGGCGGCGAACTGGTGTGGCGGTACTTCGGATTCGGAGGCGACGTGAGCTACCTCGCGCCGCAACGGTCGTTCAGCGACGGCTTCGGCGTGTTATCGCTCGATCCGGCAATCCACTTCCCCACGCACGGGCACTCATCGCTCGACCCGTACTTCCTCGGCGGCTACACGCTGTTCTTCCGCGGCGGGGTCGCCAATGGCGGGAACTACGGCGGCGGCGTGAACTGGTGGTTTCACCGCGATTTCGGGCTCAAGCTCGAACTCCGCGACCAGGTCGTGCAGGGCACCCACTACTGGGGGTTCCGTGTGGGCCTGAACTTCCACACCGATTAAGGCCCGCTACTTCTTCTGTTCCTTACGGGTCTCCGGCGGGACCATGCCGTTCAGCCGGTAGTAGGCCACCAGAAGACCGTAGTGTTCGCTGGAGTGCTGCATCACCGCCAGCCACGGACGCAGCGTCTTCGTGAACTCCTCGTCGGGCTCGGCCTTCAGCGCCGCCGTGGAGTCGTCGATCGACTTCTGCAACAGCCCGACGATATCGGCCTTGGTCTTATAGTTCTTCGCGTCGAGTTCGTCCCAGTTGGCCTGCTCACCCTTACCGACCTTCGCGGCGTACACATTGCCCGAAGCGATATGAACGATCAACTCGCCGAAGCTGCGCATTTCCTTTGTTGGTCTGTAGTCGTACTTGTCTTCCGGGAAGTCTTTGGCCATGTCCAGCACCTTCCCGTTGACGTACTCGAAATAGCCGCGAAGGGCCTTCGATGGCGACGGCGCCGGCTTTGTCTGGGCAGCAAGCGCGGCAATCAACAGCGGGAAAACTGCGTACCGGGCGAAGCGCTTCATAGTGGGTTACAGGCTATCACCCGGATCGAGGTGAGTCAATGTAAGTGAACCTAACGGTCTGACATCGCGCTGCTACTCGGGTTAGAGCGCTCCATCTCCTCCCGCGCCGCGGCTGGCCCCTCCTCGAAAATGCCAGCCGCGGCAACGCTCCGCGCGCTTTACCAGCGGCGGTATCCGCGCATCCAGTAGCCGCGATAGTAGCGGTGGCCGTAGTAACGCGGCGCCACCCATCGCGCGCCCCAGTATGGCGGACGAGCCCAGTAGCCGGCATGCCAGACGTAGCGCGGCCCAACTGGGTACCAGTAGCCGCCAACCCAGGTGTAGCCGGGCGCCGGAGCCGGCGCGGGCGCATACGCCACAACAGGCGGGGGCGGCGGCGGAGGCGCGTAGTAACCTCCTCCGAAGCCAATGCCAAAGTACACGCGCGGACCGGCGAATGCCGACGCGCCCGCCAGAAGCAAGAGAGCCAGAAGCTTGGTTTTCATAACCCCTCCATCACGCACAGGAGGAATGCAAACCGCTTGCCACCAGTAAGTGCTTGAGAATACGAAATCGGCCGCCGTTCGGCTGGCCGATGAAAACCGCCGTGGTGCTTTTCAGCCAGCGTGCAGTTTGCGGAACGAGGCGAGGCAGCGCTGGGCCGTTTCGAGCTCGGGATAGTCCGAGCCTTCCTGCTCGATGAGATAGAACTCCACTCCGCCGACGCTTTCGGCGGCGTCGAAGATCTTCGCCCACGGCGCGTCGCCCTCGTTGAACAGGACCTTATAGCCCTTGCCCGGCTCGTGCGACCACTCCTTCAGGTGCAGCGACTTGATCCGGCCGGGATTGGCTTTGATCCAGGCCACCGGGTCGGAGCCGGCTTCAATGCAGGTGCCGACATCGAGCTGCAGCATGATTGACTTGTCCGTGTCAGAGGCAAGCACCTCCATGGGTCGCTTGCCGTCGATTGGTTTGAACTCATCCTGATGGTTGTGATAACCGGCGGCCAGGCCGGCGGGCTTCAGCTTCTCAGTGGCCTGGTTCAGCATCTCGGCGACGCGCCTGTAACCGTCGAGCGTGCTGATTTCGCCGGGATGCGCGAGCACCACGTACCTGCATCCGAGGATGTGGTTCAGCTCGATAGCGCGGTCCAGCTTGTCGGGATGAAATGCCTGGCTGTCGTTGTGCGTGGACAGGCAGCGGATGCCGGCCTCGTCCAGCGTATGGCGCACGCCACGCGCATAGTCAGGGGTCCATTCGAAGTAGGGCGAAAAGAACTCGACGTCCTGATAGCCCATTTTCGCCACCGCCTGCACGGTGCCGGTGAGGTCCCTTTTAAGGTCGTCACGCACCGAGTACAGCTCCAGACCGATCGGAATGGACTGATTGTACGCGCGCGCCGCAAGCGCGGCCGAGGCGGTCGCCGCAAGGAACGAGCGGCGAGAGAGAGAATCGTTATAAGACGACATGACCACGGCCAAAATATCACAGCCCCCGCGTGTGCGGTTTTCGGTATGAGCTTTTTGGATAATCTCGAGAACAACCTGAAGAGCCTGGAGCGCGAGCAGGAGAACTCCGCGGAGGATCGCCGCCGTCAGGAGGAGGAGCGCGCCCGCGCCGTGGCCGCCGCGCCGTGGGCGCAACGGCTGAAGGAGAGCGATTACACGAAGCGGCTGATGGACGCGGCGGTCGTCGCGGGGCACCGCCGCCGGATGAAGGTTTATATCAGCTGGATCGGTACGACGCTGCGACTCGAAGCGCGCGAGCGCCGGCTGGAATTGCGGCCGACCGCTGAGGGCATTCAGGCCGTTGTTCTCGAAAACGGCAATGAAGTCAGCTGCCGCGCAGTCGAACTCGGGGGCGAGCCGGCGGGCTTGGTGGCCGACCTGCTTCCGTGATCAGCGGCTCGCTGACAGGACCGGAACGAGGGTTCGGTGTTCGTAGCGGCGCGCAAGGTCGAGCGCAGTCAGTCCATCTTTCGTGCGAGCCGCCGGATCGGCGCCGGCTTTGAGCAGCAGGTCGACCATCGCCGAGTCACCAAAGTCGATGGAGGCGGCGTAGAGGAGCGGCGTCATTCCTTTTGAGTCCACTACGTTCACCTTCGCGCCCCGCGCGAGCAGCAGCCGCGCAACATCGAGGCGGTTCGAGATGGCCGCCCAAGCCAATAGGGTGATGCCGTCGCCGTCGGCATAGTCGACCGGCACTCCTTTATCCAGCAGCGCGGCAAGCGAACCAGCGTCGTTGTAGGAGAGGGCCGTCAACGCAGGCACGGCGGGGATCATGCCGAGCAGAAATGTCTTCTCCTCGGGACGATCGCCGGCCGCGAGCAGGAGGCGTATCAGATCGGAATCGTGTGTGAACGCTGCCCGATTCAGCGCAGTGGCATTATAGATGGGCCGGCCGGCGCCTTTCGGCAATTGAATCTGTGCGCCCCTGTCGAGAAGGAGGCGGACCACGGGTCCGGAGCCGGGATAAGCAGCGGCGACCAGCAACGCCGAGTAGCGATCCTTTGCGCGGCCTTCGGCATTCGCTCCAGCGTCCAGAAGGAGCCTCGTCTTATCGAGGTCGGGAACGGCCATCATGAGCGCGGTAGTGCCGCCGGCCCTGGTTGCGGCATTGGGGTCGAGCTTCTTGGCGTCCAGGAGTGCACGGACGTCGGCTGCCGAGCCGAACAGAACGGTCTCGGCCCAAGGCTCAGGCGTGGCCGGCTCGGCCTCTCGCAATGGCGGCGCCGGCGCGGACGATGCCGGGCCGAGCGAACGCGCGAGCGCCATTACGGCGTAACTGGCGGCCATCGCGGAAACAAACTGATCGTGCCCACCGGGATACCCACTCTCGAAGTACGGCGGCGACACGGGGGCCGGCGGGTGCAGGCGCGAAGAGACCCGCCAGGAGCCATCCGGCTTTTGTGTGTTCACCAGGAAGCGAATACCCCGCTGCCATGCCGGATCTGACGTGGACACGCCACCTGCATCGGCGAGGGCGACTAAAGCCTGGCCGGTGGAATAGGCTTCGCTGGCGCGGCCCGCGAGAGAGTTCCAGCCGCCGTCGGACTGCTGCGTGGCGATCAGTTGCGCCGCCAGACGGGCGCGCTGATCGGCGGCGGCGCCGGACCAGAGCAGGCCCATGAGCTGCTCGCTGCGCTCTTCCGTGTCACGCGCCTGCTGCGATTCCAGCCACTCCCGGGCTTTTTGAACTCGAGCCTGTGTGCCGGAAGCAAGCTCGTAGTGACTGTAGAGCTGAATGGCGCGCAGGGCGATAGCCGTAGCGGTGATTGGGCAGTACGACTGCGGCGGCCGAACGTCGAGCGTCGCCCAGTGCCCATCGCCGTATTGTGCCGATGCAACCTCGCGCGCGTACACCGCGGTGACGATGCTGGGCCGCACGCCCGCCGCGTTCGCCGCGACGAGACGGAAGGCGTCGTCCATTGCGGGATCGATGATCCACGTATGCTGCACCGCGCGATCGAGATCGGAATAGAAGCTGAATGTTTGACGATTGGCGGCGCGAGCTGCCGCCTCGTCATATTTCAGACCATGCTCGCGAGCGTCGCGAAGGGCGAGCGCCGGCAGGAGCTGGTGATGGCAGGAAGAACAGCTTTGGTTCCAGTTCTTCTGCGATACCTGGAGCAACGCCAGCGCCGATTCGGCCGCGGAGCGAACGGGATCGGCAGGAGTTGATGTGGCCGCGGTGAGCAGGAGCGGGGTGAACAGGAGCAGGGCCCGGATTCGCATTCGTGCAATGTTAGCACCTGCGAGAGCGCTTTGGAACTACGGCTGTCGATCAATATTTCGCGAGTACGAAGTACTGCTTCGCGCCGGACGCGTTGGTCCAGTAGAACTCGATGACTTTCCCGTCGGGCCGCAGCTTACCGCGGCCATTGTTCCATGCGGCCAGCGGTCCCGTGAAGATGACGGTGTTGCCCTCCTGGCGCCATGTTGCGGGCGGCGCGCCGCGGGAGACGTATGTGCCGTCGGCATTGATGGTGACGTCCGCGATCGTACCCGCGATACCCAGCCAGTGGCCGGCCAGCGATGCGGAGGCGTGCTGCACCGCCGGCTGCGCAGTCTCACCGAGCGGTCCGATAGTGAACGTTCCAGCGGCGAAGACCTTGTTCGGCGGCGCCACCGGAGCGAAGCCGAACACGTACGTTCCGTCAGTCAACGAGTACGCGGGAATGCTGGTCGTAAATCCGCCATCCGCCATGACGCCGACCTTGCGCTCGGGAGGGTGTCCCCAGCTTAGTTGAAGGTTGAGCGGCGGTGGGAGTCGGTTCGTTAGAATCGATTCGCCAAAACCAACCTTCGAAAGGACACCACCGCCGTGAAGAAACCGTACCACATCGTCGACCGCGATGCGCAGTCTG
>DASRCB010000033.1:0-12501 GCA_035653295.1 Bryobacteraceae bacterium
CCTCGCCGGCGACTGGACGGCTACCGGGTGGCCGCCCATCATGGAAAGCGCCGTGCGCAGCGGGTACATCGCCGCCGAGCAGATCGCCGCCAGGGCAGGGAAGCCCATGCGCTTCCTGCTGCCGGACATCGCCTGACCTGCGATAATTCCTCACAGGATGACCCGCGTCGCATTTCTGTTTGGCCTGCTGTCCGTGGCTGTTCCGGCCTTCGCCCGCGCGCCCGAGACCACGCTGACCATTAACGTCACGAATCTGAAGGGCGAGCCGGTGGACCGCGCCTCGGTAATCGTTCGCTTCATCAGCGGCCACTCGGTAGTGAAGCTCGGCAAAGCGCAATCGACGCAGTACGAGTTGCGGACCAATCAGGAGGGGGTCGCGAAGTTCCCGCCCATCCCTCAGGGCAAAATTCGGGTGCAGGTGATCGACAAGCGCTATCAGACCTGGGGCAACGTCATCGACGTCAGCGAACAGCAGAAGACGATCGACATCAAGCTCAATCCCCCGCAGAGCCAGTACTCAGCTCACGAGTAGCTCGGTTTTCACCAGCCCGAAACCGGGAAATCGTGGAGCGGGCTTTTGGCCCGCACGCGGCTTAGTCGAGTCGTTCCGTTATCGTCAGCGGCTGATCCACACGAAACGTGATCCGCGTCTCTACCGGGATGTCCGTCCCGGCACGGCGCGAGTACATCACAGCGCCGGCTCCGGCCGCTCCGCCGGCAATAGCCCCGATTCCCGCGCCTTTCCCTCCGCCCGCCATGGCGCCGATTGCCGCGCCAATTACTGCGGCCCCGCCTACGCTTGCCGCGTCATTGCCGTTCCATGCCGTGGCGCGCTTGAGGAACGTACTGGTCCGGATGGCTAGGTGCTGCCCGTCGGTGGTGTTAATGGCCGTGAGCTGAAGGCCCAGCCTGCCGTCCTGGGCTGAAACGACGCGTCCTTCGGCGCGGGAGCGGCGGGCGGCGATAATCCATCCATCGATGACCAGCGGTTGGTCGAGATCCGCGGCGAACGTGTCTCCGATCTGATTGCGGCGCGCTGACAGCGGCTGGTCGGTGCGCACGCTGATAAGCATGCCGGGCACGAGTGTCACCGTGTTCGGCATGCGCTCAGGGACGGGCGCCGCTGAGGTCTCGGGTGGCTGCACCGGCGCGGGCGCCGCGTCAGGTGCGGGCGCGGGGGATGGGGGCGGAGGCTCCTCCGATCTTTCCACCGGCATGGACCCGGGCGGCTCCGGCGCTCCGCTCTGAGCTACCAGCACCGGCTCAGGCTTATCCGCGGGCCATTTCTTCTCCGCCACCGGCATCGGCGACGGCTTCAAGGGCCGCCGCGCGGCTGGGTTCGCGGCGTGGCCCTGAACCTGGATGAGATCGGCGGCGCTGTCCACGTCCGGTGGCGGCGTGGGAAGCGGGAGGGGGCGCGCCTGCTTCGGCGGATTGCTGTGCGCCTCCGGCGTGAGGCTGGCGGCAGCCGAGTGCGACCCCGGCCGCATGGCGATAAACACGATCCCGGAGGCGGCCATCGCCCCGGCCGCGAACGCAACCAGAATCCTGGGGTTCATGGATGCTCCACTCTCTTTAAACGTCCATCGCCCGGCCGGAGTTTCGGAAAGGACTTCTTCGCCGCCGGCCGGTAAAATTAAAATCATGCCAGATTTTCCTGCCGCCTTCTCCATCGGCGGCGTGCCCGTGGCTCCAGCCACCGTGCTGGCCCCCATGGCCGGCGTTACGGACACCGTCTTCCGGCGCCTCATCCGGGCCCAGGGCGGCTGTGGGCTGCTCATGACCGAGTTCACCAGCTCGCACGGGGTGGTCGCGTCCATGCGCTCCCGCAAGCTGAGCCGCAGCTTCCGTTACCTGATGTTCCGGCCCGAAGAGCACCCCATCTCGGCGCAGTTGTTCGGCTCCGACCCCCAGGTCATGGCCGACGCCGCCGGCGTTTGCGAGGACCTCGGTTTCGATGCCGTGGATATCAACTTCGGCTGTCCGGTGAACAAGGTGGTGAAGTGCAATGGCGGGTCCGGGCTTCTGCGCGACCTGCCCCTGGTGAAGGAGATCCTCACGCGCGTCCGTGCGGCGATCAGCATTCCGCTGACGATGAAGTTCCGCACCGGCTGGAACGACCGGGAACTGGTGCACGTCGACATGGCTCGCCTGGCCGAAGACTGCGGACTGTGCGCCGTGGCGCTGCATGCGCGCACACGCGAGCAGGGCTACAGCGGGCACGCCGACTGGCGGCGCATCGCGGAAATAAAGCAGGCGGTCCGCATTCCGGTCATCGGCAACGGCGACATCGTCACTCCGCACGACGCCGTCCGCATGGTGGCGGAAACGGGTTGCGACGCGGTGATGATCGGCCGGACCGCATCCTCGAATCCATGGATCTTCCGGCAGATCGCTGAATACGTCGCGACCGGCTCTTATTACGAACCGCCGGAGCGCGAGCGTTACAACATCATGCGCACTTATTACACCATGCTGCACGAGCGCAATGAACCGGATGCAGTGGGCAAGATGAAACAGTTCGCGACCTACTTCACCCATGGCGTTCGTAATGGTTCGAAGCTGCGCGGCGAAATCTACCGCCTCACCGACGCGGCCGCCATTCTCGACCAGGTGGATCGATTCTTCGCCGACGAGCTGGTGGCCGCGGCGTGAAGAAAGTGCAGTTGATCACCGACGGCGCATGTCTGGGTAATCCCGGACCGGGAGGCTGGGCGGCAATTCTCAGATATGGCGACCGGAAGAAGGAGATGTACGGCTCCGAACCGCACACCACCAACAACCGTATGGAGCTGAAGGCCGCGGTCATCGGGCTGGAGGCGCTGAACCAGCCCTGTGAGGTGGAGGTGGTTACAGATTCGGCGTACCTGAAGAACGGCATTTCGCAGTGGATCGTCAACTGGAAGCGCAATGGCTGGATGACGAAGGAGAAGAAGCCCGTTCTTAACCAGGATCTGTGGATGCAGCTGGACCAGCAGAATCAACGGCACAAGACGGTCTGGACGTGGACCAAAGGCCACGCCTCGCACGAGGACAATAACCGGGCCGACGAGCTGGCCACCATGGCGGCGCGCACGCAGACCTCCTCGCGCGCGGCAGTACCGGGACGTTAGTCACGGCGCCGTATGCGACTGCGCACGGTATAATGTGGGCGCTTCGGATAACCGGCAATTTACGTCATGAAAAAAGCGCTTCTCACCGGCATTACCGGACAGGACGGATCGTTTCTGGCCGAGTTACTTCTGGCCAAAGGCTACGAGGTCCACGGCATCGTGCGCCGCGCCTCCACCTTCAATACCGACCGCCTCGACGGCATCTATGCCGACCCACACGAGCGGCGCACCGCCCTGCGTCTGCACTATGGCGATGTCTCCGATTCGTCCTGCATCCGGCACATTCTGGAACGCGTGCAGCCCGACGAGATTTATAACCTCGCTGCGCAGTCGCACGTGCGCGTGAGCTTCGATCAGCCCGAATACACTGCCGACGTGGTGGCCACCGGCGCCCTGCGGATGCTCGACGCGTTTCGCGATTATGCGCTCTCCTCCGGCCGTCAGACGCGTTTCTACCAGGCCGGGTCTTCGGAGATGTTCGGGGCCGCGCCGCCTCCTCAGAACGAGCTGACGCCGTTTTATCCGCGCAGCCCGTACGCCGCCTCCAAAGTCGCCGCGCACTGGTATGCCGTCAACTACCGTGAAGCCTACGGACTGTTCATCTGCAACGGCATCCTGTTCAACCACGAATCGGAGCGGCGCGGCGAGACTTTCGTCACCAGAAAAATCACTCGCGCTCTGACGCGCATCAAGCTCGGCCTGCAGAATAAGCTGTACCTGGGCAACCTCGACGCGCGCCGCGACTGGGGCTACGCGGGCGACTACGTCGAGGCCATGTGGATCATGCTCAACCAGGATGCGCCGGGCGATTATGTCGTAGCCACGGGAGAGTCGCATTCGGTCCGCGAATTTCTGGAAGAAGCCTCCCGTTGTTGTGGGCTCGACTGGCGGGAGCACGTCGAGGAAGATCCCCGCTACTTCCGCCCGACTGAGGTGGACTATCTGATGGGCGACGCCACGCGGCTGTCGACCCGCACCGGTTGGAAACCGCGCGTGGGTTTCCGCGAGCTCGTCCGGCTGATGATCGAACACGACATGGAGCTGGCGCGCCAGGAGAAGACGCTTTCCGACGCCGGCCACCGCTCCGTCATTCGCGGGTCGGTTCATGCGTAAGGACAGCCGCATCTACGTTGCCGGGCACCGTGGCCTGGTCGGCAGCGCCATCCGGAGGAAGCTCGAAGCCGAAGGGTACACGCGTCTGCTGCTGCGAACCTCGCAGGAGCTCGACCTCCGCAGCCAACAGGATGTCGGCCAGTTCTTTAAAGAAGAGCAGCCGGAGTACGTATTTGTGGCCGCCGCCAAGGTAGGTGGCATTCACGCCAACAGGACCTTTCCCGCGGATTTCATCTACGACAATCTCGCCATCGAGATCAATCTCATCAACGCCGCCTGGCGTCATGGCGTCACGAAGCTGCAGTTTCTGGGCTCGTCGTGCGTTTATCCCAAATTCTCGCCTCAGCCGATTCGCGAGGAGCACTTACTTACCGGAGAGCTGGAGCCGACGAACGAGGCCTATGCGGTGGCCAAGATCGCCGGAATCAAGCTGGCGCAGGCGTACCGCTCGCAATACGGCTTCGACGCCATCAGCCTGATGCCGACCAACCTTTACGGGCCTGGCGATAACTTCGACCTGCAGAACTCTCACGTTCTGCCCGCGCTCATTCGTAAGTTTCACGAGGCGCTCGTGGAGCGCCGCCCGGAGGTTGTGCTGTGGGGCACCGGCACCGTTCGCAGGGAGTTCCTCCACGTTGACGACCTCGCAGACGCCGCGGTGTTCCTCATGACCGCCTGGAACTGCGGCGAGATCATCAATGTCGGCACGGGCGAGGATCTCACGATTCGCGAACTGGCGGAAATCGTCGCTTCCGTGGTGGGCTTTGAGGGAGCGGTTCGCTTCGATCCGTCGATGCCCGATGGAACTCCGCGCAAACTGCTCGATGTTTCCCGGCTGACGGCGCTGGGTTGGAAGCCTCGCATTCCCCTCGCCGAAGGGATCCGGTCCACGTATCAGTGGTTCCGGGAGAACGCTGCCGCCCCGACCCACGCTTAAGAATCGTCCGTAGAACCCGCCCGCGCCTGGTCCTAAGATAAATCACCGCCTTCTCAGTACCAAATAACCTCAGCCGGTGCGCTCAGACGCGTGAACGGGTGCGGGAAAAATACCCGCAGCGGTCATCGAGTTTGAGAAGAGCCTTCAATTTTTGGCGCATTTGAGCAGGCCGCGCGCCTGATTTATCACAAGGGATGCAGGCTCTCGTGCGCTAATGTCCCGCAGAATCCGGCCCGATCACCTATACGAACTCAAATTTTCGACGCTCGTGGTCAAGTGCACACCTCCTCAGACCACCGAGCACGGATGGGCAACACTGATGAAAACATCGATCGTTCAATTTGCGCTTCTTGTCAGCGCCGGTCTCGTGAGCATGCAGGCAACGACGTTTCAGGCCGCCTCCGGCCCGACGAATTGCCTGCCCGACAACTACGGCGCGCCATCGATTTGTACGGAGCCGGCATTCACGAGCACGCCGGCGCCTGGACTGACCTTTGCCGATCCTGACCTTGGCGGCACGATCGTGGTGAAAGCGGCCGGAGTTCATCAATACTCCGGCATCTCCCCACTGAGCGCCAACGGCAGGTATCTTCACACGATGAATGCCGTGAATGGCGGCTCATCCATCCTGGACGCAAGCACGGGGGCAGTGATCAACAGCGGCGGGAATGTTCCTTACCCGGAATGTCACTGGTCGAATACCAGCGACGATGTGTGTTACTACACTTCCCCTGACGGTCCGATGCTTATGCGGTATCACGTCTCAACCAACAGCTCGGACGTGCTGATCGATTACACTGGCCGCTTCACCGGAGTGCTTTCCGACGGCGCCACGACCGACATATCGAAAGATGAATGGATGGCTTTCTGGGCGTCCGATCAGCACACCATTTGCGCTGTGGACTTGAATCAGCAGGCGACCTATTGCGCCGATTACCAGGCAGCAAATCCGCTGAATCAGGTGCAGATCAACAATATAGATTATGTGGCCATTTCCCGGGGCATTGATTCGGTCACGGGCAAGCGCTACGTCCTCGTTTTCGGCGATTCTGTCGCGATTTACAGCGTCGACCCCGTGAACCACGTGCTGGTCCTGGAGGCGCGCCCCGAAGCCGGCCCATCGAGCATGGGCGACAACGACACCAACAATTTCGATGGCGTTTGTCAGCCCGGGGAAGCCTGCCCCACGACCCCGCACGGCGACGTCTTTGAATCCGCCGACGGACAGCAGTACTTCGCGTTCGAGGGGGGCTACGAGGGCCAGATCGGAAGCAACTACTTCTGTGACCTGACCGTCGTGGCGGTACGGCTGAATGCCGGCGGTCTGTCATTCACTGACCAGTCCTTCGGCGGGGGCATGACCCGGATCGTTCCGGTGTCGGCCTGCGGCAACACGTGGCAGTCCTACCATCTTGGCTGCGCGCGCACGCGCTCCACCTGCGTCGTCAGCACGGATGGCGGCGCTTACGCTGTTCAGGATGGCAACACGCCGTATCTGAACGAGCTGTTTTTGATGGACGTTTCGCAGGTCCAGTCGCCCGTGATCACCCAGCTGGCGCAGCACCGCAGCAGTGAAAGCAGCTATTGGCCACAGCCTCGGGCCTCGCTCAACTTCGGCGGCAACGTCGTGGTGTTCGACAGCGATTTCGGCGGCTCGCAGTTGTTCGTCAACTATGCCAGCGTCGCGCCCGGCGCCACCATTCTGCCGGGCGTAGGCGTCACCGTTGTGCCGCCACCCGTAACCGTTGCCGTAACCCCCGGGACGGCAACCCTGGCGGGTGGACAAAGACAGCAGTTCAGGGCGCAGGTGACGGGGACTTCGAACACGGCCGTGAAGTGGAGCGTCTCTCCGAACCTCGGCACGATTTCCGCCGCCGGAATCTATACCGCACCCGCCAGAATCACGGACGCGCAGACGGTGACAATTACCGCGACAAGCAGCAAAGACCCCAGTAAATCCGCGAGCGCAACCATACAGTTGGTCCCCGTGACGGTAACCGTAAGCCCGCGCTACGTCTCATTGAATGCCGGCCAGGCGTGGCAGTTCGCGGCCACGGTAACGGGAACAAGCAATACGGCGGTCAGCTGGGTGCTGACCCCGGCGTTCGGCCAGCTCTCAGCCTCTGGATTGTATCAGGCGCCGAGAAGAGTGGGCGGCGTGTATGCCATGTTGCTGACCGTGATCAGCAAGCAGGATCCGTCGAAGCGGGACTTCGCGTTTGTTTTGGTGAATCCGTAACAGCGCGGTGCGCGCGGCTCAGTACCATATTCCGGGCCGCGCGCGCCGTGCTACGATGACGCGTGAAGGAACAGTTCCTGCTTTTGTTGTCAATCGATGTGCGGCGCAGGCGCCGTGGTCTGGTCCTTGCCGCTCTCGCCGGTTTACTCGTCTCATCCCTGTGTGCGGTGCGGGGGGCCAGCACCGCGCAATTCAAGTGGCTGGCAAAACCCGTAAGCTGCGCCGCTGATTCAGTCAAGGCCCTCTCGGTCTGCACTCCCCAGCCGCTGTCGGTCACGCCCGCGCCGGGCGCCACTTACACCGATCCGAACTTTGGCGGTGAAGTCAGCATCGTCGCGCCGGGCGTGCACCAGTATTCCGGCATCTCGCCTCTGAGTCTCGGAGACAAATACCTGCACGTTATGAATGAGGCGAACGGTGGGTCATCCATCCTCAACGCCGCCTCAGGCCGCGTGGTCAGGACGGGCAGCAACGTCCCTTATCCGGAATGCCACTGGTCGAATACCAGTGATGATGTCTGTTACTACTTCTCACCGGAAAAACCGCAGATCATGCGCTACCGCGTGTCGAAGGACGACTCGGATGTGCTCATCGACTACAGTGATCGCTTCACCGGCCGCCTCGCCGACGGCGCCACAACCGATCTGTCGAAAGACGAATGGCTCGCATTCTGGGCGCAGGATCAGCATACCGTCTGCGCCGTCGATCTGAAGGCGAAGGCGACCTACTGTGCTGATTACAAGGCTCCCGACCCGCGCGCGCTCGTCCCCATCAACAATATCGACTACGTGTCGATATCGCGCGGCGTGGATGCGGTGAGCGGCAAGCGATACGTTGTCATCTTCGGTGATCCGCTCGCCATCTACAGCGTCGACACGGCGAATCGCCGGCTCGCACTGGAAGCGCGCCCCGATTCGGGGCCCGGCAATATGGGAAACAATCCGAAGAACAACGCAGACGGAATCTGCCAGCCTGGCGAGACTTGCCCGACCAATCCGCACGGGGATGTCTTCGAGGCGCCCGATGGGCAGCAATTCTTTATTTACGAAGCCGGTTACCAGGGCACTTTCAGCGGTTCATATCACTGTGAGCTGACGCTGTCCACGGTCCGCCTGAACGCGGGTGGAAAAGCGTTCACCGATTCGACGCTGGGTGGCGGGTTGACGCGCGTGCTGCCGATCTCGCTGTGCGGGACAACCTGGCAGTCCTATCACGTCGGCTGCGCGCGAAACAAGCCCGTGTGCGTGGTCAGCACCGATGGGGGCGCCAACGCGGAGCAGGACGGAAAAACGCCTTATTTCAACGAAGTTTTTCTGGTCAGCTTCGACCGGGGCGCGGCGCCGGCAATTACGCCGGTAGCCATGCACCACAGCAGCGAATCGAAGTACTGGACCCAGCCCCGCGCGGCCCTGAACTTCTCCGGAGACACGATCGTCTTCGATTCCGACTTCGGCGGACCGAAGCTGTTCGTCAGTTATGCCCGACCGAAGCGCGTGGCCGCGGCGACAGAGCCTCAGCCAAAACAGCAGGAGCGTTAGAGAGCGCTCAGCGGTCAACGGGCGAAATGTCGCAGGTCTGCTTCGCGCCGTCGTAGGTGACCACTACCCAGCGCGCTCGGCCAAAGCGCCGGGCGACCTCGGAGCGGCGCGCCGGACCGGGATCGATCAGATACAGCATCGGGGCATGCGGCCAGTCCGCGTCGTTGACGTTGTAGTTAAACGACGCAAAGCCCTCGTCAACGGGCATGTGCTCAGTCCGCATGAACACGATCCCGCCCGGGACGTGGACTCCCGCCAAAGCGTCACGGTAGATCAGCGAGGGCCGCACGCGGGCCTTGATATCGTGCACTTCGATGCCGTATTGCAACGCCTGCATGAGTCCAAAAAGAACGGCCGTGAGATAGAGCGCGGACTTTCGAACGCGCCAGCGCTCGAGGATTGCAAGCAGGCCCGCGCCGGCGAGCACGGCCATGGGCGCCAGACCTTCGAAGTACATGCGTTGGCCGGGAAGGGAGATGTTAGGCACGACGTTCAGGTTGTTCATGCAAACCTCTCCAACGAACACACTTGCCAACAGCACCGACCAGCGCCGCTGTCCGGTGAGGCGCACCATCGCGTAACCAGCAAGCAGAAACAGGAACGGCGTCGCATAGAACACGGTCGAGAGGAGACTCGAGGCCGTGTACCTCGGGCCGTAAGCGAGGATGGCGCGTGGATTCAGGGTGACTTCCGGGGGAGTCTTTGTGCCCGCCGATAAAGCGTATGGCGATCTGAGCCAGGAGTGTGTGAAATACCCGTTCTGTAAGGCAAAGAGGCCGCCGACCAACAGCAGCGCCGGCAATAACCAGGGCAGAAGCCGAAACAGCATCTCCCGGTCGCCCCGCAGAAACACCACCAGCGCCACTGCCAGGCCGGCGCTCACACCAAGCGCGGTAAACGGGTGCACGAAGAGCGTGAGTCCAACCACCAGGAACCCCGCTGCACACAGCGGCGGCCGCCGCTCCTGTAACCCGAGCACGATGGCCCACAGCCCCGCGGCGATCATACAGGCGGCCAACGCATGCGGCATGTCGCCCGAGGTATTCATAAAAAACCAGGGACAGGGAACCAGCAGCAGAGCGGCCGCAGCGCCGGTATGTTCGTCGTACAGGGCGCTGGCCAGGCGGTAGGTGAGCCAGACCAGAAGCACACCGAGCAGAGGCGTCACCAGCCAGCTGGCTCCCAGCGCCTGGCCCATGGCCAGAACCATCGGCCAGCCGATGGGATACATGACGGACCAGCCGCCGGGAGTCGAAATGTGGTGGTTAAAGTGGACTTCTTGGGGAACCGGGCCGTCCCAGGTCGCTCCCGGAAGCGCCGGCGCCCGCAATCGCCCGGTCCGAAGAATCCTGGCCTGAAACCGGTACGACATCTCATCCGGCTGGGTCATGGCATGGCGCACCTGCCAGGCAAGGAAGGCCGAGCACAGCAGCGCGGAAGCAGCGATCAGTAGCAGGACCAGCCGCGGACGGCGGAACAGGGAAGCCGGTCTCAGCTCTGGTGTGATCTCCAGCTCCATATCAGGCACGGCAGCACGGCGAAATACTGGAACGCGATCATGCGCAGCAGCGCGTGCGGCGTTCCGCGCCACGCGACGATCAGCGCACCATGTGCGATAACCGCCACCATCAGGGCAATATCGGAGAGACGCAATACGGAACCATCCTTAGCGCCTCTGAACCGCGGGCGACAGGCGCACGGCCAGAGGCTCGATTTCGTACGCAACGGTTCGCAGCGCCACCGCGAAACCGGCCAAAAAGGGCAGAACGCTGGTATACGCAATGTGATCGAAAAACGTGCAGACCGCATAAACGACGAGGGCCGTAATCAAACACATGCCGAGCGCGTGAATATCGCGATACGCCGGATCGCCTCGGGTGGCGGCGAACAGCCGATAGCTGGTGCGAAACGAATAAAGGAGCACGGCGCAGTAGGCGAAGAAAGCAGGGAATCCGCACTCACTGGCGACCTGTGTGTAACTATTGTGGGTGCCCAGCCAGTTGGAATGCTTCCCTTTCTTCTCGGCCTCCCCATTCACAGCTACGGGGAACTGATCAGGGCCGACCCCGAACAGCGGGTGGGTGAACGCCATCGTAATGCTCTGGCGCAGCAGTTCTTCTCGCTGCAGGCGCGACGCGATAGCCGAGCGCTCGTCGTCGTTCTTCGCCGAATACATGTCCGGCTGCGAGAATGCCAGTTTCAAGCGGTTGAGAGTCTCGGGGGAAACGAAAACCAGGGCAGGAATGACAAGCGCCCCCGTGATCAACAGGATCAGAATCTTCCGCCTGCTCAGAACAGTGACGACCAGCGCCAGAGCGATAGCCCCCAGAAGACCGCCTCGCGATCCCGTCTTTAGGACATAAAGCAGTGAAAAGCCTATCCCGGCTATGGCGAAGATCTTCAGCGGAAGCTTCCCCACGTATACAAGAAAGAATAATGCGGTGATGCCGAACAACACCTGCATCGCGAGTTCGTTTGCGTTCCCAAAGAACAGACTGCCTTCGATGGCGAAGCGGCTTCCGTCCGCGGATCCGAACGCAAAGCAGGAAAGGAGCAGAAGAAGCGAGGCCGCGATCTGCACCCGCATAAGGCGACCGAGTTGTGCGCGAGTGACGGTGAAGGCGGTCACGTAATAAAACAGAATCCAGTTCCTCGGCAGCCAGTTCATTATGACCGCATTGAAACTGCCACCTCTCCAGACGCTGAACGGAATATCGATGATGAGCCACGCCATATAAAACAGCCATACCTTGCCTTCCCGGCTGCGCAGACTTCGAAACAGGCCGCCGGAGGCAAACAGAAGGAACGGCAGGAGAAGCTCGGAGATATTCGAGAGATACGCTTTGGTGTGGAACAAGCGATTCGTCAAGTCATTCGCGTATCCGGACAGCAGGTAAACACTGAGCATCACGAAGCCGATGCGCTGGACCGCCGAAGGCGTGACCAGTCTGCGGAGAGCCTCGGCCGGTTGAGCAGAAGCGGGCGCTGCATTGGATTCGACGGCCGAGACGCCGGGCGGTACTGCCGCGTCCAACGTCGCGGAACCGGCCTGCAGGACTCGTGGATTATTGAACTTGCTCATCGCAGCGGCGCTCGCGCTCAAAACGGATACTCATCTATGTTCGCCCAACCCGGCTCCCAGCCGCAAGTTCATCTGATCACCATTGAGGGCTCCTGACAACATGCCGAACCCTGACCGCGAAACGGTCATTGCGGCAATCGCGGCTGCTATATTAGGAGGGTTCTCCGACGGCAATTCCGTTTCATGCCCCGAGTGCTTCCGGTCATTATCCTGCTCGTTTGTTTCGTAATATCCCGCGTCCTGTACTTTGTGGCGGGGATACGATTTGACGCCACTCCGGTCGCCACCTTCTGGCAGTGCATCGACCCGGTGCTGATGCAGCATGATCTGTTGCGGAGCCTTTGGTATTTGCACATGACGCCACCAGGCTGGAACCTGGCATTAGGTGTCGTGGTCAAGCTCTTCCCGTCATCGTACGCCGCTGTCCTGTGCGTGCTCTATCTGGGTATCGGCATGCTCATCGGTGTTTCTCTGCTTCG
>DASRCB010000034.1:0-17175 GCA_035653295.1 Bryobacteraceae bacterium
CCGGGCATCGCGGCCCGCGTTTTCACCGCTCTCGGCGACATCAACGTGCGCATGATCTCCCAGGGCGCGTCATCGCTGAACCTGGGCTTCGCTATTGCCGCCGAAGACACCGCCGACGCGGTCGATCGCCTGCACCGCGAATTTTTTGCGAAACTCGATCCTGAGGTCTTCGATGCGTAAGGTTTTGTGTGGCAGGTTTCAGCGTGTGGCGGACCCTCAGCCCGGCTGGTTCTCAAAATGAGCCACCGCCTCGCCATTGTCGGCTACGGCAAAATGGGTCGCCTCATCGAGCAGCTCGCCCCGCAGTACGATTTCGAAGTCGCCGCGCGCCACGACATCGATCGCCATGAGCCTTTGGACAACTGCGATGTCGCAGTCGAGTTCTCCGTACCGCCCGCGGTGCCTGCGAACGTCGAAATGCTGGCCGGGAAAGGCATCCCCGTGGTCATCGGCACAACCGGCTGGCTCTCGGAATTGGACCGCGTCCGCGCCGCCGTCGAGCGCCACGGCACGGCGGCCGTCTGGAGCCCCAACTACTCCGTGGGCGTGAATGTGTTTTTTCGCCTCGCCGCCGAAGCCGCGCGCCTGCTCGCGGGCGAAGACGAGTACGGCGCCTGGGCCTGGGAAATCCACCACAGTACAAAGAAAGATGCGCCCTCCGGCACCCTGCTCAAACTGGTGGAGGCGATGAAATCCGGCGGTTACGCGCGTCCAATCGACGTGAGCTCGAACCGCGCTGGAGCGCATCCCGGCACGCACGAAATCGGCTTCGATTCAGCTGCTGATACCATCGTCCTGCGGCACACCGCGCGCAGTCGCGAGGGATTTGCCCGCGGCGCGCTCAAGGCCGCGCGCTGGGTCATCGGCAAAAAGGGCTTCCACGAATTCAGCGACGTTCTCTTCGGGAGGGATTGAATGTTCACAGGCTGCGGCACCGCTCTGGTCACGCCGTTCACCGCGGACGGCGCCCTTGATGAACCGACTCTGCGCGCTCTGGTACGGCGCCAGATCCAGAACGGCATCGATTTTCTGGTGCCCTGTGGCACAACGGGCGAGAGCCCCACACTGAGCACGCGCGAACACCTGCGCGTGATCGAGATCACCGTCGAGGAGGCGAAGGGTAAAGTCCCGGTGCTCGGCGGCGCCGGCGGCTACAACACCGCGCACGTAATCGAGCTCGCCCACCAGCTCCAGGGGATCGGCGTCGACGCCATCCTCTCCGTCACGCCTTACTACAACAAGCCCACGCAGGAAGGTCTGTACCAGCACTACAAAGCGATCGCCGACGCCGTGCCGCTGCCCATCGTCGTTTACAGCGTGCAGGGCCGCACCGGCGTCAACGTCGAGCCGCTCACTCTGAAGCGCCTCGCCGAGATCGACAACATCGTGGGCGTCAAGGAGGCCTCCGGCAATATCGCCCAGATGGCCTCGGTGATTCACCATGTCCCCGACAGCTTCAACGTCCTGTGCGGCGACGACGCGATTACCATTTCCCTCATCGCGCTCGGCGGCCGCGGTCTCGTCTCGGTCGCTTCCAACGAAATTCCCGCCGAAATGACGAAGCTGGTGCACGCCGCGCTCGACAACGACTACGAAACGGCGCGCGCGCTGCAGCGCCGCTACCTGCCGCTGATGGAAGTCAACTTCGTCGAGTCAAACCCCATTCCCGTCAAGTCTGCGATGGCGCGCATGGGCCTGCTTCAGCCCTCGTGGCGGCTGCCGCTCGTTCCGCCGAGCGGCGCCAGCCAGCAGAAGATCGACAAGGTGCTCGAATCGCTCGGTCTGCTCGGCGATCGGAGCCGTCATGCAGCTTGAGGCCGCCCCCGTTACCGATATCGAATTGCTGCCGCGGGAAGTCGAGCGGCTCTTCGACGCCCGGCCCGAAAGCTACACTCAGGAGGACCAGCGGCTGTTCCAGCGGTTCAAGACCGCGCTCAACCTCGGACTCATCCGCGCCGCGGAGCCGGACGCATCAACCAAAACAGGCTGGCGCACCAACGCCTGGGTGAAGAAAGGCATCCTGGTCGGCTTCCGTATGGGCGTGATTATTGACATGTCCATCGACCGCACGCGCCAGCCCTGGTTCGACAAGGACACCTACCCGGTCAAGCGCTTCACGCATAACGAAAAGACGCGCATCGTGCCCGGTGGATCCTCGGTGCGCGACGGCTGTTACGTGGCCAAATGCGTGACCTGCATGCCGCCCATGTTCATCAATGTGGGCGCGTGGATTGGCGAGAGCACGCTCATCGATTCTCACGCGCTGGTTGGAAGCTGCGCTCAGGTCGGCGCGCATTGTCACATCTCCGCGGCCAGCCAGATCGGCGGCGTGCTCGAGCCTGTCGGAGCGCTGCCCGTAATCGTCGAAGATGAGGTGCTGGTAGGCGGCAACTGCGGAATCTACGAAGGCACGGTGGTTAAGAAACGCGCCGTCCTCGGCACCGGCACGATTCTCAACCGCTCCACGCCGGTGTATGACCTGGTCCGGGGCGAAATCTATTGCGCCACCGACGACGAGCCGCTTGTCATCCCCGAGGAGGCCGTCGTCGTGGCCGGCTCGCGCGCCATTCCCCACGGCAAAGGGCGCGAGTGGGGCATCTCCATCTACACTCCGGTAATCGTAAAGTACCGCGACTCGAAAACCGACACCAAAATCCGCCTCGAAGACCTGCTGCGTTAACCTTTCGCGTTCCTCGGCGCCTCAGCGCGCCGGCGGTTGCTTACCGCGGGAAAAGAACCGGGCTCCGGAACAACCGGAGCCCGGAGCGGTACTGCAGGCTTACGCGCGCACGCCAGGAGGCGTCGGATGCATGGGGTAGACACTCATTCTTGCGCTGGCGATACCCAGCAGGAACACGATCACGCCGACAACGAGGCTGTTTACCAGACGGGCCGTGTCGCCGCTGAAGCCGTAGATCCACGGCGAGAAAAATGTCCAAATACCGAGGACGCAGTTGATCCAGCTTAGCCAGCTCTGCATGGGAGCGCTGAGGCGGACGGCTGCGAGGACGGCGATAACGAAACCCACAATCCATGCGTTCCAGGCATTCATGCCGCCGTAGAACCCGTACACCCACGGCGAGATGAACAGCCAGATACCAGCCAGCAGGTTGATCGTACTGGCGGTGCGATTCATATTCATTTCGTTACCCTCCAATAAATCGGACGGATTTATCTTTATTCACGATGCAGGGTAACTGTGAACGAACTACCGGATCGACGGTACAGATCAGCAGTCCAGATCGTCCGAAAAGTGGTGGTCAATGGAGACTTTGTACGCGTCCGCAAGCTGATTCGAGAGTTGCTTCATGTCGTCCGCCGGCATTGGCTGGTATGCTTTCGCGATCTCGACGTTGCGTTCGATGTACTCCACCTTAGGCATCCCGATCACGGTCGCGGTCACGCCGGGCAGCGACAGCGAATAGCGGATCAACTGGTCCGGCTCAGCCTTGCCGCTCAGCTTCTCCTGGGCAAAGATCTTCATGGCGATGACGCCCAGATCTTTGTAGCGCGCTACCGGGAGCGCCAGCGTCTCGAAGCTGCCGGTTGGATGCTCGGGTTTGGCCATGCCCTGCCGCGCCGCGTTGAGCGCCATCTGGGTGCAGTCGAAATCGTGCCGCATCAGAGCCGTGCGCAGGACCGTTGGGTCGGTGTGGCTGGTGATGCCCACGGCCCGCGTGACCTTCTCGTCGCGCAACTGGTACAGGCGCATGAGCACGCCGTCCTTGGCTTCGATGGCCGCCAGGTCGTCGTCCCCGCCGAGGCTGTGGATATGGATGAGATCGAGGTGGTCGGTCCGCAGGCGCTTCAGGCTGCCCTCGATGCGGCGCATCGCCTCATCGCCATTTCGGTCCGGCACCTTCGTCGCCAGCCAGACCTCTTTACGGCGCGTCTTCATCACCTTGCCGACGCGCTCCTCGCTGAGTCCGTCGCCGTAGGCGTATGCGGTGTCGACATAGCTGATCCCAAGATCCAGGGCGTGGTTCAGTGCCGCGAGCGCCTCGTCCTCCTCCTTATACATGAGGAAGCGGCTGCCGCTGCCGAAGGCAAGAATGGAGACGCGCGCGCCGGTTTTGCCCAGGATGCGCGTGGGCATTCCCTTCGAATTGGTCGTGTTCGGCGCGGCCGTCGCCGCCGCGGCTACTGCCGCAGCGCCCAGGAACTCTCTTCGCGATACGCTCATGCACACCCTCCTGTCGCACCATCTTACGCCTGTTGCGGGCGTGGATGCTGGCGGGTGCATTTCATCTCACCTGACATTGACCAGACCGCACCCGGTACTGGGCTTTCGAGGAGCCGTTCTTAAGCAGTCGCAGGCTCGCTCATGAACCTGACCTCGTAACCGTGATGCGCGATGCGCACCGGCAGGACCTCGGCGCGGTGGCCGTGATGCTTGAAGATCTGGCAGACCAGGTCGCACACGTTCTCGAATCCGCTTTCATGGAAAACGAGCATTGAAGGGCCGGCGCCGCTCAGGACGCAACCCAGCAGGCCGGGGGCCCGGAGGCGCAGAATATCAGCCATGCCCGGGACCAGAGGCACGCGATAGGGCTGGTGCATGCGGTCCTGCAGCGCCGCCGGGAACGCGCTGGTGGTTCCCGTGGCCAGTGCCGCGATGAGCAGGGCCGAGCGCTGCACGTTAAACACCGCGTCGGCGCGGCTGTAGGAATCGGGCAGCACGGCGCGCGCCTGGACCGTCGGCAGGGCGAAGTCGGGCACCACGACACCGACACCGTAGCGCTCCGGCAACTCCAGCCTGACAGCACGGGCCACCCCGCCGGAATCGATCGCGCTGGCCACGATCGAGCCAAGCACGCATGCGGCAACGTTGTCAGGGTGACCTTCGATACGCGCGGCCTCGTCGAGGATGCGGTGTGGTTTCCAGTTGAGGCCGAGCAGGTGATCGGCGATAACAACGCCGGCGGTTAGCGCTGCCGCGCTCGAGCCGAGACCCTTGCCGATGGGAATGTCGTTGATAATCTCCAGATCCACGGGTGGCAGCTTCTCCCCCGTGTCCTCCGCGACCGCGAGCGCAGTTTGCCAAATCAGGTTGTCCTCGCCGACTGGGATGCAGTCCGCGTCACGGCCGGAGACACGGATACGGAGCTGATCGGAGTGGCGGAAGCGGCATTCCAGCCAGAGCTCCAGCGCCAGGCCGAGAGCATCGAATCCTGGCCCCAGGTTGGCGCTGGAAGCCGGCACGCGCACCTGCCAGGTGCTCTCAGCCAAGCCTCACCTTTTCGCCCTTGCGGCAGGATTCGTACACCGAGACAACCACCTGCAGCGCGCGATAGCCGTCTTCTCCGGAGCACAGCGGCTGCCGTCCGGTCCGGATGGCCTCGCCGAAGTCCCGGAACTGGCGCTCGAACGGTTCGTTGGAGATGGCCATCGGATCGCTCGAGCCGGACATCACCTCACGCTGCACCGGCGCCGGATCACCGGAATCGTTTTGCACGTCCCACGTCGTGAGCTTGTCACCGGAGATGACGGCGGTGCCCTTCGTGCCGTGCAGCTCCAGACGCTCGGTGTAGCCGGGCCAGAAGGCCGTGGATGCCTGAATGACTCCGGTGGCGCCGTTCGCGTATTTCAGCAGCGAGCAGACCACGTCCTCCGATTCGATGCGGTGCAGCGCGCCGAGCTGCCAGTAGCCAAACAGTTCCGCGACTGGACCTGTCAGCCACAACAGGACGTCCACCTGATGAATCGCCTGATTGATGAGCGCGCCTCCGCCTTCGGTGTGCCAGCTGCCCTTAATGGGTCGCGAATAGTATTCCGCGGAGCGGTACCACTTCACGTAGGCGTCGGCCTGGAGAATGCGTCCCAGCCTGCCGGCGGCGATCGCCCGCTTCAGGAACTGGGCGGAATCGTCGAAGCGGTGCTGGCTGACGACGTTGAGCAGGATGCCCGCTCTTTGCGCGGTGTCGATCATCTCCCGCGCGGTTTGCAGGTTGGTCGCGATCGGCTTCTGCACCTGAACGTGCTTCTTCGTTTCGGCGCAGATGAGCAGCGGCTGCAGACGAAAATCGGGGAACGTACAAACGTCGACGAAGTCGACGCGCGCATGGCGGCAGACCTCCTCGTACGTGGGCACGAACTCGCAGCCGTATTTATCGGCAAAGGCCCGGCCCGCGCCTTCGTTGACGTCGGCGCAGACCGTCAGATCAAAGCCGATGGCCGCATATGCCTGGGCGTGCTTGTGGGAGATGGCTCCCGTACCAATTAGGCCGACTCTCATGATTCCCGAATGTACTAGCTTACGAGACCGTTCTCGGTCCCGCAGATCGAAACGTCCAGGCCGAGCTCCCGGAACATAGCCGCCTTTACAGCCAGGGCGTTGTTGGCCTCGGCTGCGCTCGGCGCGTACGCTACCTGGATGTGATTGGATTTGTGCCGGGCCATGAACTGGTCGCGCGTTACTCCGTACGTGACGGCGTGCATGATGGGCCACTGCGGCGTCGTGATCTGCCAGCGGCGCTCGGTTTCGGCCAGAGGCAGCTCGCGGACCCCGGCTCGGCCGAGATCGGCTTTCAGCGAGCCGTTGTCCACGAACACGCGGCTCCAGACAATCTCACCGGGCTTGCTGATGCCCTTCACCGTGCCGCCGCCGAGGCGGAAATACATGGGCGGCTGGCGCTCGCTCACCGTCCCGCGATAACCGTCGATAAAATGCGCCGGCGGCGCCGAGCCGGAAATCTCGAATACCCAGATGAACTCGCTCTTCCCGTTCGTTTGGAAATTCTCGCCGTAGCGCACGTCGTGGAGCGTAGTTTCGGGCGAGAGGCCAAGGGTGCGCCACACCCGATTCGTGACCAGGGCGTCGAGGCCGGCGCACTCGTCCACTTCGTTAAAGTGCGGCAGCGCGCGACCGCCGAAAAGCTCACGGCCATTCCCACGGGCGCTGACCGGCGGCCGGTCCACGTTATTCAGCAGGCCTTCGGCGAGGTCCGACGCGGGCGCGAGGTCCTTCAACCCCTGCTGGTACTGGATGCCAATCGCGTCGCAGCCGAAATCGTCGGCAATGCGCAGCGCGGCTATGTACATCCGGCACTGCTGCAGGATCTGGTCATCGGTGAGGTCGGTATCGGGATTCGGCCCGGTGCGGAACTGCATGCCCTTCGCATCCAGCCAGCGGCGCACCGCGCGCGCTTCCTCCTCGCCGGTGCGCTGCATCTCCGCGAACAGCGCCGACTGGCTCAGGCGCTCCTTGAACACGCCCGTCGGATGCAGCAACTCGTCAGGGATGATGGCGTTGTACATGCCCATACAGCCTTCGTCGAACACGCCCATGATGGCCTTGTCGTGATGCAGGCTCTTTGCCAGCTCGGAGCCGGTCTTTTCGGCGTCGGCCGGCAGCGTGAGCTTCTTCAGCGGGTGCACGTGCGTGGCGTCGTGTTCCACGCGTTCGCCGTGCAGCCATTTGCGAAGGCCGTTCAGGAAAAATTCGTCCGTGAAATCCTCACTCCACAGCGTGTCGTAGCGTACGCCCGCCTTAGTCAGGGATGCATTCAGGTTCAGCATGCCGACCAGACCTGGCCATTGGCCGCTCCAGTTGGCAACGGTCAGGATCGCGCCTTGATGGCTATAAAGCCCGGCCAGTACATGGTGGCTGTACTGCCACACTGCCTCGACCACCACCAGAGGAGCCGTGGCCGGGATGGACCGGAACACCTCCATCCCGTACTTCTGGCTATCGATAAAACCGTGCTGCTTATCCGGCAGCACCGGATGGCCGCGCCGTACGTCGCGTCCCTCGCGGCGAATGGCTGCGCTGACGGCCTCCTCCACCTTCTGTTGCGCCGGCCAGCAGTTCTGATTTGCAGCCGGGCGCAGATCTCCACTGGCAATCAGGATGACGGGATCTGGCATGTTGTCCATATTCTTTCATGACCGGGCGCAGCTGGATCCGTGATTCCCATATCCTCGCCCGTAGTTACGATACACGGTGGGGACGGACTTCCGGGCATTGCATAATCGATGAGTGCGTTACTGTCTGGCGTTCTTTCTGCTATTGCCGCCGATTTCGATCACGGCCCAGCAGCTCACAGTGAAAGCTGCGTCCGCGCGCCATGTCCTGCTGGGCTGGACCGGTTCCGGCGCCTGCTGCATTGTGGAGCGCAAAGCTGGCGATTCGCCGTGGCAAAAGCTGGCTACGCCGGGCGCCGGCGGGTACGAGGATACGGCGATCGATCCCTGGGCGACGTATCACTACCGCATCAGGGCCGGCGAGCAGGGGCAGCCCTCGAACGAAGTTACGGTTGGGCCGCCGCCGGCAGGCGTTCTGAAGGCGGCGCCCGCGCCGAAGGGCGTCGATCCCGCCAAATACGGCGTCAACACCGCTGTCGCGCTCGATGAAAATGGCGATCCCGCGATCGCGTTTGTCTGGTCCGATCCCAACGGCGATAACGATACCGCTGACACCGAGGTGATGTTCGTGCGGTGGGACCGCGCGCGCTACCGCTGGACCGATCCGGTCAAGGTGGCCACCGTAGGCGGAATCCAGACGCAGAATCTGCAACCCGTGTCGCTGGCCATCGACCGCCCCAGCGCGACAATTGCCATTGCATACCCCGTGGCCGGTCATGACGGCATGGTCGATCTCGCGGCCTCCAAGGACGGCGGCGCCACATGGCAATTCGTCACCGTCCACAACGGGCTGGAGGGTACAGTCTGGTCCACGGCGCTGGCGCTGGCGAACGGTCGCGTGTCGCTCGCCGTAAACTGTGAGGGCTCGCGCGTGCAGTACATCGCGGGAGATGCTGGCGCCGACAGTTCGAAATGGAAGGCTCAGGCCGCGCCTTACCCGGCAGGAACCAGGGCCGCGCCCTCGACTAACCTCGCCCTCGTCCTCGATAGCTCCGGTAATGCGGTAACCGCGTATGTGGTGGCTCCGGAAGATGGCGATAACATGCGCTACGCGGTTTGGCGGCCCGGATCCGGCCAGGCGCCCGCGATTGCCATGGATTCCAACAACCAGGGCGTCGATCGGCCGGACGTGAGCCTCTCTCTTAACGGCCGCGCCATCGCCCTGATCGCCAGCGCGCCGCGCGACCAGAGCCATGCGGATTTGACCGTCTGGTACACGGCCTCGATCGACGGTGCGAAATGGAGCCCACCAGTTATGCTGCCGGTTGATGGTCCGCGCTCGACCAACCCGCCTTTGTCCGTTGCGCTCGATTCGCACGGCGCGGCGGCGGCCGTTTACGGTTCGAACAGTGGAAGTGGTGAGGCGAGATGCGGGAACCCAGTAGTTGCGCGATCACCGAACGGCGCGGCGTGGAAGGCTTGCGGCCCCGGCCACGATTTCAGCCCACAGCCCGACACGGTGAATGCGATCTTCGGGGGCAACGACAAGCTGTATGTGCTGTGGCATGAGGCATCGGAGAACAAAGTCGGAATGGGTGTGCTCATTTCGCACGATCGCTGACCGCCGCGGCAAACGCCGCGAACAGTCGGCGGTCGGATTCGCGCACCCCAACGCTATCCTCCGGATGCCACTGCACGCCCACGACGAAGCGGTGGGCCGGCATCTCCACGGCCTCGACCACCTCGTCACCAGCGCTGGTTGCGGTAACGAGGAGGCCCGCGCCAACGTGCTCCGGGGAGATGGCCTGATGATGCCGTGAGTTGACGTCCAGCCGCGCCGCCCCGCAGATTTCGGCTAAACGCGTGCCCTCGCGCACGCGCACGTCATGCGCGTGCAGGATTCCACGCCGCCGGTGCATCGCAGTCGTCGGGAGGTGCTGGATCAGCTTTCCTCCCGTGGCGACGTTGAGCATCTGCGCGCCGCGGCAGATTGCCAGTACCGGGAGATCAGCCGCCAGCGCCTCGCCGAGCATGCGCCGCTCCAGTTCGTCGCGGGCATCGTCAGGCTTTTCGGTCTCAGGCGCGCGCGCCTCGCCGTATGCGGCGGGGTTGATATCGTGGCCGCCGGCAAGCACGAGCGCCGCAAACTCGGTGGCGGCGCGCGTGTCGCCGGGAAGGACGCGCTCCGCGTCGAAATACGGCCGCAGGGCGTCCTCGTACGGCTGCGCGTTCGTGTCATTGCTGGTCGTCAGGGCGACGCGGAGCATATTGCTATTCTCGCCGCCACTTTGGCAGCTTTGGAGGACGCGGGCCATGCCGGGTTGCGCCGGAAAGGGGGACGTAATTCAACTCCATGCGGGCGCGGGCACAGCGAAGCATCAGCCCACCCCGGCTCATGTCGCCGCGGCCCACGAACTCGGCCGGGAACAGCAAGCGGTCGCCAAAGACGCGCAGCAGGGGATCGGCGTACTTACCGGTGGCGATGCTGCCCAGCAGTACGAACTGGCAGTCCCGGCCGGCGGCTTCGCAGATGAGGGCCGCGTCACGTTCCAACGGCTCGCGATAGCGCGGGTCGGCGGCGTCGATGGGCACTGCGGCGATGGCGCGCAGTTGATCGAGTGTAACGATGGTCTCCGGCGGCACGAGTCCCGCGCCCTGCGTGATAATAACCGATCCCGGCACGCCGGGTGGTGGCGCCGCGAACGCGCGGGCGTAGGCCATCTTGCCCCGGAAGTACAGACCGCTGACGAAACTGAACACGTCCCCGATCGGCGCGCCTTCCGTGCGTAGCTTTACTGCCAGGTCGAAGCCGGCCTGCTCACGGAGCACCATGCGCGCCCGTTCGCCGCCGGCGTTCGCGGGAGACAGAAGGAAAATGCGATACGGCGCGGGCTCTCGGGGCAAGGCCCATTTTCTCAGGCAGTGTTCGGGACTTTATTTCTCGTGATCCACGCCGTCCGGTCCGAAGACTCGCGACAGCCACGCCGCCGGATTCGCTTCGCGCTGCCATACGAACGCATCGAAGCCGGGAGGCTGCGTACCGCGGGAGCGGAAGTGCGTGGCCAGGCCGAGATAAGCGACGAATCGCGCGTTCTCCTCGGAGCTGAACGCGTGCCGCAGCCGCGGCAGAGTTTCCGACTGGACACAGCTTACGGCCAGCCATTTCCCTGCAATGCGGATGGTCGCAAGCTCGAACTCATTGCACACGGCCGACATGACGACTGCGCTGCCGAGGTCGTTCCCGGAGGGCTCAGCCTGCCCCCGCTGCTTTCGATCGTGAGCAGGAGGTTGAGTTGTGATCTCGCGAAAACTGAGCAGCCGTGGAACGTGCATTCAGAACCGGGGGGCAGTATAGCCATTCTGGTACTGCCCCCGTTTCTCCTCCTGGTCGTCGATCGGTGCGCTCTAGCAGATTAGCAGTGGCCGCTAAGTCGCACAATCTTATTACCGTTAGGCCTTACGGTAATCGGACGCGTCAGGGGCTAAAGGCCGGACGCGATTCCGCCGATCAGCTTCTAAAGCGATTACTCCTCCGAGTCAATGCGGGGCTCCGCCATGATGCCCCGCTTATTTTTTTGCGCTAATCGCTGCTTATCGGCGAGCAACACGGCTTCTGCACCGGCTTCGGCTCCATCAGTTCCACCCGCGTGTAGTTGGGATCATACAGGTTGAGCTGCCATTTGCCATCGCGGCCGATCTGCGGCGGCTCTTTTGGTTTGTATCCGTTCTTCAGCACGGTTTCGTAACCCGCCTTTATGTCCGGGACCCCAAGGGCGAGATGGTGCATAACCCCGAGCGCGTGAGGCGAGGGATTGTGCACGTTCAGCATGTATTCGAGCCAATCGGTTCCCTCGGGCACGCGCATATCAATCCAGTCGGTCTGCGCATCCGTCATGCCTCCGTGCCAGGTTTCCCTGAACTCCAGAATGTCGCGATAAAAGCGATCCGCCGCGGCGCGGTCGGCCACGGTGACGCCGACGTGGATCATGCGCTGCGAAATCCGGGTCGCCGGCAGGAATTTCCCGAAGTTGCTGGAGTGCAGGGAACCGGGCATGTACTGCACGAATTCGACGTTGTGCCCGTCGGGGTCTTTGATCATCATCGAGAGGTTGCCGTCGCGGCCGGTGGGCACTGATTCGGGGACATTCACGCCGCGGCTGGCCAGGTAGTCCCGAAGCTGGCGGATATCGGTGGTCTCGAAGGCGATATGCGACAGCCGGTCCTCGGTCTCACTTTTCAGTTCCGGGAAGACCTCGATGTACTGATGGTCATTCACCTTGAAGTAGGTGAGCATCAGGCTGCCGTTCGGTTTGTCGAGGCTGAAGGGCTCGGCGAAACCGAGCACGTGCCCGTAGAAGGTGCGCGATGCAGCCAGATCGTTCGTCTTCAGCCCAATGTGTGCGACGCCGACTATCGGTGGGCGGTGGACCGGGTTGTCGGCGGCGATCAGTGACGCAAGCGGGATCAGTGCGGAAGCAAGCAGGTTGCGGCGGGGCATGCAAGTACGAGTATCAGGTTTTGAGGCCGCGGGCAAGCGCGGCGTTGCGGTTGCGGGCCGTCACCAGGAGTGGATCGGCTGTGCACGCACGACCTCCGGAGGCGCCGTTTCGGTTCCCAGACACCGAAAGCCTCACTGAGCCCGTCAGTGGCCGGGGGCAATGGCCGAACGAGTGGCTTTTCGATATCATGCCTGCAGCATCGAACTTATCCCGGAGAGCGTTGCCGACACTAAGTTTCCTCGCGGCAGTGGCGGCGTCCCTGTCCGCGGCGAGCGTCGCCGTCCGCTTCAACACAACCCCGCGCGACATTGTCGTTGATCGTGTCTCGACAGCGACAGTGAAAAACCGAAATCGGGCGGACGTGCTGCGACGCATGTTCACCGATGCAGGCTGCCCCGCCCAGGATCTGGAACTCCAGCGTGTGGAACGCGTCGCCGAACCCAACGTAGTCTGCACGATTCGCGGCGAAACGACTTCCGAAATCATAGTTGGCGCGCATACGGACCATGCGGAAAAGGGCCTTGGCGTCATCGATGACTGGAGTGGAGCGGCGCTATTGCCGTCCCTGGCCGAAAGCATAAAGACCATCCCACGCCATCACACATATGTGTTTGCGGGTTTTACGGCCGAAGAGGCAGGCTTGCTCGGATCGCACAGTTACGTCGGCCATCTGGGTTCGGAGGGCTTGCGCAGAACGGCCGCGATGATTGATCTCGATTCGATTGGGGCGGGTCCGCCGGAAGTTCAAACTATAACGGCTGATCCGATGCTGCTGCAGGATCTCCTGCGGGCCGCTTCGTCGGTTGGCATGCACGTCAGATTGGTCAACTTCAACGAAGTGGGCACGTCGGACTTCGATGCGTTTCGTTCACGGGGAGTACCCACGCTCATCGTGCATTCTCTGACCCCGGAGAACTGGCGCTTGTTGCACACCAGGAAAGACAACCTGTCCGCGCTGAGCGTCGAGGATTACTACAACACCTATCGGCTGATGGCCCTGTACATTACTCTGCTGGACGATGTCCTCGATACCAGCGAGCACGCGCGGTATGACCCACGCGCCGTACCGCCGACTCTGCGCGGCAAAGGGTCGCGGTGAGACGTGATCAGAACCGCGTGCTCTCCACTTCGCTCAGCCAGTCCGGGCGTTTGAGCACGTCCCGCGGCTTGCTGCCGTCCGGTGGCCCGATAATCCCTTCGCGCTGCATCATGTCGAGGATACGGGCCGCGCGTCCGTAGCCGAGCCGCAGTCGTCGCTGCAGAGTGGAGGTAGAGGCCTTGCCCATCTCCAGCACAACGCGTACGGCATCCTGATACATGGGATCTTCTGTTCCGTCGATCGCCTCGTCTTCTCCCCCGCCTTCTTCGTCCTCGCTGGGGGGCGCCATGAGGAACGTCTGATCGTATTCCGGCGGCGCCTGTTCCTTCCAGAACTCCACCACGCGGTTGATCTCGTTCTCCGAAACATAGGCGCCGTGCACGCGGACCAGGCGTGATGAGCCAGGCGGCAGGTACAGCATGTCCCCCTTACCCAGCAGGTGCTCGGCCCCCATCACGTCCAGCACCGTTCGTGAATCGACGCGCGTCGCCACCCGGAAGCTGATCCGCGACGGGAAATTGGCTTTGATCAGCCCCGTGATCACGTCCACGCTGGGCCGCTGCGTCGCCAGCACCAGGTGCATGCCTACGGCTCGAGCCATCTGCGCCAATCGCGTTACCGCCTGCTCGACGCCGGCGCGCTCCAGCATCATCAGATCGGCCAACTCGTCAATGATGATCAGGATATACGGCAGCGGCCGCAGTTCGTCCTCTTCGGGCGCAGCGTCCTCCTCGAAAAGACTGCGCGGCTGGGCCTGCATCTGGCGCACCTTGCGATTGAACTGATCGATGTTGCGCACGCCCTGTGAGGCCAATAATTTGAGGCGCCGTTCCATCTCGAATACCGCGTTCTTGAGGGCGTTGGTCGCCTTCTTGGCGTCCGTGATCACCGGCGTCAGCAGGTGCGGAATGCCCTCGTAGATACCCAGTTCCACGCGCTTGGGGTCGACCATGATCAGGCGAATCTCGTCGGGCGTGGACTTGTACAGCACGCTCATAATCAGCGAGTTCAGCATCACGCTCTTGCCCGACCCGGTGGAGCCGGCGATAAGCAGGTGCGGCATCGATTCCAGCGACGCCACCTTGATGCGCCCGTTAATATCCTTGCCCAGGCAGATGGTCAGTTTGGACGACGAGTTCCGGAATTCCTCGGATTCCAGGATCTGGCGCAGGCTGATCACCTCGCGGTGCGAGTTGGGCACCTCGATGCCGACCGTCGGCTTGCCGGGGATGCGCTCGATCAGCACGGATTCGGCCTGTAACCCGAGGCAGAGATCTTCCGTAAGCGCGGTGATCCGGCTGTACTTGATTCCTGCGTCCGGTTTGTACTCGAAGGTTGTGACCACCGGGCCAGGGTTGATCTGCACCACGTTGCCGAGCACGTTGAACTCTTCCAAACGGGCCTTGATGAGGCCGGCAGTCTCCTTCAGCTCCGCGCTGTCGAAGGTGTTTCGGCCGGGAGGCTCGTTAAGCAGTTCGGTGGGAGGGACATGGTACTCGTCGTGAGGCCGCCGGCTCGCGTGAGCGCCCTTTCGATCGACCTCCGGCTCGGGCGGCGGCATTGGCGCCGCCGGCGGCGGAGGAGGCGTGAATTCCAACTCGCGTATCGGAATTTCATCAAGCGGCGGCGCAGCCAGCGGCGGCGTATCCTCTTCGTCCAAATCGAAGGGCAGGTCGACTCCGGACGGACGCTCTTCCACCGCGGGCGGCTCTTGCTTTGTCCGGCGCTGCGCAGGTCTTGCGGCAGGCTCCGGCTTCTCGCGGCGAGCCTGCAGCCGTTTTTCGGCGCGCGCCTTTGCGCGGTCGATCGCTTCCTGCCTGCGGCGTTCGCGCCACGCGGCAAAGCGATCCCCCATTCGCGCCAGCATCCGGCGCGGTGGCGCCAGCCAACCGTCCAGAGTGGCCATCGAGAACGTGGAGATGAGATAAACGCCGAGGATAAAGGTGGTCGCGACGATCAGCAAAGTCCCGGCCAAATTGAACGACGCCAGCAGAGAATCGGACAGAACGAGGCCGAGGATGCCGCCGGCCGTAAATGCGCCATGCCACGGACGAAACGAGCGGAGGAGCGCCAGCGCCGTCGAGACGCTGAAGAACAGCATGCCGGCTGCGATTACACGAACCGCCTGAGCGTCGATCGGCCGCGAGCGCATCCACCGCCAGGCAACGACCAGCATAAGAGCCGGCAGACCGAAGGCGGTCAGACCGAAACACTGGAACAAAAGGTCGGACAGATAAGCGCCGACGACACCGGTGAGGTTGTGCGGCTTTACCGCGCCGACAGCGGTGTTGAACGAGGGATCGGCTGGGTAATACGACAGCAGGCTGAGCGCGACGAACAGACCTGCGAAGAGATACACGAACGCCGCGGCCTCGTTGAGACGGCGATGCCGTGTGGGGCCTAAGAGATTCATCCCGCGTGGAAGCGGAACCGAATAGCCAGAGCGATTACTATTATGCCAAAAACGATGCGGTAGTAAACGAACGGCTTCAGGGTATGGCGGCGGAGGAAGTCCAGCAGAAACGCGATCACCAGAACACCCACGAATCCGCTAACCAGGATCCCAACGACGCAGGGGATGCGCATCTCGTGCGGGATACCGCCGTGTTTGTGCAGATCCCACCAGGCCTTCAGGGCCGCGGCGGCGATCGCCGGCGTGGACAACAGGAATGAAAAGCGGGCTGCCGTTTCCCGATCGAGGTTGCGGAACAGGCCTGCGGTGATGGTGATGCCGCTCCGTGAAGTTCCCGGTACGATCGCCAGGGCCTGGGCAAGCCCGATCACGCCGGCATCGGCGGCATTCACTTTCGACATATCGCGGACGTGCCGCGCCGTGACCTCGCCGATCCACATTAGGACGCCGACCGCGACAAGCATAGCGCCGATCACGTAAGGATTCTTCCAGGTTGATTCTGCCTGCTTGCCGAAGGCCAGCCCGGCCAGACCCACCGGGATCGTGCCCAGGATGATGAACCACAACAGGCCGGGATTGACCGACAGGTCGCGGTCGCGCCCGATCCGCATTCCGAAGGCCTGGCCGATGATCTGCACCCAGTCGCGAAAGAAGTAGAGTATTACGGCCAGCAGCGTTCCCGCATGCAGTGCGATGTCAAAGGCGAAGTCGTAGACCTCATGCTGAAAATGCCAGCCGAACAGCCATTGCGTGAGCTCGAGATGAGCGGTGCTGCTGACCGGCAGAAACTCCGTCAGACCCTGAATGATGGCCAGAACGATCACCTGGTAAAGAGGCATTTGGATTGGAAACGCTATGGTAACAACTCAAATCAAAGCGCCAGGTGCACCTGCGTGGTTCCGCCGTTCGGCATGGCTACCTGTACGGGGGCCGCAGCCGCGCCGTCTTTGTATGGGCGAATCGTATACACATGCCCCGGCCAGCCCTGGAGCGTTATGGTGACGCCGTCAGCCGCCCAGTTCTCGCGGATGACCTTGGCGTTCTCGCCCACCGAGCCGAGTTGCAGGGGAGAAGTGTCCAGCTCGTAACCGAGGTCATGGTCCACCGTCATATGGAAATCGCTCGCGCCGGGACGGGCCGCGATTTCGAAGGCGGGGTGCCAGTCCGTCAGCGAACCTCCGCGTTCGTACTTCAGGTCGGCCGAGCGAACCTCGGCCGTTCTCGCGAGCGCCGGCGCGTAATGGATGGTCACTGGCTTTTCGCTGTGATTGGCGATGTGCAGAACTGACGCGCCCGCGACACGGCGCCACGACAGGTCCACAGTGGACTCCCCGGCGTGAATGCCCATGATCCCGAAATGG